>NZ_NOXS01000031.1 GCF_002251735.1 Elstera cyanobacteriorum | reverse complement strand
AGCTTCTCTCGCTACGGCAAAACGCACGGTAATTCGAGGTGACCAATCGTTGGCGGCAATAGGGCGAGCGCAGCAATTTCGGGCGCGCACAAACATCGACACTCCCCCTAAACCCACCGCCGAACCGCCGCGCAATAGCGGGCGTAAGCCTCGCCAAATTTTTCGCGCAGCATCGCCTCCTCCGGGCGGATTTGGAATTGGGTGATATATCCAACGAAGACGGCCACGCCGACCAGCGCGGCGGGCGAGGCCAGGGCGACCGCGAGGGCGATCAAAAACAGCGCCATGCCCGCATACATCGGGTTGCGGCTATAGGCAAAAATCCCGTGGGTGACGAGGGCGGAGGCCGCGTCGAGATGGATCGGGTTGGCCGTGGTTTTGGCGCGGCGGAAGGTTCTGATCGCCGTGACGACCATTGCTACCCCGCCGCCAAACATCGCCAGCGCGATGATCCCCCGGACCAGCGGCGCCGCGTCTAGCCGGGGGAAGCCCGGCGCCAGCACGATCATCGCCAGCGCCACAAGCCCCAGAACCACCAGCGGCGGGACCTTCGTATTCAGCCAAGACATTCCGGTCCCCCCATGCCGCGCGGCGGGGTTAGGCCATCCCCTCCACCACCAGCGCTGTGCCGCCCAAACCTTCGACCATCGCCGCGATCTCCCGCGACGCCGCTTCGACGGCGCTGCGGTCGGTGCCGCGCGTGACCAAACTGACCCCCAACACCCCATTGCGGAAATAGGGGTAGGAGCCGATGGAGAGATCGGGGTAGCGCGCCTGCACCGCCCCCAGCCCCTCGGCAATCACGCCCTCGCCCAAGGTGCAGGAAACGGTCTGGGCGTGGATAGCCGGGCCTTCCGCCAGGGTCGGCAGGATATTATCCATCATCGCCTGGGCAATGCGCGGCACGCCCGCCAGGGTGAAGACATTCGCCATGCGAAACCCCGGCGCGCGGGAGACGGGGTTTTCCACCAGGCTGGCG
Source organism: Elstera cyanobacteriorum (assembly GCF_002251735.1). NCBI lineage: Bacteria > Pseudomonadati > Pseudomonadota > Alphaproteobacteria > Rhodospirillales > Rhodospirillaceae > Elstera > Elstera cyanobacteriorum. Next base: position 366,751 of record NZ_NOXS01000031.1, on the reverse strand, counting down.
CCGACCGGCACCTCGGCCATCTTCAGGCGCGCTTCGGTCAACTGTCCCGGTTCGTAATGGGCTTCCAGCATCTTCACCGCCAGCGGATCGCGGTGCAGGGTCACGCCGAAGGCTTTGGCGATGCAGGCGGCGGTAATATCGTCATGGGTCGGGCCGATCCCGCCGGTGGTGAAAACATAGGTATAGCGCCCGCGCAGCTCGTTGACCGTCGCCACGATCACCGCTTCCACATCCGGCACCGCCCGCGCTTCGGCCACTACAATCCCGCGCGCCGTCAAGGCCCCGGCGATGGAGTGAATATTCGTATCATGGGTTCGGCCCGACAGAATTTCGTTGCCGATCACCAGAATTGCCGCCGTTGCGCTCATGATTCCTCCGCTCTTTCCCGCCCCCGCGATTGCATACACACGGGGGCGCGGTTAGGCTCTGCTTAAGGATTGGGGCGTCGTGCGCCCCCTCGGGCAACAAGCTAGGGCTGAGAGAGGCAAAGGTCTATGGCAACCATGCGGAATCTGCGGCGTACCTGTTTGACCGGCCTCCTCGCGGGCCTATTGCTCGCCCCGCCCCTCCTCGCGCAAGCCCCTGAAAAAGCCCCGGAAGCGGCGACGGGAACGGCAGCGAAAGCGCTGGTGAGTGCCGATAAATTCATGGTGATTGCCGCCAATCCCCTCGCCTCCCGCGCGGGGGCGGAGGTATTGGCAAAGGGCGGTACGGCGGCCGATGCGGCGATTGCCGTGCAACTGGTGCTGAATTTGGTCGAACCGCAATCGTCGGGCATCGGCGGCGGTGCCTTCGTGCTTTATTACGACAAAGCCGCTGGTAAGCTCACCTCCTACGATGGCCGCGAAATCGCGCCGGAGAAGGCAACGCCGCAGTTATTTCTGAATGCCGACGGCAAGCCGCTGCCGTTCTATGATGCGGTTGTCGGCGGCCGGTCGGTCGGGGTGCCCGGCGTGCCGCGCCTGCTGGATGTGCTGCATAAGCGGCACGGTAAAGCCGTTTGGGCCGATCTGGTGAAACCCGCCCTGGGGATTGCCGAGGAGGGGTTCACGATCTCCCCACGCCTCGCCAAGCTGCTGGCCGCCGAAAAATATCTGATGCGCGATCCGGTGGCGAAGGCCTATTTCTACCGCCCGAATGGCGAGCCGCGCTGGGAAGGGGAGCTGCTGACCAACCCGGACTATGCTGCGACGCTGAAAATCTTGGCGGAGCATGGGGTAGAGCCGTTCTACAAAGGCAGCATCGGCGAGGCGATTGTCGCCGCCGTGCGCCAAGAACCGAACCCCGGCAGCCTGAGTATGGCCGATCTTGCGGCCTATAAGGTCATTCAGCGCGACCCCGTGTGCAGCGGCTATCGGGGCCTTAAAATCTGCGGGATGGCGCCCCCCTCCTCTGGCGGGTTGGCGGTTGCGCAGATGCTGGGGATTCTGGAACGCTACGACCTGAAGTCCTTCGGCCCCGGCGGCGTTCAGGCGGTGCATCTGTTCATGCAGGCCGGGCGCCTCGCCTTTGCCGACCGCGACATGTATGTGGCCGACCCGGCTTTCGTGCGGCAACCGATCACCGGGATGCTCGATCCGGTCTATTTGGGGCAGCGCGCCCAATTGATCGACTGGAACGCCGATAAGGGCACGGCGCCCGCCGGGCAGCCGCCCGCCAGCAGCGGCGCCCTGGCCGTAGGGGAAACGCCGGAGTTTCCCTCGACCACCCAAATCGCCATTGTCGATAGTTATGGCAATGCCTTGTCGATGACGACCACCATCGAAGATGGGTTCGGCGCCCGCCGCATGGCCGCCGGGTTCTTGCTGAACAATCAGTTGACCGATTTCAGCTTTGTGCCAGAGCGCGACGGTAAGCCGGTGGCTAATCGGGTGGAACCGGGCAAACGCCCGCGCAGCTCGATGGCGCCGACGATTGTCTTTGACGACAGCGGCGCGGTGAAAATGGTCCTCGGCTCGCCCGGTGGCGCCGCGATCATCCAATACGTCGCGCAAACCCTGCTTGGGATGATCGACTGGGGTATGGACCCGCAGACCGCCGTTTCCCAGGCCCATTTCGGCAACCGCAACGGCAATGCCTTGCTGGAGGATGGCACGGGCGCCACCGGCTTCAAGCAGGCCTTGGAGACCATGGGCTATAAGGTAACGGTCGGCGAGATGAACAGCGGCCTGGCCGCGATTCTGGTGAAGGACGGCAAACTGCTCGGCGGTGCCGACCCGCGCCGCGAAGGCTTGGTGGTGGGGAACTAAGCATGTTCGCTCTCGACGATAGCCTGCGCACGCTGCCGAAAGCCGATCTTTACGCAGAAATGCACCGGCAAGCGCGCGGCCTGCTGGACGGAGAACGCGACCCCATCGCCAATGCCGCCAATCTGGCGTCGCTGCTCTATTGGACCCTGCCCGATCTGAATTGGGCGGGGTTCTATTTTCTAAAACAGCCCGATCTGCTGGTGCTCGGCCCCTTCCACGGTAAGCCCGCCTGCGTGCGCATTCCGGTTGGGCGCGGGGTGTGCGGGACGGCGGTTGCGACGGGCGCGGTGCAGATCGTGCCCGACGTTCACGCCTTCCCCGGCCATATCGCCTGCGATGCCGCCTCCCGCTCGGAGCTGGTGCTGCCGCTGATCGCAGCGGACCGGATGCTCGGGGTGCTCGACCTCGATAGTCCGATCCCCAACCGTTTCGATCAAGCGGATGCCGAGGGTTGCGCGGCCCTGATGGCCCTGCTGCTCAACGGCAGCGACTGGGCCTAACCGCCCTCTAAACCCCTTAAAAATAAAACGGGCGCTCCCTGATTGGGGGCGCCCGTTTGTCTTTGTCGCTCGCCTGCCGGTTTAGGTCGGGCTGGCTTGGAAGCTGTTCAACTCAGACCGCAGCGGCGTTTCGCTGGGGTCCAGGACCCCGGTGGCCCCGGTGGCACCTCGTTGTTGATCTACAGCAGCAGGCCGTTGCGCGAACGTAACAGCCTGCTGCCCCAGAATCTGCTGAATCTGGGCAGAGTTCGTCTGGTTCGCCGCGTTCAAACCATTAGCCTGCGCCGCCTGCGATAAAACCTGAGCAACCGTCGCCTGGGCATTCGGGTTCGTAGCAGTTATCCCTGGCGAACTGACCGTCCCATAAGCATTGGCCATCACCTGAATGGCGGCCTGCGGGCTTGCTTGATAGACGGTGGGGTTGGTCACGATACGGGCCGCCGACGCGGCGCCATTCGCCACCGTCTCCGGCGCAACGCGCTGGGCGGTCGGGTTCACGAAAATACGCGCAGCGATTACGGTCGTTTGCAGGGTTTCCGACGGGGCCGTCGTCTGGACCGGTAAGTTCGCCACAACCTGCAACGCCGCCGCTGCCGCATTGACGGCAGCCTGCGGATTGGTCGCCAGAATCTGTTCGGCCCGGGTCACCACCTGCTGCGCCAAGACCGCCGCCCGCTGCGGGTTGCCACCGGAGAGAACCTGGACCGCCTGCTGGATCTGCTGGGCATTGCCGCTATTCACGGCAGCCTGCAGCGCGGGCGGAAGCGCGGCTTGCGTCGACGCCTGGGCCAACTGCTGCTGCGACAGGCCCGAAGCGTTTTGAGCCGTCTGCCCCTGCCGTGGGTTCCCCGCCGTGATGTTATTGACCGAATTGGCAAGCTGCGTCGGGTTCATCACCGTCGACAGACCTTGCACAACATTCTGCGTCGCCCGCTGCTGCGCCTGATCGTTTACCTGCTGCTGTTGCGCCGCATAATTGGCCATCTGCTGCTGCTGCTGCGGGGTGGACGGCGCATTATTGGTGATCGCGGCCTGCGTTCCGGCGGGCAGGTTCACCGCCCCTGTTGCCGGAGGAGTCGGCAAATTATTTTGCGTCGACTGTTGCTGCTGTTGCTGCTGAGTTGCCGGAACCGTATTGGCCAGGTTCATGGCCTGCTGCGTGCCGGGCGAGGCAGGTGGCGTGGAAGGCGGCGTCGTGCCGAGCGTGCTGCTAATCGACTGAACGACTGCCCCGGCAACAACATCCGGAACACGGCCCGGCGGCGTCGGCGCCTGATTCCGGCCACTAACGGCAACCGCTTGCCCACCGGTGAACGAAGTGGTCCCCGCGCCATTGGTCACCGTGAAATTGCCGCTACCGCCAACGAACACGGTTGGCTGATTGGCGTCGCTCGGCACAACCCCGGCAATCAGCGAACCGCGGATGCCGATGGTGCCCGAGGGCGTCTTGATCGTTGTGCTCGAGTCCGGCGCCGCCGCCCCCGAAACGAGCCGGAACAGCCCGCGCGAAATGCTGACCGCCTTATCCTTCTTACCGCCTTCCGGATCGAAGACCATCTTATCAATGGTCAGCGCCCCATTCGGGCCGAGTTCGAGGGTGGTTCCGTCGCGGAACTCGATCAACGCCTTAGACTTCGGGCCGGTGACAACCTGCTCTTGCGCAAAGAGAATATCGTCGAGCTTGATCACCCGTTCGTCAGTCAGGGTTGTCCGCCCCTTCACGACGTCCTGCACAATGGCGGCGCGGCCCACAACCTTGGGATCGGCGTCAACCGCAAAAGCCGAAAACGCCGTCAGGGCCGTACCGGCCAGCGCCGCCGCGATTAGGGACCGAAAACCAATGTTCATGCTCTATCCTCCATCGCGCGGCGAACCGCCCGATCACCATAAGCCCATATTTGGGGAAGAATACACAAGACTCGCGGCAACTTGAAAGAGCTGATCTTGATTATTGGCGTTTTTTATGAGTCGGGCGGCAGTTCGGCTGGCTCTAACGGCACTACCCTAGGCAGAACGGCGGCGGGCTGGTATCCATGCCGGTGAGTTTAGAAACGGCGGCGACAATGGGTCTGCTCAGAAATCCTCTCCGGCGCGCGGTTAAGCTGCTGCGGCTGCTGCGCCACCCGGCGTTTCGGCGCGGCCTGCGGTTCGGCGTTGCTGCGTCCTTAGAGAATTTCGTCGCCATGCGCGATCTGACGCTCGGGTCCGTCATCGACGCCGGGGCCAATGTCGGGCAATTCAGCCTGCTGATGCGCGGACTGCACCCCACGATCGAAATTCATGCCTTCGAGCCTTTCCCCGAAGCCGTGGCCGTCTTCAAGCGGCTATTTGCCGCCGATCCAGCCGTAAAGCTCTACCCGGTTGCTCTAGGTGCCGCCGAGGGACGGGCCAGCCTTCATATCTCCCGCCGTTCCGATAACTCGTCGCTGCTACCGATCAGCAATAATCAAGCTGCTTTTGCTCCGGGAACCGAGGAGATCGGCACGGTGGCCGTTGCGGTTCAGCGGCTAGATGCCCTACTGGCCGATGCGGCGCTCCTGCGCCCCTGCTTACTGAAAATAGATACGCAAGGCGGCGAGCTTGAGGTTCTGAAAGGGGCCGAACACTTGCTCCCCCGTATCGATTACATCTATGTCGAACTCTCCTTTACCGAATTTTACGCAGGCCAACCGACCGCCGACCAAATTCTGACCCATCTTCATGCCCAGGCTTACCGGCTGGTCGGAATTGGTGGAATCGCCCGGGATCGGCGGGGGGCCATTCAACAAGCCGATCTGCTTTTTCAACGCTCGGCGCCATGATTGCCACGCGACAGGTTTTCAAGGCCGTTCCTGCCCTAACTGCCCTGCAAGGCCTTCAATACCTCATCCCTCTGCTGACCCTGCCCTTTCTGATGCGAACACTGGGGCTGGAGCGCTGGGGCGAGGTTGCCCAACTGATGGCGCTGGGGCAATTGGCGCTGATCGTTTTTGATTACGGGTTTCACCTCTCGGCCACCCAGACCGCCGCCCAACGGGCCGACGATCCCGCCGCGCTCGCCGCCCTGTTTGGCGCGGTGACGCTGGCCAAATTGGCCGTCGCCGTGCTCGCCCTGCCGCTGGTACTGATCGCAGCCATCGGACTTCTACCCGTCCGGGTCGATGATCCCCTGCTGCTCTGGGCGCTGGCCGCCGCCGTCCTGCAGGCCCATGACCCGCTCTGGTATTTTCTGGGAACCCAGCAGGCCAGCAAAATTGGGGTCCTCACGGTCGTTTTGCGGTTGGCCGCCGTTGGTATCCTGCTGATTGGCATTCGCGGGCCGGGTGATGCGTGGGTCTATTTCGCCGCGCAAGCCGCCGCTTGGCTGGGCGTCTTCGGCGCAGGCCTATGGATCGTTCGCCGCCAGACCGGTTTTTCCCATCGGCACTGCGTCGGGGCAGTTAAAGTTCTGCGCGACGGCAGAAGCATTTTCCAGCTCTACCTCGGCAGCAGTTCTTTCGATTACCTATTGCCGCTGGTGTTGGGCGCGGTCGCCAATCCGATCGCGGTCGGCCTTTTTGTGGCGGCAGAGAAGCTGGCCCGCGCGGCCGCCAGTCTGCTCTCGGTCTTCCGCACCGCCCTGTTCCCCCAGATGAGCCGCCTGATGGCCCTTGCCCCGGAGGAAGCGGCGCGGCTCTTCCGCTGGTCGGCCCTTCGGATCGGCGGCCTTGCGGCGATAGGCAGCCTGATGCTGTTCCTGCTCGCCGAGTGGTTGGTGCCGCTGATCCTGGGGCCAACCGCGACCGCCGCGAGCCCCGTGCTCCGCCTCCTCAGCCCCTTGCCGCTGCTAATCACCCTCAATAGCCTGATCGGCGTACAATGGCTGATCCCTGCAGGGCGGGCGGTGGCGCTTCGGAATATTTACCTGGGGGCGGGCTGCGGTCGCCTTCTGCTCTGCGCTCTCCTCGCCGGGGGGCTCGGGGCGTCGGGAGCCGCCTGGGCCACCGTTCTCGGAGAAGTAGGCGTCTTGCTGGCCTGTCTGCTATATCTTCGCCACCATCCCGTCCGGGGACCGTGAGGCCCCGATGATTGGACGGATCAATAGTTGGATTTCTGCGGGAGCATTGCGTCGGTGATACACGCCCTGGCTTGGTTTCTGATTGGATACTCGGATGGTTTGGTCTATTGGCTGATCAACCTAACCGAAATTACGGGGTATATGGTGTATATCACACCCGTAATCATTATTTATATAATATATTTATTCATGTTTTGCAAAATATCTCTCTCCACTTCTCTCGCAAGACGGCAAATTTTCTTTATATCTTTTGCGATTGCTTTGTTCTTTTTTCAAATATTTTCCGTCGGGGAAATTTATACCGTCGGCTATATTCAAGTTATCGTGATGATTGGAGTCAGTTTCCTCATAACAGACTTATTTAAGGAAAACGAAATAATTCTACGACCTCATTTTGCAAATGGAATTATAACGATTCACTATATTATTTGTTTTTATGCCATTTTCTCATGGATTATTTTAAGGGTGGTGGGCGAAGATATCAGTCTCTATATAGTTGATTTCGATACACTGTCTGGCTTTGCGGCTAACCGCACCAGTGGCCTGCATCGGGAACCGTCCTGGGCCGGTTATGCTTTGGCGAGTTCTTATCTTGGCGTCTTAATTACCCGCCCGAACCGCCTGTGGCTGCCCCAGATCGCCTATTTGCTCGCCATCGGGGTAACGGGGGCAGGCGCCGGGCTGATTATGGCCTGTGTTTTTATTGCCCAGCAGGTGCTGATCAATCGCCGGGGTAATCTTGTTCTGCGTCTGGGAGTTCTTGCTGTCCTCGGGCTTTTGGTGTTGGTCGTGTTTAGTGGCCGTATCAGCGAAGTGCTGAACCAGAATGACCCTTCCAGCCAGATGCGCCTCGAATCGACGACCGTCGCCGCCGAGGTCATCGCCGAAACCTTTCCAATCGGAACCGGTTTTGGTAACTATCAAGATCATGCGATCTTTGATCCGACTATCTGGGGGGGGTTCTTAGATATTTCTGAGGCTACTTATTATAAATCGGACGTTTTAGCCCTAAATTTCATCGCGGAGCTCGGCTTTTTTGGTATCGTCCTTACCATTCTCTTCATTATGAATTTTTCAAGCCGAAGTAATGTCTTGGTGTTTGTCGCAGTGATGATTATGGTCCTAACGTCGGGAACCGTTATTCAACCCGCTTATCTTGTTCTAGCCGCGATCATCGGTTTAGAGCGGGGCCGCACCGCCCGGGAGGCGGCGGGCCGCGACGGGACGGTTTGATGCCAAGTTCTCCCCCCGAAGCCCGCCCAAACTATCTGTGGCTCACCCGGTTCTTCCCCTACCCGACCCACGCCGGGGATCGGATCTATTCGGCCAAATTGATCGAGTCCCTGGCCGCGCAGCCGTGCCGGGTCAGCGTCTTTTGCACCTATCAAGGGAGAGACGCGCCGGTGCCCCCCGATGGCCCCGCCCGGGGAGCAGACTGGGTTCTGTGCCGGGATAATAGCCGTCATCGGCTGTGGCTATATCCCTTCTCCTATTTGCCGCAGCATGCGTTACGGCTGTCTGGCCCCGATCCCCGCCGAAGCCTCTGGCCGCTGCTGATCCAACAGCCGTGGGACGCCATCTTGATCGACTATGTAAGCATGGGGTGGACCCTGCCGCTCCTGGCCGAGGCAACACGGGTGACAGGCCATCGCCCGACGCTCGCCTACGTCGCGCATAATCACGAAGCCAGCCTGCGTCGGCTCGCCGTCAACCACTCGATGGCCTTGGCGCCACTGCGTCTTGCCCAGTGGATCGATGGTGGGCGGATCGCGGCCCTCGAGCGCCAACTGCTGGCCGAGGCCGACCTTGTGACCACCATAAGCCCGACGGGGGATCGTGCCCATTTTCTCGCCGATGCCCCCAATCAAAGGTTTCTGAGTCTCGTGCCTGGATATGATGGCCCCCGGCTAGCGCAGCGGACCCTGACCGCCGAAACCCCCCGTCGTGTCGTCGTCGTCGGGAGTTTCGATTGGATCGTCAAACAACAGAATCTTGTTGAGTTTCTTGAAGCGGCGGCGGCCCCGCTTGCCCATGACGGTATTGGCATCGACATTGTTGGCGCCGGGCCAGCCGCAGTTCTAGACCACTGGCGTCACCGCTTTCCCAATGTTGCCATTCATGGACGGGTCGAGGCTGTCGAGCCCTATCTTGCGGGCGCGCGCATGAGCATCGTTCCCGAGCGGGTCGGCGGCGGGTTCAAGCTGAAAGTGCTGAATGCTGTGTTTCAGCGCTGCCCGCTCTTCGCCTTAGCGGGTTCCCTGGCGGAGGTACCGTTGATCGATGGGAAATCCGTGCGTTTCTTCCGTGATTTTCCGTCTTTGGTCGACGGTATCCGCCGGAGTATCGATGATTTCGACGGATTGAACGCCCTCCAAACGGCGGCCTTCGATGCGTGCCGAGAGGGGTTCCAGTGGCATGACCGGGGACAAAGCCTGCATCAAACGCTGGCTTCCCTCTCCAAACTCCATCGGGAGGACGTTCGATGATCGCCGCAGGCCGAATGCTCACCAAACGCCTGTTGCGGGCAACCTTCGGTGAAGGGGCGACCCGTTACGCCCATGCCCTCTATCACGCCGTGCTCCGCCGGATCGGTGCTTTCGGTGTGCCTGAAACTGCTGCAACCCAACGGCTCTTGGCCGCGCTCGCCGGGCAGGCCGGAACAATTATCGATGTTGGTGTGAATATCGGGCGGTTTAGCTGGTTTCTTGCCCGTCATCGCCGCCCCGGCGTCCCGCTTTATGGGTTCGAACCAAATGCCGAGGCTTACGCGCTCGCTCTTCGGAACTTGGCGGGCCTACCAGCGCTCACCCTCCTCCCCGTCGGCTTGGCCGAAAACGATCAGACGGCGACCTTAGCCGTTCCGCAAGACGCCACGGGTACCCCCGTCAGCGGCTTAGGTTATATTCTGGATGGGCCGCCTCCCGCCGATCACAGGGCAACCCAAGCGGTTACGTTAAAAAGACTGGATGGGTTGATTGCCGCAGGCACGATCCGCCTTGCCCCGCCGGTACTTCTGAAAATCGATATCGAGGGATACGAACCGCCAGCCCTAGCGGGGATGGCAGAGCTTCTAACCCAGCATCACCCCTGGATTTTCTTTGAATGCGAGCCAGCGCATCTACGGCGCGCGGGGTATGATTGGCCGGATGTTTTCGGGCCGCTCCACCACCTTGGTTATGTGATTCTCACCGATCAGGACGGTGTATTCATTTCGGTTACCGAACCTATTCAGGGTGTCGTCAATTATTTCGCCCTAATGCCCGATCAGATTCCGCCCCTCGCCAGCTTTGCGTCCTTTGCTAACCGCTAATCGCTTTGCGAACCGCCCGTACCCGCGCGTAAACTGCAGGGGAAACATAGCGGCGTAGGCGCTCATCCACGGCATGGAAGGCGATGCGTACGCAAGCATAGGACCAGACCCGCAAGGGATTAGCCCCCTGGGCGCAGAGCGCACGGGCAACCTCCAAGGCCGACCGCGTGGCATATTGGCTGGAATTGCCCCCAAGCGCAAAATGATAGCGGATGGCGGGATCATGACACCCACGGAAGCCCGCGCGATCAACCCGGAACAGCCATTCATAGTCCGGCGCCACACGATACGCGGGGTTGAATAGCCCTACCCCATCGAAAACACGACGATGGGCCGTCAGGGTCGGGTAATTCATCACCGGCGCGCGGTAGTGTATGCGCGTGCGATATTCGGGATCGCCGGGGATGGTGAACAGAAACTCTCCGTCCATATGGTAATCCATATCGCCGAAAACGAAATCGGCCCCGTCGCGCAGCAGGGACGCAACGGATGTTTCAACGAAATCGTCGGGCAGCCAATCATCGGCATAGACGAAGCCGATAAACTGCCCATTGGCCTGCCGAACGCCCTTGTTCTGACCATCGGCATGGCCTTGATCGGGTTCGGAGCACCAAACGCTAATAAGATGCTCGTAACGACGTAAAACCTCGACGGTGCCATCGGTCGAGGCGGCATCGACGACAATATACTCGATGGCGGGATAGGTCTGCCGCTCGACACTGCGCAGGGTCTGCTCGATGCTGCCCACGGCGTTACGCACGATGGTGATCAGCGTATAGAGCGGCACCCCCGGGGACGGCGCGGGCCGCTGGCCGGGCCTGAAACCGAAATGATCTTGCATCTTGCCTTACGCCCCTGCTTCCGCCTGCCCCGTGCCGTTATAAAGCGCCGCAGCCCCGCCGGGGGCAAAATCCACCTGCGCGCGGGCAAAATCATCCGGTACGCCGATATCGAGAAAATAGCCGTCCAAAATCCGGCCTTCCAGCCGTCCGGCCTGCGCAAGTCCGGGGAAAATATCGGCCTCCAGCGAACAGGGCAACGCGTGCGCTTCGGTCACCGCTTCCCGGCGCAGCCAATAAACCCCAGCATTGATCACTCCCGGCCCCGGTGCCGCCGCGCGCGGCTGGAAGCCCGTGATCCGCCCATCGGCCAGTGTCACGGTGCCATACCGGTCGGTCGTCGGCACCCGGCGCAGGGCAAGGCGCCCGTCTACCCCCGGCGGCAGTGGCGAGGCCAGGAAATCCGCAAGATCAATCGCGAACAGCGAGTCGCCGTTCAACACTAGGAAGTCCGGCGCAAGCTCCGGCAGGGCTAGGTGCAAGGCGCCGCCGGTCCCCGCCGGTTCCGTCTCGACCCGGCAGGTTATCGTGACGCCCCGCGCCGACCAATCCGCCTGAAACGCCTGAAACGCCTCCGCCAGATAGCCGGTCAGCAACAGAATATCGCGGAACCCCTGGACCGCCAGCCGTTCGACGAGATGGGACAGAAACGGTCGCCCGGCAACCGGTAGCAGGGGTTTCGGCGTGCGGGCCGTCAAATCCCCCAGCCGGGTGCCACGCCCGCCCACCAATAGAACGGCTTGGCGGCTAGACATTACCGTAACGGCTATTGCGCAGCATGCGATAGCCTTTGATCAATTCCGCAATCCCAGCGTCGAGACTATGGGCGGGCTTGAAACCGGTCGCCTCGATCCGGGTGTTGGAGACGATATAGTCGCGCTTATCCGGGTCTTCGCCGATGGGGGCTTCGAGGAAGGCGAAATCCGGCAAATGCGCCTTGATCCGCTCACACAGTTCCCATTTCGACAGGTTGGCGTCCGACAGGCCAAGGTTATAGGGGCGCCCCTGCATCGTATCAAACTGCGCGATCCCGTGCAGGAAGGCGCGGGCAACATCGCGGATATGGATGTAATTCCGCTTGAAGTGCGGTTCGAACAGCACGACCGCCCGGTCATAGAGGGCGCGATAGACGAAATCATTGACCAGCAAATCGATCCGCATGCGCGGCGACATGCCAAATACCGTGGCGAGGCGGAGGCTAAGGGAATTGCCGCGATCCAGCACCGCCGCTTCCGCCGCAACCTTACTGCGGCCATAGAGCGATAGCGGCTTGAGCGGCGAGTCTTCGGTGCAAAGCTGCCCCTGCTCCCCAATGCCATAGCCGGAGTTGGTAACGGGCATCAAAACCCGTTGCTGTGGTGACAGCAGGTCCAGCAAGGTCCGCACGGCATCGAAATTCGTGGAGTGTGCGGCGATCTTATCGGCATCGCACATCGGCGCGCCAACCAGGGCAGCCAGCGGAATGACGATATCGGCCTTGGCGACCAGTGGCTTCAGCACCGCCGCCTCGCGCGCATCGCCGCGCACAACATCGAACCCCGGATCGGCACAGACCGCCGCTAGGGAATTTTGCTTGAACAGAAAGTTATCCAGCACCGTCACCCGGTGCCCGGCGGCCAGGAAAGCCGGAACCATCACCGCGCCGAGATAGCCGGCGCCGCCGGTGATCAGGATCGAAAAACTATCGCTCATTCTAAGTCCCTTACCGGCAAACAGTATCGAGAACGTCGCGCAGACGTTCAATCTGCGGCGTCAGATCAAAGGGATGATTCCCGACGAAGAACCCGCAATCATGGGCCAGATTGGCGTTCTCGATCCCGCCAACGATGTCGTGATCATAATATTTAATTACGTCATGGCGCAGGAAGCAGCCGCCGGTGATGATGCGATAGCCAATGTCAGCGTCCCCCAGCGCGGCAAAGACTTTGCGCCGGTCGAGCTTAGCGGCGGGGTTCAAAATAATCGTAAAACTGAAACTGGAACTTTTGCCGTTTTCGCGCTGGATGATGAAGCGCTCGTCCCCCGCAAAAAGCGACTGGAACAGGGCGAGATTGCGCCGCCGCGCCGCCGTCATCGCTGGAAGTTTTTTCAACTGTTCCAGCCCCACCGCGCCTTCCATCTCCAGTGGGCGCACATTATAGCCCGGCAGGATGAAGCGATAGGCTTCGAAATGATCCTCTGACCGGCGCTGATAGACGGGGCTATCTGGCGGCAGGTCGCGCGTCCAGCCGTGGGCGCGCAACGACCGGCAGAGGTGCGCTAGCTCGGTATCATCCGTCAGGATCATTCCGCCTTCCATCGTCGAGATGTGATGGGAGAAGAAGAAACTGAAGGTATTGAGGTCGCCGAAGGTGCCGGTCTTGCGACCGTTCAGCTCGGCGTCCATCGATTCGCAATTGTCTTCGAAAACATAGAGGCCGTGGGCATCGGCGAAAGCGCGGATCACGTCCAGCGCCGCCGGATTGCCAAGGATGGAAACGGGCAAAATGGCGCGGGTGCGCGGGGTCAGCGCCGCTTCCAGTTTCGACACGTCGAGGTTCAGCGTCTCAAGCTCGACATCGACGAAGCGCAGGCGCAAACCGTATTGCTGCAAGGGATGATAGGTCGTCGCCCAAGAAATTGCCGGGACGATCACCTCGTCCCCGCGCTGTAAGGGCCTGTCCTGCCGGTAGAAAAGCGCGGCAATGCCAACCAGATTGGCGGAGGAGCCGGAATTGACCATGACCCCTTGGCGCATGCCGAAGTACTCGGCGAACGCCCGCTCGAACGTCGCGACCTGTTCGCCCATCGTAAAGCGGCCCGAGGCGATGACGCGCTGCAGGGCATCGACTTCTTCCTGACCCCAACTAGGGGCGGCCAACTCGTAGAACATCTAAAATGGCCCCTTGAAAACCTGCTGATAGGCGAGTTGCGCCTGCGCCGGGTCGGGCGTCCAGGCGGGATCGCCCCCGACCATGCGGTAGGCGGCTTGGGCGATACTCGTCGGATTGGGATAAAAGGCGGCCTCCAACGTAGGCGTCGTCGGGCAGGTCGTCGGCGCGAAGCCGAGACGGCGGACGGTCAACGGCCCCTCGCCGCCCAAATGTTCCGCCGCCTGCGCCGCAATCTCCCCCCCTGCCCCCGCCGAAACCCAGGCGTTATCGACCACCAGTAACCGCCGGGTGCGCCGGGCCGACGCGAGGATCGTTTCCATATCAAGCGGCAACAGGCTGACCGGATCGATCAAATCGACCGAGACGCCAAGATCCGCGAGCAAGCTGGCCGCGCGCAAACATTCCTGCGCCATATTGGAGATGCCGACGATGGTGATATCGGTGCCGCGCAGCATCTGGCGCGCCTTACCGAAAGGAACGGTGAAATCTTCTTCCGGCACCTCGGCTTCGGTCGGGTAGAGCAGCCGATGTTCCATAAAAATGACCGGGTTATCGTCGCGGATAGCGGCGATCAAGCAGCCTTTAGCGTCATAGGCATTCGACGGGGCGACCACTTTCAGGCCCGGCACATGCATAAACATGGCGTGCAACCCTTGTGAATGCTGCGCCCCCTGCCCCCAGGATTTGCCGATCATCGAGCGTACAACCATCGGCACCTTCACCGAACCGCCGTACATGTAATGGGCTTTCGCGGCCATATTGACGAGCTGGTTCATGCACAGCATGAGGAAATCCATACGGATATGCACATGGATGGGCCGCATCCCCGCCATCGCCGCGCCAATCGCCACCCCGGTCATCGCATCTTCCGACAGCGGCGTCGTGAAGCAACGGTCGGCGCCGAATTCCTCCAGCAACCCTTGGGTCGAGCCTTGGATCGCCCGATGGTCATCGACGTCGAGACCGAAGACGAATACCTCCGGGTCGCGCCGCATCTCCTGCGCCACCGCCTCGCGCAGCGCATCAACATAACGCAGGCTGCGGGGTTTGGGATCAGGCGTAGACATGATCGTAAAGTTCCTCTAGCGCAGGAAACGGGCTGTCTTCGGCAAAGCGGACTGCCGCGTCAATCTCTGCAGCAATCGCAGCGTCGATCGTCTGGCGCGCATCCTCGGGCAGCAGCGCTGCAAGACGGGCGACCTGATCCTTGGCCTGCCAGGCTTCCAAATCAGCGCGGTCGCGATAGCCCGCCGCATAATCCTCTGCCGGGCCGACGTGTTCGCGCCAACGATAGGTATGGCACTCTAAAAATACCGGACCGGCCCCAGCGCGGATCGCGGCAACCGCCTCGGCGGCAGCGGTCCTAATCTCGAAAATATCACCCGAGGTAATCCGCTGCGCGGGCATGCCGAAGGTCGCCACCCGCTCCGTCAAGCGGTCCGCCGCCCAGCGCCGGTTCAAAGGTTCGTGAATGGCGAGGAAATTATTCTCGCAGACAAACAGGATCGGCAGCTTATGCAGCGCCGCAAAATTCAGCGTTTCATACACGCCGCCTTCCTCGCTAGCGCCATCGCCATAGAAACAGGCGACCATCTGCCCGCGCCCGCGCCGCTTGAGTGCCAGCGCATAGCCCGCCGCGACCGGAACGTTGGAGCCGACAACGGCCGAACAGCCGAGAATGCCCTGCTCGAGCCCAACAAGATGCATCGAGCCGCCTTTACCACGCGCGCAGCCGCTGACTTTGCCGTACATTTCTGCCAGCATCGCGTTCAGATCGCCGCCCTTCGCGAGATAGGTGGCATGGCCGCGATAGGTGCCGGAAACGGTATCATCCGCCCGCAACGCCTCGCAGATGCCGACCGCGACGGCCTCTTGACCGATCGACAGATGGATCGGGCTTTTGATCTTATCGGTCGGATAAATCGCCGCCACCCGCTCCTCAACCCGGCGGATACGGGCGATCCCCCGGTACAGGCGAGCGATTGTCTCTTGGTCGGTCGGCTCGGGACTTGCCATCACTACCCATCCTTCGTTGCGCCGGTTCTGATCGCCGCTTTCTGACTACACCGGCCCCCGCTGCGTTGCCAGCCCTACGACAGAACCGTGCTGCCCATATCGTCAATCCCGACCGTAACGGTCCGCAACCGCGCGAGACGGTTGGCAAGGGCAGCCCGCTGCCCAGGCTCGATCAGAAACACCATAAAACCGCCCTTTCCCGCCCCCAGAAGTTTGCCGCCGGTTGCGCCTGCCGCCATCGCTTCGGCATAGATTTCGTCGATCACCGGATTGGAAATTTCGGTCGCGAGTTGTCGTTTCAGCATCCAGGAGTGGTGCAAAAGTTCACCCAACCGATGAACGGGCAGATGCTCGTCCGCAAGCCAGGCGGCGGCCTCCCCGACCAAGGCGGCGATCCCATGCAACTGCGCCTCTCGCTGGTCGATATTCTGGATTTGCTGTCCCGCGATATCGGAGGCGATGCGCGAGAGGCCGGTGGAAACCATCAGGATCGACGCACAAAGCGCCTCCCGCCGGGCCGGGCTCAGCGCCACCGGCGCAACGGAAAACGTGCCTGCGGGATCGAAGCGAATGTGGTTTAGCCCACCATAGGCTGCCCAAACCTGATCCTGACAGCCAACATTCTCGGCGATCACATCCTGCTCGATGCGGATCGCCTCGCGCGCTAGCCACTGCGGGTCCGGGAGCGCCCCCGCCCGCGCCCTAAGCGCGTGCAGAAGGCCGACGACGAAGGACGAACTGGAGCCAAGGCCGGAGCGGGCGGGCAGATCCGACTCGTGTACCATCATCAGGCCGGGCGCGACGCTTTGATCGGCATAGACCGCCCGCACCGCCGGGTGCTGGATGGCGGCGATTGCCTCAACCTGCTCGTGCCGGGCGTAGTGGATCCGATAGCCGGTCTCGCCATCTTCCAGGGGGGCGAGGCGGATGTAGCAATATTTATCGATGGCCAGCCCCAGCACCGCCCCGCCAAAGCGGCGAACCCACGGCAGGTAATCCGTGCCCCCACCGAAGAGAGAGATGCGAAACGGCGTTCGGCTGACGGTGACGCTGCCGCTCATAGCGCACCCTTGCGACCGAAGACCACCGGGATGGTCTTCAGCAAGATCGCAATATCGTGCCACAAGGTCCAATTCTTTACATACCAAGTATCGAACATCACCCGCTGGGCATAGGACGTATCGCTGCGCCCACTGACCTGCCAGAGACCGGTAATGCCGGGTCGGATTTCTAGGTAAAACATGACATCCCGCCCGTAATAGGAGAGTTCTGCTTCTGTAATCGGGCGCGGGCCGACGAGGCTCATTTCCCCGCGCAGCACATTGATCAACTGCGGCAGCTCATCAAGACTGGTAGAGCGCAAAAACCGCCCAATGGGCGTTACGCGCGGATCATTGCGCAGTTTGAAATTCTGTTCCCATTCCGCCGCATCGTCGGGGTTGCGGCGTAAATGCTCCTCCAGCACCCGCTGGGCGTCGGGGACCATCGTGCGGAATTTTAAACAGTCGAAGGGTTTGCCCCGCTGCCCAACGCGCCGGTGCCGAAACAGCACCGGCCCACCATCGCGGGAAATCAGCCAGGCAAACAGCGCAAACAGCGGCAGGCACGCCAGCATCATCACGCTGGCCATAAGCAGATCGGCGGCGAATTTCACCCGGCGGCGGATCGGCTGCCCCAGGTTATTCTTCGCCACCAGCATCATGAAATCTTGGCCGATGAAGCTCAATTGATCGAACCCCAGGATCGGCAACCCACCCAAGGACGGCACCACCGCAAAGGGCAGCCGTTCGCGCACCAGATCGGCCAGCAGATCGCTGTAGACGATCGTTTCCTCCGCCGACAAAGCGAGGATAATAAAGCGCCCGCCGCGCTTTTCGCAAAGTTGCCCCCAGAGTTGGCCATCCTGCGGGGCCGCCATCGAGGCAGGGGCAACGACGCCGACGATCTCATACCCCAACGCCGGATCGGCACTGAACACTTGGCGGACGTGTTCCGCCACCTCCCCCGTGCCGACGACGAGGGACGGGATGCGCCACAGGCCCATCCGATCCAAAATCCGCCGGGTCACCGCCCGGCCCAGCGGGATCAACCCTGTCGCCAGCAGCCAGCTATTCACCAACCAGAGCCGGGAGAGATGATATTTGGCGGCATAGACCAAAAATCCCTCGGCCAGCAGCAGGATCAAGCAAACCAGCACAACATGACAATAGGCGGTCCAGGCCGGCACTGGTAAGCGATAGTGCCCAAGAACAAAAAAAACGAAGAGCGCCACCGCCGCCAAGACCGTGAACTGCAAGGTACGCCACTCGAAGGTTCCCGTAATCCCGTCTACATAGGTATTTTCTAAAAAGAGTTGATTGACGATAACGCCGACGAGCAAAGCCAAAAAGAAAGCTAACACAAATGCAAGAATATCGGATGCAAGACCGATAGCAAGACGAAGCCCATAGGCGACTTGTAAACGGGAACGAAAGCGAGGGTCTGGCTCTATCCGCCCATCGCCAGGTTTTGCATCATCCATTTCCTACCTGATCATTTTTGGTCTTTAAAAGGGCTACCCCACAGCGGGAAAACAATCTGCGCCGCATACTACTGATATTGACAGGCTATCACGATCAGTTTTTTTACCCTGGTCCTGCGCGTTCCCCCTCTCGACACCGCGCAGGCCCCGATAGAAGGATGACGCATGCGCCTCCTCGTGCATGATTTTGGCTGCTACGCCTTCATCATTCCCCTCGCCCGCTGGTTTGCGGCGCAGGGGCACGAGGTCTTGCATCTGAGCGCCCGGGACTTGATCGGCCCCAAGGGGGCGCCCAGCCGGACCGTCGATGATCCTGCGGGCCTGACCTTCGATACGGTGGCTCTGGGTCGCCCGTTCCGCCGCTATTCCCTGCCCCGCCGCTTATGGGACGAAGCGCGCTATGGGCGCGGACTGGCGGCGGCCATCACGGCTTTCCAACCTGATCTGATCCTATCGGCGAATACGCCGCCGCTCGCCCAAGCGCTGGCCGCCTGGCATAGCCGCCGTCTGAAAATCCCCTTCGTTCCCTGGGTTCAGGATATTTTCAGCCTCGGCGCCGCCCCAATGGTCGGCACGCTGCCCGCCCCCCTCGCCGGGGTGGCGCTGGCGGCCCTGCGCTGGCTGGAGTTCGGCCCGATGCGGCGCGCGGCGGGCGTGATCACCATTGCCCCCACCTTCGTTGACAATCTGGCCGCAGCGGGCGTTCGGCACCCGCAGACGCTGGTGCAGGAAAACTGGGCCGTCCCGCTCCCCACCCCGCCCGCGCCCACCGCCTGGGCCGAGGGTCAGGGCCTTGGCACCGCGCGCATCCTGCTCGCGGCAGGCACTTTGGGGCAAAAGCACGATCCCGAGCTTCTGGCCCATTTGGCGACCGGTTTGGCGGATGATCCCCGCGTGCGGCTGGTCGTCGTCAGCGAAGGGCCGGGCCGGGACCGGCTGGAAGCGCTGAAGGCCGCCGGTGCCCTGCCCCATCTCGTGCTTCGCGACTATCAACCTGCCGCGCAGGTTCCGGCAATGCTGGCCAGCGCCGAGATTGGCATCGTGCAACTGTGCGCCAGCGCCAACGGCATGTCGATTCCATCGAAAGTCTATAGCTATGCGGCGGCGGGGTTACCGATCCTGGCGGCAATCCCCAGCGATAATCACGCCGCCCATCTCATCCGAACCCACGGGTTGGGCCTCGTCGTCGGGCCGGATGATGTGGCGGGGTTTCTCGCCGCTGCCCGGCGGTTGCTTGACGATCCGGCCTTGCGGCTAGCCTGCCGGGCGGCGGGCCTTTCCTTCACCGCCGAACACGGTAACATTGACCGGATCGGTCAACGGATGATGGCATTTCTGAACCAAGTCCGGCATAGAGACGGCAGTACTCTGGGATCGGCGCGGGGACGATTGTGAACGAGACACCGGCGACGCTTCCCCCTATCCCCGTGCTGCCCGCCAGCCCAGAGGGCGACTTCCTGCGCCGGGTTGCGCTGTGGCCGGTCCGCAAACCCCTGCTAACCCCGGCGATGCTCACCGAGATCGACCGACCTGCGATGATCAAACTGGCGCAAAAACACCGGCTGCTCCCCGCGCTGTCCTGGGCCGTCGCCGCCAGTGGTGACATAGCGCTATGGCCTGAATTGCAGGCGGTCCAGCGCCGCGTCAGCATCCGCGCACTCCGCCAAGCCGCCGAGACCGCGCGGCTTCTCGACCTCTTTGCACGCGCCGGGTGCCGCGCCCTCGTGCTGAAGGGCCAGGCGCTGAGCCTTCAGCTCTATGGCCGCGCCGATTTGCGCATGTCGTCGGATATCGACTTCCTGGTTGACCCCGCCATGAAGACTGTCGCTCACAACCTGATGGTCGAAAATGGGTTTACGCCAACCTATCCCGTAGACGTTGAAACTCTATCCTTCATCAATAAGGACCAAGTTTACACCTCAAACAAACTTCGTATCGAACTTCACTGGCGTTTATTCGATAATCAGGCGCTGCTGCCCTGGTCGTTTGACGAGCTTTGGGCAAACCGTTCTTCCGTTATCTTGATGGAAAGTCAGGAAGCGCCAACGCTGGCGCGCCATCATCATATTTTGTATCAGGCCTTGCATGGTCTGAAGCACGGTTGGCGGCGCGCCCGCTGGTTGGTCGATCTTACCGTGGCGCTGCAAGACGACGCCGACCGAAAGGCGCTTTTCGCACTTGCCCAACACTATAATTTAATCCCGGCCCTGGCCCATACCACCCGACTGGCGCAGAGCGTGTTCGAGGTCGATCTACCAATTCCCGTGCCGATCCGTTGGCACCAGCGGGCGATTGCCGGGCGCATCGATCAGCGCATCCGCCATCTGATCGACATCCCGATGACGCCCGATGATCTTGATCTGGCGACCTGGGCCAAACAGCGCTTCCACGAAAAGCTCCTCGATCTCCTGATTTGCCCGAGCCTCAAAGGCTTCCTGATCGAAATCAAACATTACTTCATCGGGATCGGCGACGTGATCGATGCCAAACTTCCGAAGCATTTGCTGTGGGCCTATATCGCGATCCGCCCGATCCTACTGCTGCGGCGCATGGTTCTACGCAAACGCACCCACCCCCGGCGCCCACAGTGAGTGGCCGGGGCGCGCGGGAAAGCCTGTTGCGGGCCCTGGATAATTTTTGTGTAATCCCGCTCGCTTTGTCGAAAGACCTGGGGCCGGACTGTCGAACCCTGTTCTTAGCTATCGGTGGCGCGGGCATATGCCCAGTGCCGCCCCAACGGAGATAGGCATGTCCGACCGGTTGTTCCGCGCCCTGCTGCTGCTGCTCTGCCTGGCCCCGCTGCCGTTTGGTAGCCATCGGCCCTGGGCCTGGAGCCTGCTGAGCGTGCTGGTCGGTCTGCTGCTGTGCGCCTGGGGCTATGGGGTGCTGCGCCGCCGGGTGCGCCTCGCCGTCCCGTTCCCAGCGGTTGCCCCGGTGCTGCTGGCGGCAGGCGCCGTGCTGCTCTGGGCCACCGTTCAAGCCGCAATCCCCTTTGCCGCCCCGCTGACCCATCCGCTATGGGCGGAAGCGGCGGTCGCCCTTGGTCAGCCCGTCCGCCCTGCGCCGATTTCGCTCGATCCCGCCGCGACCTGGGGCGCTGTTCAGCGCTGCCTGACCTATGGCGGGGTTTTCTGGCTGGCTCTCCAACTGGGCCGCGACCGTGAACGGGCCTATCTCGGCCTGCATTGGCTGGCCCGCGCTGCGGTTGCCTACGCAGTGTACGGGCTCGTGCTGTTTTTCGCGGGGATTGAGGCGATCCTGTGGTTTCCGAAATGGGCCTATCTCGGCGATCTGACCGCCACTTTCGTTAACCGCAATGCCTTTGCCACCTACGCCGGGCTGGGGCTGCTGATCTGCCTTGCCCTTGCCATTCATGCGCTTTACCGCGCAACCAGCGGCGGGCGACGCACGTCCGACGAGGGGCGCCTGGGGCTGCGGGACCGGGTCTCGATCCTGATTACCGAGGCAGGCACGGCGATCTTGGGCGTTATCCTGCTCGGGACGGCGATCTTGCTCAGCCATTCGCGCGGGGGCTTTATGGCCACGGCGATCAGTATGCTGCTGCTTATTCTCGCCGCCGCTGCCGCCGGGCTGATCGCCCGCCGCTGGGCCGTTTTGTTGCTCTCGGGCATGCTCTGCCTCGGTACCCTGCTGGTCGCGGTCAGTGGCGAAACCACATTGGAGCGGATCGCCGAGAGCAATGAGCTTGAGGGGGAGCGCGGCGCCCTGTTCAGCCTGACCAGCGACGCCATCCTCGACGCCCCGTGGATTGGGCATGGTTTCGGCGCCTATCTTGCCGCGTTCAAACCCTATCGGTCCGCCGATCTGCATCGCGACGTGCTGTTTGATTACGCCCATTCCATGCCGCTTGAACAGGCGATGGAATTGGGGCTTCCGGCGGCGCTGCTGTGGCTGGTGGCCCTCCTGCTGATCCTGATCCGCTGTGGCATCGGCCTTGTTCAGCGGCGGCGCAGCCAGATTCACCCCGCCCTTGCTATCGCCGGGGCGGGGCTGCTGATCACCCATAATTTGTTTGATTTCAGTCTCGCCAACCCGGCGATCACCGCCCTTGCCGCTTATCTGACCGGGGTTGGGATGGCGCAATCCTGGCCGAGCGGCGAGTTTACGGCTGCGGCACCGGCGGGCGATCTAAGCGATTGACCCGCCGGAACTGCTGTTCATCGGCGGCGGTTGCCGTGGCTAAGGCCTCGATAATCACGGTTCGATAGGCCTGCACCGCCAAAAGCGCCGGGATATCCTGCGGATACATTACCCACACCAGCCGCACCTGACGCTGAACCAACTGCTGCGTATCGGCGTCCAGCGCCGGGTAAAGGTCCAAGGCTAAGCGCAGGCGCCCCCGCATCTTTTCCGGCAAGACCTGCCCTGCCAGCAGCGACACCCGCAGCGCCTGCCCCGCCGCCGCCACATTACCGTCCTTCAGGCGCAGGCGGGCAAGCCATAGCCATCCGTTCGGATCGCCCGGCGCCGTCCGCAACGCCGCTTCAAGGGTCGGCAAGGCCGCCGGATCCCCCGCCGAGAGGCGCATCAGGGCTTCTAGGCTAGCGCCCTGGTCGCTGGTCGCCCACGGTACGATCACTGGCCCCAGCCGCCCGGCTTCGGCCAGGGACTGGGCGATCTCGAGCAATAGCGCGGGGCGCGGCGCCTCTGGGGAGCGTTGAACCGCCTCAAGGCCAACCCGCGCCGGTTCAGCCTGCCAAACCGTCCAAAGTCGGGCGGCCCCGGCGAGAACGAGCAGGCCGCCAACGGCGACGGCAAAAACCGCCGCCCCGGCCCCGCCCGCGCGGCCCTTCGACTCAGTCTGCGTAGTAGCCGCCATAGCGCCCATAATATTGGCCATAGTCCCCATACCCATAGCGCGCGTGGCGGCGGGTATCGACCCGCGATAGCACGATGCCCGCAAGCTGCGCCCGGGCGTCGCGCAGCAGCCGAACACCGGTGCGCACGGCTTGGCGCGGCGTAGCGTTCCAGCGCACGAGATAGAGCACCCGGTCGGCCACCCCTGCCAGCACGCGGGTATCGGCAACGGCAAGCACCGGCGGCGTATCGAGAATGATGCGGTCGTAGCGCGCGCGCAGCATCTCCATCACCCGGTCCAACGCCTCGGCGGTCAGTTCCATCACCGGCTCGTCGGCCTTGCGCTTCTCGCTGCCCAGGCGCCCGGCGGGCAGGAAATCGATCTCGCCGACCGTATCGTGCACGATCAGCTCTTCCAGGGTCGCGGACCCATTCAACAACTGCATCATGCCGCGCGCGCCATCGACATTGATTGCCTTGTGCAACCGAGGACGGTGCAAATCGCCATCGATCAGCAGCACGCGCCCATCGGCCCGCTTATATTGGCGGGCGAGACTGAGCGCGACGAAGCTCTTGCCCTCTTCCGGGACCGAGGAGGTGACCATAATCACCTTATCGTCCGGTGTACCAGACAAGGTTAAGGCCGTGCGCAAGGTTCGGAACGCATCCGCCAACCCCGACCGGGGGCGCTTCAATACCTGCAACTCCGCCGGTCCGCCCCGCCGCCGGGCGGCAGGAATCGCCGCAAAGACCGGCAATCCGGTGATATCCTCCGCCTCATTGGTGGAGCGGACGGCATTATCGAGATGATCAAGCAGGAAGACCAGGGCAACCCCTGCCCCGAGGCCGAGCAGTACCACCGCAAAAGTGATCAGGCGGGACCGCGGCGACGAGGGAGCGGTCGGGATTTCGGCCGGGGATAAAACCCGCGCATTGGCGCGCTGAATCCGGTCCTGTTCCGCATCGCGTTTAAAGCGCGCCAAGAAGGATTGATAGAGCTCGCGGCTGGTTGCCGCATCGCGTTCCAACTCGCGCAGCCGGATTTCGGCTTCCCCCGCCGTATCGGACGTCCGGCGCAGCAGGCTCAACTCGCGCTCCAGCGTCCGCACCCCGGCCGCCGCCACCTCCACCTCATTGGCGATCGAGGTGCCGATTTTTTCAACTTCCGAGGCGATTTTGGCGCGCAGTTCATTGAGGTCGGCGCGCAGAGCGATCAAGCGCGGGTGACGGTCGCCGAAAGTCTTGGTCGCGTCCGACATTTCGCGGATCAGCGCCACTTCCTGTTCGCGCAGGCGCTGGATAAGCTGGGATTGCAGCACATCGATCGAGGTTTCGACCGAGCCGCGCTGACGGATCAGCGACCGGACTTGATCCAACCGCGCCTGCTTCTGCGCCAGGTCGGACCGGGCGAGCACGAGGCGGGAGTTAATCTCGCTCAACTGCTGTTCGTTAATCGTCCCCGACCGATCAGAACTGCGGCGCAGATTATTGGCAATCCGATATTGTTCGACCGCAGCTTCGGCGACCGCAACATCGCGCCGCAGACCTTCAAGCCGCTCCGACAGCCAGCCGGTCACCCGGCGGGTTTCCTGGAAACCAACTTCCAGCCGGTCGAGAATATAGAATTCCACCAGCATATTGGCGATGCGGGCGGCCTTTTCCCGGTTTTCGGAGGAAACGGCCACAGTGATGAC
This sequence comes from Elstera cyanobacteriorum, assembly GCF_002251735.1. NCBI lineage: Bacteria > Pseudomonadati > Pseudomonadota > Alphaproteobacteria > Rhodospirillales > Rhodospirillaceae > Elstera > Elstera cyanobacteriorum. The sequence continues at coordinate 341,895 of NZ_NOXS01000031.1, read as the reverse complement.
ATAAGAACGACGGGACGCGCGGACATCGACTCGGCTTAAAAAGCGCTGGATGATGCGGGCCTGCGCCATCCGCTCCTGCGCGTCTTGGGACAGTTCGACCGTGGGGGCCGATGGCGCCGGGCGCCACTCTTCCGGCAACCACTGCAGCGATAGCGCATCGGCCATGAAGCCCGCGAAGGCCGAGGGTTTCCGCAGTCTGGCGTTATATTCCGGGTCATTGTCGAGACCAAGTTTCTCGATCACCCGCAGCGCCAAGGGGGTCGAGGTCAAGACCTCCGACTCTGTCATCACCGCCGCCTCGTTCAGGCGTTGGCGATAGGGATTATTCCGATCCAACAGCGTATCGTTATTCTCGCTGCTTTCGATCAGAACTTCAGCCGTCGCCGTGTAAAGCGGCGTCACCTGCTGCAAATAAAGAATGGTCGGGACCAACAGCAGCAGCAGGACGGCAAGGATCAGGAACTTTCCCCGCCATATAACGCCCCGCACCCAACGGATCGTATCCCGTCCCTGAAAGGCCGAGGCTATCGGGGACGATGGAACGGGCGGCAACGGCTGAGCCGATTGAGACACGAAAACTTCCCCTTAGCCCTACATCTGCAACCCAAGGCGCAACCCGATGAAGTTCTGGCTGAAGCTACGCGCCGTCAACTCCGAGTCCTTCGTCCGGTGCGCAAGCTCGGCGCTGACGAAGACATTTTCATTGAAGGCATAGGTAACGCGCCCCCGCAGCTCGTACAGCACCGAGTCGCGGTTCAAGCCCTTAAAATCATCGTAATAGATGCCGCCGAAACCGGTCAGCAGAATATTGCGGGCATATTCATGGCGGACCAAGACCGACGCCGAGGTGCGGACCATCCCCGAGGCATTCAGGACCGTCGTTTCCTGGATCGACCGTTCGAGAGTGGGGACGACCAAGGTCAGGCGCGACGGCGTCCAGTTGAACGACGCCTTAAACGCCAGCCCTGCCGGATCTTGGAAGCGCTTGTCCTTATAGTCTTGCGACAAATAGCCGACCAAGAAATCGCCGCGAATGGTCTCGGCGAGATCGACGCCGATACCGCCTTCGATGCGATAGCCTTTGCTGTCGCGGTTATAGCCCGCGCGGTCAGTTGCGCGATCATAGTCGCGCTGGTTCACCGACGCCGCGAGAACCGCCGCATAGCCTGGGAAGATTTCATAAGAAGCCCGGCCCGAAACAAGAAACTGGGTCCGGTCGCGGTCGGAATTATCGATGGTGCCGACCGTCGTCGGGACGTTGTCGTAGGAATAACTGGTAACGCCCGCATCCAAACCGAATGTGTAGCGGCCTTGGCGCACCTTGCCGCCCAGCCGCCCATCGTTCATCCACAGTTTTGTCGGCTCTTTGCCCTGCACCGCATCGTCGGCCCCGCGATCCTCGACAAGAGCCGAAAAATTATAGCTCCCGCTCACCTCAAGATCACGGTTGATCTCATAGAGACCATCCGTCAAAAAACGGCCTTGAACATTGTTATCGTCGGTATATTTCCAATATTGATTAAGCTCAGCTTGAACATTGGTGTTCCAAGTGTAATTTGGCTCTTTCAACCGAAGCGTCGCCTCCGGCCGAACGACCGTAATAAAATCACCCTTCGTATTATGCTGGGTCGCATAGATATTATCGTTATAAGTCTGATCGATTTCAACTTTTGGCAACAGCAGGAACTTACCGAGGGTAATGCCCTTCGGCTGATACCGATCCGCGAGTTGTTCGGTATCGTCGCTTTCCCTGATATTGGTCGGCGGGTTGGGATCGGTGGTGATTTTTGCCCCCCCCGCCCGGCGCGGATCTTGCCCCGGCGAGGTATCAGGACGGGTCGGCATCTGAGCCAGCGCCGTGCACGACATGAGCACCGACAGACCGATGACACTGCTTTGCCGCCAGGTACCCAATTTCAGCAGTCGCATCATCTCACCACTCTCCCCAAAAGGGGTTAACCCTTGATTGACATAACCAGATGTTGTGCGGCGGTCCGACCTGAAAAACAAGCCAGGAAACACACCGATCCTGGGAAAAACGCCATTTTATGACGCTGCAGGCGCCCCCGTCTGCAAAAATGCCTCCGTGGCATCATCGATTACCAAGGCGGTTAGGATACCGGAATGATAGGCGCCCGTATCGATCCCAACCCGGTTCGGGCGCACATCGGGCCGGTCGGTAATCGTATGCCCGTGGACAATCTTGCGATCAAACCGGGTGCGGCTCGATAAAAATGGTTCGCGAATCCAGAGAAGATCGTCGGTCTTCTGGGCCTCCCACGCCAATCCGGGGCGAATCCCGGCGTGGACGAACCCATAGCCCCCGTGGCTCCATCGGTCGCGCAGGGTTTCCAGAAACTGCCTATGGGGCGCAGGAAGCCGGGCGGCCAATCCTTCCGAGAGTTTGTGCCGCCACAAGGGCCCACCGCCGGGGCTGACGCCATAGCTGCTTAAGGTTTCAAGCCCGCCATAATCCAGCCACTCGGCCCCCGCCTCGGGATCGGCGAGGAAGGTTAGCATCGCGTCTTCGTGATTACCGCGCAGAAAGATCCGCTCGGCACCGCTAACCGGTGGCGGCGCCAGCAAGCGGTCAATCACCCCGGCGCTATCCGGCCCCCGGTCGATATAATCGCCGACGTAAACGAGCGTGACGGGCCTGGCTAACACCCTCAGGCGCTGCACCGCATCAGCCGCAATCTTTGCGTGCAGATCATCCAGTTCCCGGGCGCAGCCGTGAATATCCCCAATGGCATAGATCAGCGCCCCCGAACCCGGTTCCGAACGGCTGTCGAGGGCTGCCGTCGCGCCCCCGAACCGTTGACGCAGACGGGCAAGAAACCCAGCGCGCAGAACCATCCCCCTCGCCCTTTCTCTGTGCAAAACTCTCTGGTCGCCATATTTTTAAAACCACCGGGCGTTAAAAAACTTGTAGCATCACCGCATGCTGAAAGGTACCCCAACGGCATCCTCTCCCTCCCTCTAATAAGGGGCGAGACTCCGCCGTGAGCAAAAAAGGTGAAAAGGCAATGGACCCTATTCGGAAGCCAACCCCCGCCCGCAACCGTTTTATCGCCTTGGCCGCTGCTGCCAGCCTGGGGCTGCTGACCGCCTGCGGCGGCGGTATTTCGCTGCCGGGCGATCAGGCCCCGGCGACCATCGCCAATCCTGCCGAAACCTATGTGCTGGAGCCGGGAAACCGCATCCGCGTCACCGTGTTCAATCAGCCCAACTTATCCGGCGATTTCCAGCTCGATCCAGGCGGCGCGCTGACCCTGCCGCTCATCGGCTCGGTCCCGTCTACTGGGGTGACCGCGCGCGGTTTGGCCGAACGGCTGGAAGAACGGATGAAGCGCGACGGCTATCTGCTGGAGCCGCGCGTGACGGTGGAAGTGCTGACCTTCAATCCCTTTTATGTGATGGGCGAAGTCCGTGCGCCGGGTGAGTTTCCCTATGCGATGGGCATGACCGTTTTGTCGGCGATTGCGCGCGCTGGGGGCTATGATTACCGGGGCCGTCAGGGCGAGGTTGTTTTGGTCCGCACCTCTGGCGGCAAGCAGCAGGAATTCCGCGCCAACGAACGCACCCCGATCCTGCCGGGCGATATCGTCCGCGTCTTGGAACGCAATTTCTAAGCGAACGGTTCAAAGCACCTGCCCGCCCCCGACGATCTGATCCTCGGGGGCGGGCTGCTGATTTAGAGCAAATCCCGAGCGGGTGCCCGATGCGCTTTGCGCGTAAAACGCGCAGACACCCGCGACGACGCATTTGCTTATAAAATAAAAGGTTAGAGCGCTTGTCGTGAGCCAAAGCGAACGGAAAGCGCTCTAATGGTGCTGACCGGCGGCGGGGCCGGTTGATCCGGCGCGCTCCACCGTCACCGTAACGGTCACCGCCCCAGCCTTCTCGAAGGTCAGCGTTAAGGGAAAGCTGCTCCCCAGCTTCAACGGCTGCTTCAGTCCCATCAGCATCAGATGAAACGTGCCCGCCGGGCTTAACTCGGCCTTCTGTCCCGGCTGCAGATCGAGCGCACCGATGTGATGCATCTCAACGACCGTATCTTTCTTCACATTCATATGAAGCTCTACCCGCTCGGCCACCGGGGCAGCGGCAGACAGCAGCCGGTCGGCGGCAGCGCCGGTATTGGTCAACACCATATAGGCGGCGCCATTGCTCATCGAACTGGTGGTAGCGCGGGCGAAGGGGTGATTGATGGTAATCGGCCCGGCTTTGAAGTCATGGGCCTCTGCCGCACCGGCAGCTAGCGTCAGCCCCAGCAGGGCCGCGCGGAGAAAGGATAAGGACATGGGAACCTCGTAATAAGATGGAAAAGAAGGGTTCTCATGCCCGTTGCGGCGGGGCGCGCGGCTGCTGCGGCCCCTGGCGCATCGGCAACCCCGGTTCGGCCCCGCCCAGCCGGGCGACATAGCGAAACATCTGCGCATCCGGTCGGGGCAAAACCGGCCCGGACGGCAAGAGAACCGGGCCACGTGCGGCCCCAGGCGGGCAACAGGGGTGGCACAGGCTGTCCCCCCCGTCGCGCGGTGCCTCGCCCTCCCCCGCGCGGCAGAGGGCGACCGGCCCGCCGAGCCATTGGATCAGGGCGCGTTCCGCCTGCCCCGCCGCCGTCACCCGGCCACCCTCCATCCCGGCGAGCGGCTGAAGCAGCAGCAGCGCCCCCAAGAGGGCAAAGAGCAACGGTTTTGGGGTAAAACGCATTATGGTCCGACACGGCGGCAAAGGACGAACATACAAGGCGCTTCACGGAGCGGGGTCAAGAGGGCGTCCCCTCGTGCCCCTCGCCGTCATGTCCGGGCCGAACGACCGTAACCGTGCAGGGGGCTTCCGCAGCGACTTCCGCCGAAACGCTGCCGAGCATGGAGCGCAGGGTGGAGCGTGCCCGCGCACTCATCACGATATGGTCGATGTGATTGGCCCGCGCAAAATCGAGGATCGCCGCCGCGGGGGATAGGGCCTCCAACACGTGAAACGTCACCCGTGCCTCCCCCAACCCCAGGGGCCGCGCCCAATGGCCAAGGTCGAGCAACCGTTGCATATGTTTGTTCGTGCCGGTTTCATCCAGCGTCGTATCCAGCCCCAGACGGTTGAGCTTCAGGACGTTGACGCAGGCAAGCCGCGCGTGCGGTAGCGCCCCCAGAACTTGCCGAACGGTGGCGCGCATGGCATCCGCCACGGCGTCCGATTGGGTGGCGGGGTCGATGGCCACCAAAATAATCGGCGCCTCGCTGCGATAATCGCGCGATACTGTCAGCAGCGTATCCTGCCGCATCCGGCGCCGCCAGACGGTGAGACCCCCATCTTGCGCCAGCCGCTCGGCGCGGGCGGTCAGCGGCATTTGTTCCGGCGCGCGCAGATCCAACGCCAATTGCGCCGCCGTTGGGTGCCGATCCTTCGGATCGACGGAGAGGCAGCGCAGGATAATCTCTTGCAGCCAGGGCGGGCAGTCGGGGCGCAGTTTGCGCGGGGGGACCGGATCGCGCCACAAGCGTTTCTTAAGGCCTTTCAAGGTTTGCGGATCGCCGAAGGGCCGCACATTGGTCAGGAAGAAATAGAGCAGCGCCCCCAGGGCGAAAATATCCGACCGCGCATCGCGCCGCTGCCCCAGTACCTGTTCCGGCGCCATATAGGGGGCGGTGCCATAGGGCAGCCGAAATTCTTCGGCCATCAAATCGGGCAAATGCAGATGGGCCGACAGGCCGAAGTCGATCAACACCATCTCGCCGGAGGGGCGTTCCATCAGGTTCGATGGTTTCACGTCGAGATGGATAACATCCTGCCGGTGCAAAGCGTGCAGCGCCTGGGCAATGCGGGCGCCGAGATCGGCAACTTCCGCCACTGGCAATGGCAAGTCGGGCAACCGGTCGAGCACGGGGCGGCCCTCGATCCGCTCCATCACCAGATAGGGGATGCCACTCACCTCCCCCCGCGCGATGAACTTTGGCACATGGGGGCCAGTGAGGCGCGGCAGGATCATCTGTTCCATTTCGAAACTGACGATGGCCGCCGGGTCTTCACCTTCCGACAGGATCGGTACTTTCATGATCAGCGGCGGCTCCCCCGTCGGCGGCCGAACCGCCCAGAGTACCGCCATACCGCCACGATGCAGTTGGGCTTCGATTGTAAACCCGTCGATGACGCGCCCGGGTTCAAATTTCAGAACCATCTTAGTGCCCCCGGAACAGACGGTCAGCCAGCAAGGCGGGCAGCCCCGCCGCACGGATTTTCGCTGCCGCCGTTGCGATGTCGTAAGGAACCCGCTGTGCGGTCAGCATCGCCGTGCGGGTATCATAGAGCGCATAGGCCGCCGCCGGGTTGCCGTCGCGCGGTTGACCGACCGAGCCGATTAGCCCCAGCCAACGGCGGGGCGGCAGCAAGGGCACCGGCACCCCGGCGGACGGAATGAAGCGTGTGATCTTATCCAGCGACGAGAGGCTATAGACGCAGGGTTCGTGGACATGGCCCGAGAAGACCAGCCGGGCTGCCGTGCCTTCCAGACTGGTGCGGGCGGTCAGCGCATCGGTCACGTAGCGCCAACGCTCCGGCGCCGAGGCATCGGCATGAACATAGAGCCGATCATCATCGGGCACGGTTAACGGTAACCCAGCGAGAAACGCCAGCGCCGCCGTATCAAGCTGCGGGATCGTCCAGCGAATCGCTGCTTGCGCCGCTTCGTTCATCCGGTCGTTGCGGCCCAGGGCGGCCTCATCATGATTACCGCGCACGGCAATGGCGCCCTCGGCCACCAGCGCCGCCACGGTCTGCACGACCCACAGCGGATCGGCGCCATAGCCGACGTAATCGCCGAGAAAAACGAACCGATCAGCCCCACGCGCCCGCGCATGCGCAAGGCAGGCGCTGAACGCTTCCCGGTTGCTGTGAAGATCGGTCATCAGCGCGATCAGCATCTGGTCCTCCCCGCCGTCCCCCGATGATAAGCCCCCGGGGGTTTTGGCGTAGTATAGCCGCCCTGCGGCGATTATCCGACCGGTTGGACGACCCGCACCTCAACCCCGGCCGCCCGCAACCCGTCCAACGCCGGCGGGGGCGCGCTGGGATCGGTAATCACCATGCGCAGCCGGTCGAGCGGGCACAGGCTGATCGACCCGCGGTTCTCGAACTTCGACCCCACGACCATCAGGATCACATCCTGCGCGCGCTTCAGCAGCTTTAGATTGGCGCGGGCGATCAGCGGATCGGCCTCGATCACTCCCATAGGCGACAGGCCATAGCAGCTCATGAAAAGTTTGGAGGCGGAATAATGCTGAACCGCATCGTCTTCAAACGGCGAGAGAACGATCCCCTGTTCGGGATACACTTCGCCACCCGGCAGCACCACCCGGCTTTCCGTGCTCGCCGCCAGCAGGGCGCTGGCAATGGGGAAGGAGTTGGTGAGGATATGCAGACGCCGGTGAATCAGCGGCTCCACCATCTGGTAGGCCGTCGCCCCCGCGCTGATGATAATCGCCTCGCCATCCTCACAAAGATCGACCGCCGCGCGAGCAATCGCCGTTTTACGCGGATCATGGCCGGGTACCGGCACGGGCGCTTGCGGGACGCGGGGGGCGAAATCCGCCGCATCCAAGGACTGCACCCCGCCGTGAACCCGGCGGATCAACCCCGCATCGGCAAGCTCGGTCAAATCGCGGCGGATCGTAGCGCTGGAAACGCCCGTGCGGGCGATCAACTCGCGCACGGGAACCACCACCCTTTCGCGCGTCAGCTTGAGGATCAATTGCGCTCGTTCTTGTTCGTGCATGGCAGTCCCCCTTTTCCCTAACATGGGGCCAAGGGGGGCACACCAGCCATGATTTGAATCAAGAGCGCCTAAAAGTCCCGCTGCGATAGATGTCCCCCAAAAAAGACGGGCGAGCACATAGGTCTCGCCCGCAGGGGAAACTTATCGGATAGCGCTTATTCGGCGGCGCTGGCGGCCGCCAATTGCGTCGGGACTTGCAGACGGCCAATCATTTCACGCGGCACCACCTGCCAGAAATGACCGATCTGACGATCCCAATCGGCCAGCAAGCTCATCGCCCACTTCGACCCCGTAGCCTGAACATGCTGTTCGATCAGATCGCGCAGGATGTTTTCCCAATGGGGCACGTCGACGCGGTGATGCAGCACGGTTTCGGGGTTGATGCGATGCCGGAAGCTATCGTCTTCGTCGTAGACGAAGGCCATGCCGCCGGTCATGCCTGCACCGAAATTATCGCCGACCGCGCCGAGAATAACCGCCGTACCGCCGGTCATATACTCGCAACCGTTCGATCCGCAGCCTTCGACGACCACTTGGGCGCCGGAGTTGCGCACGGCAAAGCGTTCACCCGCCTGCCCCGCCGCGAACAATTGGCCCGCCGTCGCGCCGTAGAGCACCGTGTTCCCAATGATCGTATTGCGGTTCGTCACCAGCGGGCTGGCAGTCATTGGACGCACGATGATACGCCCGCCCGACAGGCCCTTACCCACATAGTCATTGGCATCGCCGAAAACTTCCAGCGTCAGCCCTTGCACCGCAAAGGCCCCCAAGGACTGACCCGCCGAGCCGCGCAAGCGCACGGTGACGTGATCATGGTTCAGCCCGGTCATGCCGAACTGCTTGGTCAAATGATACGACAGGCGGGTACCGATAGCGCGGTAGGTGTTGCGGATGTTGTAGGTGAGCTGCATCTTCTCACCCGCCTCGAACACCGGATGGGCATCCTTGACGATCTGCGCATCCAGCGTATCCGGCACCTCGTTGCGGCCTTCCAGCGTGCAATAGCGCGGATATTCGCCCGGATCGGCCTGGGCCAGCAGCGGGTTGAGATCGAGATCATCGAGCGTATGGGCGCCACGGCTGACCTGGCTTAGCAGATCCGTCCGCCCAATGATTTCATTCAGCGAGCGCACGCCGAGGTCGGCCAAGATTTCGCGAACTTCTTCGGCGATGAAGCTGAAGAGGTTCACCACTTTTTCCGGCGAGCCATCGTATTTAGCGCGCAGGGCTTCGTCTTGGGTGCAGACGCCGACCGGGCAGGTATTGCTATGGCACTGGCGGACCATGATGCAGCCCATCGCCACCAGCGACGCCGTACCGACGCCGAATTCTTCGGCCCCGAGCATCGCCGCGATGACCACATCGCGCCCGGTCTTGATGCCGCCGTCGGTGCGCAGACGGATGCGATGCCGCAGCCGGTTGAGGGTCAGCACCTGATGGACTTCGGAGAGGCCCATTTCCCACGGGGCGCCCGCGAATTTAATCGAGGTTTGCGGGCTGGCACCCGTCCCGCCGACCTGGCCCGAGATCAGGATGATATCCGCCTTAGCCTTAGCCACACCTGCCGCAATCGTACCGATGCCGGAGCGGGCGACCAGCTTCACGCAGACCATGCAGTTCGGGTTGATCTGCTTCAGGTCGTAAATGAGCTGCGCCAAATCTTCGATCGAATAGATGTCATGGTGCGGCGGCGGCGAGATTAGCATCACGCCGGGGGTGGAATGACGCAGGCGGGCGATCATCTCGGTCACCTTGAAGCCGGGCAACTGCCCGCCTTCGCCGGGCTTCGCGCCCTGGGCAACCTTGATTTCAAGCTCGCGGCAGTTGACGAGGTAATCCGCCGTCACGCCGAAGCGGCCCGACGCCACCTGCTTGATCGCCGAATTGGCGTTGTCGCCGTTCGGCAGCGGCTTGAAGTACTTCGAATCTTCCCCGCCTTCACCGCTATCGGACTTCGCCCCGATGCGGTTCATGGCGATCCCGAGCGTGCGGTGGGCTTCCGGCCCAAGCGCGCCCAGGGACATGCCCGGCGTGACAAAGCGCTGGCGAATCTGGGTGATCGATTCCACTTCTTCCTGCGGAACGGCATTGCGGCCGCCCTTGAAGTCTAGGAGATCGCGCAGGGCAATCGGCGGCAGCTTGCGGGTCGCGTCGGAATATTTCTTGTAGGTCGCATAGCTGTCGGTGGCGACCGCCGTTTGCAGCATATGGATCAGGTCCGCCGTCCAGGCGTGGGTTTCGCCCTTGCGGCGATAGCGGTAGAAGCCGCCGATGGGCAGCACGGCCGCATCGCCCTGGAACGCTTTGGCGTGCTGGCCGGTCACCTCTTCTTGAATACCGCTCATCCCCAGGCCGGAAATACGGCTGGTCATGCCGGGGAAGAATTCCGCCACCAGGGTGCGCGACAGGCCAATCGCTTCGAAATTATAGCCGCCGCGATAGGACGACAGCACCGAAATGCCCATCTTGGACAGGATCTTCAGCAGCCCGTCGTCGATGGCCTTCTTAAAGCGCTTAATGCAGTCTTCGAGCGGCAAGGTGCCGAACAGGCCGCGCGCGTGACGGTCGGCGATGGCTTCTTCCGCCAGATAGGCGTTGATCGTCGTCGCGCCGACGCCGATCAACACCGCGCAATAATGCACATCCAAGCATTCCGCCGAGCGGACGTTCAGCGAGGTAAAGGTGCGCAGGTTCTGCCGCACAAGGTGGCTATGAACACCGCCCGCCGCCAGGATCATCGGCAGCGGCGCCCGGCCTTGGCTGATGGCCGCATCGGTCAGCACCAGATGGGTGCAGCCGGCACGCACCGCGTCTTCGGCCTCACGCTGAACGCGCTTCAGCGCATCGCGCAGGGCGAACTCGCCGCCCTTGGGGTCGAAGGTGCAGTCCACTTCAGCGGCGGTATCGGCCATATAAGCGCGCATCGCCAGGAATTCCGCCGTGGACAGAATCGGGCTGTCGAGCTGCAGCAGATGGCACTGGCTTTCATCTTCTTCGAGGATGTTGCCGAGGTTGCCGAGGCGCGTGCGGATCGTCATCACCCGGCGTTCGCGCAGCGAATCGATGGGCGGATTGGTGACCTGGCTGAAGTTCTGGCGGAAATAGTGCGACAGCGGCCGATATTGGCCCGACAGCACCGCGAGCGGCGTATCGTCGCCCATCGAGCCGACGGCTTCCTTGGCGTCCTCCACCATCGGGTGCAGGATTAGTTCCAGGTCTTCCGTGGTCCAGCCAACGGCGATCTGCTGGCGGCGCAGCGTATCGCGGTCCAGCCGTTCGACCGGCAGGGAATGACCTTTAATGATACCATCGATGCGGGTGATCTGCTGCACCCAGCGCCCGAACGGCTTGCGCGACGCCAGCTCGTCCTTAATCTCCGCATCGTGGAACACGCGCCCACGCTGCAGATCGACGCCGATCATCATCCCCGGCCCCAGGCGGCCCTTTTCCAGCACCGTCTGTTCATCGACCTTGACCATCCCGGCTTCCGACCCGGCAATCAGCAGACCGTCGCCGGTGATGACGTAGCGCATCGGGCGCAGACCGTTACGATCCATGCCGCCCAGCACCCAACGCCCGTCATAAGCGGCCAGCGCCGCCGGACCATCCCAGGGTTCCATCACGCTATTGCAGTAGGAATATAGGTCGCGCCAGCTATCGGGCGTCGTGCCTTCGTCGGGGTTCCAGGCTTCCGGCACGCACAGGGTTTTCACCATCGGCAGCGGACGGCCACCGCGAATCAGCACTTCGAACACGCTATCGAGCGCCGCCGAATCGGAGCTGCCGGGCTGCACGATCGGCTTAATATCTTCCATCAGATCGCCGAACACGTCGCTCGCCATGCGCGGTTCGTGGCAGGCCATCCAATTGACATTGCCGCGCAGCGTGTTGATTTCGCCGTTGTGCGCCAGCACGCGGAACGGCTGGGCCAGGCGCCACGTCGGGAAAGTATTGGTCGAATAGCGCTGATGGTAAATCGCAAAATTCGAGATAAACCGCGGGTCCAGCAGGTCGGGATAGAAGGCGGTGCATTGTTCGGCCAGGAACATGCCCTTGTAGATGATCGACCGGCAGGACAACGAACAGATGTAGAAATCGTTGATCCGCGCCTCGGCTACCCGCTTTTCAATGCGGCGGCGAATGACGAACAGATCGTTTTCGAACTGGCTTTCGTTCACGCCGCGCGGGTTGGCGATGATGATCTGTTCGATTTCCGGGCGCGAGGCATTGGCCTTTTCACCGCAAATATCGACGTTCACCGGCACCTGGCGCCAGCCGTGAATGGTATAGCCGAAGTTCAGGATTTCGGCTTCGACGATGCAGCGGCAGCGTTCCTGCGCATCCAAATCGGTACGCGGCAGGAAGACCATGCCGACTGCCAGCTTCTCATTCTCCCGCGCCGGATGGCCGATCTGGCGAACGTAATCGAGGAAGAAGGTCTGCGGCACCTGAAGATGGATACCCGCACCGTCGCCGGTCTTGCCGTCGGCATCGACCGCGCCGCGATGCCAAATCGACTTCAGCGCCTGAATAGCGGCTTCCACCACGGCGCGCGTCGGCTTGCCGTCGATGGCCGCCACAAAGCCGACGCCGCACGCGTCATGCTCTTCGGACGGATGATACATCCCCGTCGCGGTCAGATGGGCCTGATTGCGGGCATAGGCAGCGGTAAAGGCTTCGCCCGATTCGATGATCTCGGTTTTCTTCTGATCCGTCATAGCTCTACCCTTTCCCGCTCACCGCATTCCACGGTTCTTCAAACATCTGGATGCCGGTCATCGGCCGACTTCGAATTCTTCAGATCGCCTTTTGGCGAAACTTTTCTGGGTTTCTTGCAATAAGCTCTTCGACAAGCCGCAACCCCCAAACTTCCCCTCTGACCCGCGCCAACTCTTTGATTGCGCTTTGCTTTGACTCCAGAATTTGCATGAGTTCCAGCGGACGCAATGCTTCAACTTCAGCCAACTCCTGATCCGTCAGCGGCTTTTTATCCTTCATCTTCAAGGAGGCTGGCAGCGAAACTAAATCCGAAAGACGCCGCATTTCATCGGTCGTGAACGTATCGGCGAAAACCTCAGCCAAAAGGTCTGTAATCTCGGGAAGCCGCCGTTCAATTTCCGGAACAATGTTCTCCCGGAAAAACGCAACCAGTTGCTCAGGCTCCTTCGGGTTATACCGCTGCGCCAGAACGAGGAGGGACGCACCCAAGTTTTTCCGTAACGCGTCTTTCACCTCGTCGACGTTTTTGACGTACTGGAGAAACTTGACTGAGTAGGCAAGCCGTAGCGGCCGCGATGCTTCTTCCGAGGTCGCCGTCGGCTGAGCCGTCACTCCTGGGGCCGGGGTCTGCGTCGTCGTACAGCCGCCTAACAGCCCAAGCGCCAGAAGAACTGCAACTGCCCGCATCATCCCCTCACTTCGACGCGAGGAACGCCGCCGCGCCGAGCATTGCCCCGCCGGAGACTTTGTTGAATAGCGTCGTCTTCCCGCGCTTCGCCAACTCGCGGCTGATGAAGGCCGCGCCGAGGCCGTAGCCCAGCATCACCGCCAGTTCGATGGTGAAGGCCACACCGCCCAGCACGCCGATTTGCAGCGCTACCGGCACGGTCGGATCAAGGAACGGCGGGAACAATGCCCCCCAGAACAGCATGGCCTTGGGATTCGATAGCGAAGTAGCGAAGCCTTTGACGAACAGAACGCCGCCGCTGGCGCGGGTATCGGCCTCCCCGGCTTGTGCCGCCATCGGCGGGGCGCGCCACGCCTGTACGGCCAGGAACACGAGGTAAGCGACACCGCCCCAACGCACGATTTCGAACAGGGTTGGGGAAGCCATCAGGATCGCCCCCGCCCCCAGCGCCGAAATCAGCATGAACCCGGCGAGGCATAGGATCGACCCGGCAATCGTCCAGATCGCCCCGCGCGCCCCGTTGGTGATGCCCTGCGCCATCGTCATCATGGCGTTCGGCCCCGGCATGACCGAGATGATCGCGCAGAGCCCCGCGAAGGTCAGGATGACGTGCAGGTCCATGATCTTACTCGGCCGCCGCCGCGAGGCTGCCCGCCTTCGACTGGATATAACGATGGATGCTTTCCGCCGCGTCGCGCCCGTCGCGGATCGCCCAGACGACGAGGCTGGCACCGCGCACGATATCGCCCGCCGCGAAAACGCCGTCGAGATTGCTCATCATCGTCTTGTGATCGACGCGCAGCGTGCCCCAGCGGGTAACGGCCAATTCCGGCGCACCGAACAGCGTCGGCACGTCTTCGGGATCGAAACCCAGCGCCTTGATGACCAGATCGGCTTCCAGAATGAATTCCGACCCGTCGAGCTTGGTCGGCACCTGACGGCCCGAGGCATCGGGCAGGCCGAGGTGCATTTCGACGGCCTTCACCGAGCGGACGTGGCCCGCGCCGTGGAAGCTTTCCGGCGCCGTCAGCCACACGAAATCGACGCCTTCTTCTTCGGCATTCTGCACTTCGCGCTGGCTGCCCGGCATATTCGCCCGATTGCGGCGGTACAGCAGCTTCACCGACGCCGCGCCCTGGCGAACCGCCGTGCGCACGCAGTCCATCGCCGTATCGCCGCCGCCGATGACGACGACCTTCTTATCCTTGGCATTCAGCACGCCGCTGTCGAAATCCGGCACCGGATCGCCCAGGCCGACCTTATTGGAGGCAACGAGATACGACAGCGCGGGAACGATACCCGGCAGCGTGTCGCCCGGCGCTTCCAACTCGCGCGCCTTATAAACGCCGGTGGCCACCAGCAAGGCATCATGCTTTTCGCGCAGTTCCGACAGCATGGCGTCGCGGCCCACTTCGAAATTGCTGTGCATATGAATGCCGCCATCGGCCAACAGCTTCGTGCGGCGCTCCACCACGTCCTTTTCCAGCTTGAAGCCGGGAATGCCGTAGATCAGCAGGCCGCCCATGCGGTCGTAGCGATCGTAGATATGCACCTGATAGCCCTTGCGGCGCAGCGCTTCCGCTGCCGCCAGCCCCGCCGGGCCACCGCCGATGATGCCGACCGACTGGCCACGCTCCGTCCGGGCAACCGGCGCGGCAACCCAGCCCTGTTCCCAGGCGGCATCGGTGATGTATTTTTCGACCGCGCCGATGGAGACGGACTCGAACCCCTTCTCGATCACGCAATTGCCTTCGCACAGGCGGTCCTGCGGGCAGATGCGGCCGCAGACTTCCGGGAAACTATTGGTCGCCTGGCTGATCTCATAGGCTTCCTGCAAGCGGCCTTCCGCCGTCAGCTTCAGCCAATCGGGGATGTTATTGTGCAGCGGGCAATGGACCTGACAGAAGGGCACGCCGCATTGCGAGCAGCGCGACGCCTGCGCGGTCGCTTCCGTAGCGCTGTAGCGGCCATAGATTTCGTCGAAATCGGCCCGGCGATCATCGGCATCCCGCTTGTCCGGCATGGCCTTGGCCAGCTTGGTGAAGCGCTGCATCACCGCCTTTGCGGCAACCTGGGCCTGCTGAGCCGTCTGTTCCGCTGCCGTCTTGTTCGACTTGGACGCCATTGCGCCGATCCTTCCCTTCCCGAAAACCCATACCCGTTTGGGGAAGGACAGGGTTACCGACCAAAAGGGCGGTTTTCCAGGGAAAACGCACATATAGGACCGAAACGGGATTAATTTCTGGCATGATTGCGAGTTAGTCGCAGTAAAATTCCTGGAACCGCGCAAAAATAGGTCAATTTTGCTTACCACTTGGGTGCCCAGGACCGTTTTGGTCGAGGATCAGCAAGCCGCTTTAGAAACCTGTCGCAGAATGGCTTTTTCGCGCAGCAATCCGTCTCATCATACTATTGCAGGAGATTTTCCACGCATTTACAACCCGGCTTGACGGGAGAATATTAATAAAATACTAACAAAATCCTGGGGAATGCGAAACCGTTCAATCCGTTCAGGAGCATCATGCCTTTCCGTCTTATTCTGGCCTTGGCCGCAACCCTGATGGCCAGCCAATTGGCCGCCTGCGCGACGGTCGTCGAGGGCACCGAAGATAAAGTGTCGTTCGAGACCACCCCCGCGGGCGCCCGCTGCGGTATCGAGCGCGACGGCGCCAAACTCGGCACGGTCGATGCAACGCCGGGTACGCTGACACTGGTGAAATCCAAGGCCGATCTGGCCGTCACCTGCGAAAAGACCGGTCATCTGACCGTGACCGAACGGGTGGAGAGCGAATTTACCGGCGCAACCATCGGCAATATTCTTCTGGGCGGCGGCGTCGGCCTAATCGTCGATGCGGCGAGCGGCGCCAACAACCGCTACCCCGCCTTAGTGAAAGTCATTCTGCCACCGGAAAAATTCCCGACCCCGGCCGAGCGCGACAGCTACTTCGATGGGCTGAAGGCCGATATCAACGGGCGCTACGATAAAATCGCCGCCCGCGCGAAGGAAACCTGCCCGGCGAACAATCAAGCCCAGTGCGATTCGGAAACCACGAAGGTCGAAGAAAAGCGCCAGAAGGAGCTGACGGCGCTGGAAACCAAACGCCAGGCCGTCAAAATCGGTTAATCTGCGTGCCCCCTCCCCGCTTAGGCGAGGGGGCACTTTTATTACCGGCCAATCAGTTCCAGCGTATGGCGCGTTAGGGGCTGATTGCCGCCCTCGGTCACTTCCACGGTCATCCCGGGGCACATGGCGATGCCTACGTCGCTATCCATCAGGATCATATGCAGGAAGAAGACCATCCCCGGCTGAATGATTACCGGGTTGCCAGTGTAGAACATCGGCCAATCCATCCAGTTCGGCGCGAAGGTCGTGCCCAGGCTATACCCGCAGGCGTTCAGCCGGTGCGGGGTTTCCCCGGCGGCATCGCAGACGCGGGCATAGGCATCGAACACCCCGCCCACCGGCTCGCCCGGTTTCAGCGCCGCCCGGCAGGCCGCCAGCGCATCCATCGCAACACCGTGCAACGTGCGGTGCCGGTCGGTGATCGTGCCAACGGGGATCGTCTGCATCAGGCAGGCGTGATAATGGCGATAGGCCCCGGCGAATTCGAGCGTGATCTGGTCTTCCGCGCCAAGGTATTTGCGCCCGGTGAAATAGCGGCACAGCAGCGCATCGCGCCCCGACCCGATGATAAACTCATTGGCCGGATCGTCGCCGCCGCCGCGATAGATCGCCCCGTGCATCGCCGCCAGAATATCGCCTTCGAACGCCCCCGGCGCGACGGTTTGATGGGCCGCATCCAGCGCCGCATCGGCCAGTTCCGCCGCGCGGCGCACATAGGCAAGTTCGGCGGGGCTTTTGATCAGCCGGAGGTTGGTCACGAGGTCGGAGGCTTCGACCAGCGTGAAACTGTCCTCCAACGCCGTCACCAGCCGCTTGCCCAGGGCATAGGGCAGCCCGTAGGCGTTGAACTCCGCCCCCAATTTTTTACCGGATAGGCCGAATTCGACCAGCACCGCCTTGAGGTCTAACACCGGGTCGGCGCCGTCGCGGTCGGCCCAAATGCGGATATCCTCGATCATCGACGTATGTTGCGCTTGGCGCAGATCCGGCGCCCGGGTGATCAGCATCAGCCGCCCATCGACACCCAGATAGAGGCACTGGAAATAGACGTAACCGAAGGTGTCGTAGCCGGTCAGGTAATACATGCTTTCCTGGCGGAAAATCAGCAGCCCATCCAGCCCCTGTGCCGCCATCGCGGCGCAGGCCGCCGCCCGGCGCCCGGCCAGTTCTTCCGCGCTGAAATGCAGGGCCATGACCGGGTTCCTTTCCAGATGATTTCCGTCTCGCCAGTTAATCAGAGCGGCGAACCAGACCGCAAGGCATGTTTGTACGCAAAGCGCACACAAAAAAACCGCCCCGAGGGTCGGGGCGGTTTTAAACCATGCGTAGCGAGAAAGGCCTAGGCGCCGTGCAGGCTGCCGAACCGCCCGCCGGGCTGGAAGCGCGCCAAATAGGCGGGCATGATCGCTTCGACCGTTGCGCCCGCAATGCCAAGCTCTTTCAGTCCGGGGAACTTCCCGCTCGGCAGATTATCGACCTTCAGCAGCTTCACCTGATCCAGCGTAATCGGCGCGCCCGGCAGCATGCCGACGAAAAGGCCGATAAAGGCCGCCACCGGGAAGGGCACCGGCAGCAGTAGCGCCGATAGATGCGATGCGGTCAGCGTGAACTGCATCAGCTCCTTGAAGCTATAAGCCTTCGGCCCGCCGATTTCGTAAATGCCGCGCACCGACGGATCGGTGACCGCCTTGACGATGGCATCGGCGACATCGCCAACGAAAATCGGCTGAAAGCGCGTAGCGCCGCCGCCAATCAGCGGCAAGGCTGGGGCCGTCCGCGCCATCGCGGCGAATTTATTGAAGAACCCATCATCCGGCCCGAAAATGATCGACGGGCGGAAAATTGCGGCGTCGGGGTAGAGGGCCAGCACCGCCGCTTCGCCCGCCGCCTTGGTCTGGGCATACTCGGACTCCGAGTCCGCATCAGCCCCCAGCGCCGACATCTGAATAAAGCGCGGCACCCCCGCCGCTTTGGCAGCCTCGGCGGCGCGCTGGGCACCCTCGGCCTGCACGGCCTGGAAGGATTTATTGCTACCGCCCGGCGCCAGAATGCCGACGAGATTGATCACCACATCGGCCCCGGCCATCGCTGCCGCAAGCCCGGTGCCGCGCGCAATATCCACCGTCATCGGCACGATCTGGCCGACATCGCCGAGGGGCTTCAGGCGCTTGGCAAGCTCGATGTTCCGCACGCCCAGACGCACTTGCGCGCCGGTCTTCGCCAAGCGCTGCACCACATGCCGTCCGACGAAGCCCGAACCCCCCAGAACCGTAATCACCTGCGCCATTGGATCACTCTCTCATACAATGCTGCGGACAAGGCCGCTGGCCCTGCCCTTCCTTACACGAGCGGCGCCCCGGCTGGAAGAGGGCGCGGGCCTATCGCAATGCGGCGCTTTCGCCCGTCTAATCTTCCTCGACCGCGAACAGCACGGCGCCGCTCAAACTCTCGCCCGGCGAAAGATCGACAACCCCACTGTCCGACACGCCCGCCGCGCGCAGATTGATAGCGTTATTAAGATGGGTCACCGGTTCGGCACAGAAGAAATCTTGGCCCATCGGCGAGTAGATCACCACTTTGCCGAAAATCGGGTCGGCGGTCATCGTCAGGCTCAGGCCCTTGTCGCGCCAGCGCACAATCGCGCGGCGGCTCCAGCCCGCAAAGCAATTATCCAACTCGATTTCCGCCATCACCCGCCCGCCCGCGAAGTCCCAGGCCGGGGGTACCGGCATTTCCAGCAGCGGCAACCGGGTTTCGTCGCTTTTCCAGAAGGTCGGCGCGTAAGTGGTCAGCGTCGCCCCAGCTTTCGGGAAGAACGGATGCAGCCCTAAGCCCGCCGGAAAGGCGCGAATATCCTCGTTCGTCAACGTCATGCGCACGGTCAGGCCGGTATCGGACAGGTCGAAATGCTGAATGGCGCGGTAGCTGAACGGCCAGCCTTCTGCCCCATCGTGCTGGTAGACCAGCGTCGCCGCTTTCGGGCCGGAGGCGACGACCTGCCAGGGATGGCGGAAGCCATCACCGTGGATCGCATGCAGCGGATCAATCGGCCCCACCGGCCCGGCCTGATAGCGCACACCGCCATAGCGGAAGCGGCCTTCCTTGATGCGGTTGGAAAATGGCACCAGCGGATAGCAGCCCAGCGACCGCGCCGCGACCAGCCCTTCGGCGGGCGGCGGGCGGAACAGCGGCGTGCCGTCATGGGTGAAATTCGCTACCGCCCCGCCAAGCGTGGGGACGAGGTCGAGAACCAAGGGGCCGGAGGCGAGGGTCAGCAGGGAATGGTTCATGGGGCAAAGCGTCGCAAGGGGGGAGGGATACCCCGACCTTAGCCTTGCCAAAGCCCCCCGGCTAGTGCTGATCTGCGGGGAAATCAGTCACATAAGGGACACGCGCGTGACGCTGAAAGATCATATTCGTCCGGTGCCGGATTTTCCGAAGCCGGGCATTCTGTTCTACGATATTTCCACCCTGCTGGCCCATGCTGCGGCGTGGAAGGAGGCCGTGCGCCAGTTGCACGCCGCCGTCGCGCCGCTGAAGCCCGACGTGCTGGTCGGTATCGAATCGCGCGGCTTTCTGGTCGCGGCGCCGCTGGCGCTGGAACTTGGGGTCGGCTTCGTCATGGTGCGCAAAAAGGGCAAGCTGCCCGGCGACACCATCCGCCATTCCTATGCGCTGGAATATGGCGAGGACACGATTGAGATTCAGGACGGCGCCGTGCAGCCCGGTCAGCGCGTTGTCGTGCTGGATGATCTGCTGGCTACCGGCGGCACGATGGCGGCGGCCGTCGAACTGATCCGCAAGGTCGGCGGCACGGTGGCGGGCAGCGCCTATCTGATCGAACTCAGCTTCCTTAAGGGCCGCGAGCGGTTGGCCGCGCTGGGCGTGCCGAGCCATAGTTTGATGGTGTATGATAGTTAGACGGTGAGGCAGATGGCGAGGTGCTTTTCTGGCGCGAAATGCACTGGGGATTGCCCGAAACGCACTTGATATTAGTACCAATAAACAGTACTAAATCTTTCATGAAGAAGCGTCACAAGGCTACGCTGGAGCTGATTTTCGCACGACCGGTTAACGGCTCAATCCGCTGGACCGATATTGAGGCGCTGCTTGCAGCGCTAGGGGCGGAAATCAGCGAGCGGGAAGGTTCGCGCGTGGGGGTCTTCCTGTTTGGCGAAGTGCGGGTCTTTCATCGCCCGCATCCATCGCCGGATACTGATAAGGGCGCTATCGCCAGCCTCCGAAAATGGCTGGACGAACACGGAGTAACGCCATGAAGAATGTCATCGAGATTAATGGCGAAAGGGCGGTTGTCGCTTTTGATCCTGAAATTCAGATGCTGCGCGGCGAGTTTATTGGCCTTAGCGGCGGGGCGGATTTCTATGCCGAGAGCGTCCGCGACTTGGTTGAGGAAGGCCGCAAATCCCTGGCCGTCTATCTTGCGATGTGCAAGGAAAAAGGCATCGAACCACGCCGCAAATTCTCGGGCAAGTTCAACGTCCGGCTCGCGCCCGACGATCATGCGGCTGCCGCAATCGCAGCCGCCGCAGCCGGCAAGAGCCTGAATGAATGGATTGCTGGAACGATTCGGGAAGCCGCGCGAGGAGCTTAAACCCTAACCCGCGTTCTCGGTTGCCCGCAGCACTTTCATCAAAGCCACCATCTGCTTTTTCACCGGCTTGGGCAGCGGCTGGAAATGGCGCAGCGCGGTCATAGTGTCCGGGTCGCTCAAGGGATTGGGCGCCCCGGCGTCGGGTAAATCCGTGAAAAACAGCATGATCGGCACATTCAGAAGATCGGCGATCTGATACAGCGTCGAAACGGTAACCCGGCTGCGCCCGTTTTCGTATTTTTGGATTTGCTGGAAGGTCACGCCCAGCCCCTCGCCGAGTGCCGCCTGCGTAAGGCGCTGACTGCGACGATAGAGTTGAATGCGGGCGCCGATGCATTGATCGATAAAAGTCAGTGCTTCTGTACGCGGCGGGCGGCCCCGGCGGCGACGGGGAACGACTATATCCTGCGGCATGATCGGCCTCACCCTGCTGGCAGGCGCTGTGTTGCGGTACGCCCCCGCGAACAGCACTCCTGACCCCTTTAGTCGGGGAGGTAGAAAACCGCAGCAAAACGGTCCCTGTGGCCTTTAGCACGGGGTGCCTGGACATGCGCCACAGGCTCCCCGACCCGAAAGGTCAAGGATACAGGCACCCTAACGGCGGGTACCAACCGTTTACTGAGGGGTTTCTACGCCCCAGGGCGCGCGTGACGCCCCAGGGTTGTATAGCAGATCATTTTCGGAACGGAAACGCCGCAATACCCTGCACGGCATAGGCGGCGGGATGGGTTAGGTGAGCCATTTACCGAGACCCTCTTCCTCCCCGGCACATGGATTGGAGCGCGAGGGTTGACGGTGGGATGCCTTCCGCCCCTCCTCCAGCACGCGCAGAATCTCCGTCAAGACCCCTTCGGTATTCTGAAGGATATCGTTATTCCAGAAACGCACTACCCGCCAGCCCCGGTCAATCAGCCAAAGCGAGCGGCGCTCGTCATAATGCGAATCGGTATGCTGCCCACCATCCGCCTCAACGGCAAGCCGACCCTCCAGGCAGGCAAAGTCTAAAATATATGGCCCTACCGGATGCTGACGCCGAAATTTCCAGCCCCCTAACTGCCGTCCTCGCAGGGCCGACCACAAGCGCCGCTCGGCATCCGTCAGGGCTTGCCGCAGACGGCGTGCATGGTTGTTGGGGCATTGCCCGTTTATAGCATAAAAGTGGCCTTTGCTCATCTTAACAAAGGTTCTAACCGTACCGGGGATCCCCCTCTCCCCTTGGGAGAGGGCCGGGGTGAGGGAATAATCTCCGCAGGCCAGTGCGCTGCCCCCTCACCCGGAGCCTACGGCTCCTGCCTCTCCCGGAGGGAGAGGAGTAGGAGAAGGCCGATCCGGCAGCAGCTTTCCCACTAAGGCAAGCGCGGTTTCCACCGCCGTTCCTTGCTCTGTACCAACTGATTCCGGCAACCTTGAGGCAGCGACAGCGGTTTTCACGGCGTCGGCCAGCGTTTCCGCCGTTACCTGCACGGCCTGCCCTTCGGCGAGCAGCGCGGCCACATCCTCGCGGAAATTGTCCATATGCGGGCCGAAGATCACCGGGCAGCCGAGGCGCACCGCTTCGGTCGGGTTCTGGCCTCCGTGGGGGATGAAGCTGCCGCCGATCACCGCGACACGGGCGAGGCGGTACCAAAGCCCCAGTTCCCCCATCGTATCGGCGATATAGAGGCCGTGGGCGGGGATATCGGCGCCCTGCGAGCGGCAGGGGGCGGCAAGGTCCGCCGCAATCTCCGCCCCACGCTGCGGGTGGCGGGGGGCGATGATCGTTAGCAGGTCAGGGAAATCAGCCAATAGCGCCCGATGGGCGGCGGCGATCAGGGCTTCCTCGGTCGGGTGGGTGCTCGCCGCGACCAGCACCGGACGGTCGCCAAGACGGGCGCGGGCGGCGGCGAGAACCGCCGCGTCCACCGGCAGGGGGGCAGCGGCGAGCTTTAGGTTCCCCGCAGCCTGGACCCGCGCCGCGCCGAGGGCGGAAAACCGCGCCGCATCCTCCGGCCCGCGCGCCAGCACTTCGGTAAAGCACCCAAGCAGCCGCGCGATGATTGGCTTCGCCCGCTGCCAGCGCCGGAAGGAGCGATCCGACAGCCGCCCATTGACCAGCACCATCGGCGTCCGCCGCCGCTGAAGCTGGGTCAGGATCGTCGGCCATAGGTCGGATTCGGTCCAGATCACCAGATCGGGGCGCCAATGGGCAAGGAAGCGGTCCACCGCCCCCGGCGCGTCGAGCGGCACGAATTGGTGCAAGGCGCCGGGCGGCAACCTTTCGGCCATCAGCGCCGCCGAGGTGATGGAACCGGTGGTGATCAACAGCGTCACCTGGGGCCACTCCCGCCGCAGCGCCTCGATCAGCGGCAACAGGGCCAGGGATTCGCCGACGCTGGCGCCGTGCAGCCAGATCAGCCGCCCTGCGGGGCGCACGGCCCCCGGCACCCCCAGCCGTTCCCGCCAACGGGTCGCATGCTCCTTCCCGCGCGCGCGCCGCCGCCCAAGATAGACCGGCAGCAGCGGCGTCAGCCCCCACCCGAGGGTGCGGTAGAGCGCCAGCGCGGCGGCAGCCATCATGCGGCGGCCAGGGTAGCCTGATAGGCGGCGTAGGTCTGGGTAATCCCCTCGCGCAGCGACAGTTTCGGGCGCCAACCGAGGGCGGTCAGGCGCGAGACATCCAGCAGCTTGCGCGGCGTACCGTCGGGCTTGCTGGTATCCTGCACCAAGGCCCCGTCGAAACCGACGATCTCCTTAATCATCCGCGCCACCTCACCGATGGCGATATCGTCACCGACACCAACGTTGATGATGTCGTCGCTATCGTAGGTCTGCATCAGGAAGATCGCGGCATCGGCCAGATCGTCGCAATGCAGGAACTCGCGGCGCGGCGTGCCGGTGCCCCAGATCACCACTTCTTTCGCGTGGCTCTGCTTTGCTTCGTGGAACTTGCGGATCAGCGCGGGCAGCACGTGGCTGTTGTTCAAATCGTAATTATCGCCCGGCCCATAAAGGTTCGTCGGCATCAGTGAGATGCCTTTGAAGCCGAACTGGCGGCGGTAAGATTTGACCATCTCGATCCCGGCGATCTTGGCGACCGCATAGGCGGAATTGGTCGGCTCCAGAATGCCGGTCAGCAGATGCTCTTCCTTCATCGGCTGCGGTGCGAACTTCGGATAGATGCAGGAAGAGCCGAGGAAGACGAATTTTTCAACGCCCGCCCGGTAAGACGCATCAATCAGATTGGTCTGGATCAGTAGGTTGTCGCGGATGAAATCGCCGGGGAACTGATTATTCGCCTGAATGCCGCCCACCTTCGCCGCCGCATCGAACACGAACTGCGGCTTGTGCTGGGCCAAATAGGCATCGAGCGCCGCCCGGTCGGTCAAATCAAGCTCGGCCCGGAACGGCGTTAGCAGGTTTTCGAACCCCTGCGCGCGCAACTGGCGCACAATCGCCCCACCGACAAGGCCCCGCGCCCCGGCCACCAGAATCTTCGCCGACCGATCCATCATTCCTCCTTGCCCCTTAGGGCGTGATAGCGGGGATGTACGATGCGCGGGCGCCCCCTGCAAGGGGGGACTAGCGACGGGCTGCCCTGCCGCCTATAGTGCCGCCGATGTTGACCCGCTTCGACCGTTATATCGCCCGGCAGGTTCTGGTCGCGACGCTCGCCGTACTCGCCGTTCTTGCCGCCGCCATCTGGCTTAGCCAGTCGCTCCGTTTCATCGACCTGACGGTGAACCGCGGGCTGCCGGTCTCGACCTTCATCACCATTTCGGCCCTGGTGCTGCCGAACTTCCTGACGGTGATCCTGCCTATCGCGCTGTTTGCCGCCGTGCTGTTCACCTACAACGGCTTGCAGGCGGATAGCGAGTTGCTGGCGATGCGCGCAGCCGGGCTGGGGCCGAGCCAGTTGATGCGCCCGGCAGTGATGGTGATGGCAGCGCTGCTGCTGGTCGGCTACGGGTTAACGCTCTACGGCCTCCCGGCCTCCTACCGCGCTTTCAAGGATTTGCAGGCCAATCTGCGCAATAATTTTACTGCCGTGCTGCTGCAAGAGGGTGTTTTTACCCAGCTTGACGATAAGCTGACGCTGTTCGTGCGCGAGCAGGGGGTGGAAGGCGATCTCTTCGGCATTATGGCCCACGACAGCCGCATCGCCGACCGGCCCGCGACCTATATCGCCGACCGGGGAACGATGGTGCAAAGCCCCGATGGCCCGCGCCTGGTGATGATCAACGGCAATCGGCAGGAACTCGACCGCACGACGGGCCGCATCAGCTTTCTGTTCTTCGACCGCTACACGGTGGATATCAACCGGGTGACCGGCGAGATTGTTAATCGCCAGCGCGAAGGCACCGAACGCTACCTTGATGAATTGCTGTGGCCGGAGGATGGGGTGGACGACCGCACCCGGCGCGGCTTTTTCATCGAAGCCCATCAGCGCCTTGCTGCGCCGCTGATGATCCCGGCGTTTCTGGCGATTGCCTTCGGTGCGCTGCTGTCCGGCGATTTCAACCGGCGCGGCCAGAACCGACGCATTCTGCTGGCCGTCGTGCTGGCGGCTGCGGTGCAAGGGCTGTTCTTCGCCTTCGGCAGTTTGGCGAACCGTATGAGCGGCGCCGTGCTGCTGTTCTACCTGCTGCCGCTGGTAACAGTGGCGGTCGCAGCGCTGGTCATCGCCCGCCCCACGCTGTTTTCCCCCGCGACGGAGGCGCGCTGATGCGCATTTCCCCGCTATTCTGCGGCTATATCGCCAAGCATTTCGGCGTCTGGCTGCTCAGTTTCTTCTTCGGCCTGTCGGCGGTGATTTTCCTCGCCGATTCGGTGGAACTGCTGCGCCGGGCGGCCAGTAAGCCCGATGTTGGCCTTGCCACGGTGCTGCATCTCGCCCTGTTGAAACTGCCGCAGACCGCGCAAACCCTGATGCCCTTCGCCGTGCTGTTCGGCGCGATCATGGCCTTCTGGCGCCTGACGCGCAGCAACGAGTTGATCGTGGCACGCGCGGCGGGGATTTCCGTCTGGCAGTTCCTTGCCCCCGCCCTTTTTGTGGCGGTTGGCCTGGGCATTTTGAAAGTCGCGCTGCTAAACCAGCTCGCCGCCGTCACCTTCGCCCGCTATGAGGTGTTGGAAGGTCGGCTGCTGCGCGGGCAAGTGGAACAGATGGTCGTCTCCCCCGCTGGTCTCTGGCTGCGGCAGGCGGGCGGCGGCGGCGCGACCGCGATCATTCACGCCGATCAGGTCAGCCGCGATCTGCGCAGCCTGGGGGGCGTGATGATCCTGCGCTACGATGCGCAGGGCCGCTTCGTTTCCCGCGTCGATGCCCCCACAGCAACGCTGGAAGACGGCGCCTGGGTGATCGATCCCGCGTCGGAAGCGCCGAACGGTCAACCGTCGAAACCCATCGGGCGGCTGGTGCTGCCGACCGATCTGACGCCCGACCGCATCCAAGAAAGTTTCGCGCGGCCAGAAACCATGTCGTTCTGGGCGCTGCCGGACTTTATCTCCGTGCTGGAAAGCGCCGGCTTCTCCGCCACCCGCCACCGGCTGTATCTGCACAGCCAATTGGCCGTGCCGGTGCTGCTGGGGGCGATGGTGCTGATCGCCGCCACCTTCTCCCTCCGCCCGGCCCGGCGCGGCGGGGTGGGCGCGCGCATCGGTCTCGGGGTGCTGATCGGCTTCGGTTTCTATCTGATGAACGACCTTGTGCAGGCCTTGGGCAAATCCGCCAGCATCCCCGTGCTGATGGCGGCCTGGACCCCGGCGGCGATTGGTTGCCTGTTCGGCCTTGCGACGCTTTTGTACCTGGAGGACGGTTAGAATGACGGATCGGCTGACGCTCGCGCTGGCGCAGGTCAACCCCCATGTCGGCGATCTGGCGGGCAATGCCGCGCTGATCCGTGCCACCCGGGCGGAGGCTGCGAAAACCGGCGTCGATCTCGTCGTCTTCGGCGAACTCACCCTGTGCGGCTATCCGCCGGAAGATTTGGTGCTGCGCCCGCAATTCCTGGCCGACTGCCGGGCCTTGCTGGAGGAACTCGCTGCCGAAACCGCCGATGGCGGCTCGGCGCTGCTGGTCGGCGTGCCGCTCGATCAGGGCGGCTATCCGTGCAACTGCGTCGCCCTGCTCGACGGTGGCAAAATCGCCGCGATCCGCGTGAAGCATGATCTACCGAACTATGGTGTGTTCGACGAAAAGCGCGTCTTCGCCCCCGGCCCGATCCCCGGCCCCATCCTGTTTCGCGGCGTGAAGCTGGGCGTGCCGATCTGCGAAGATATGTGGACGCCGGACGTCTGCGAAGCCTTGGCGGAAATGGGGGCGGAAATCCTCATCGTCCCCAACGGCTCCCCCTTCGAAGACGGTAAGGCCGACGAGCGCCTGTCCCTCGCCGTCGCCCGCATCGGCGAAACCGCGCTGCCGCTGGTCTATGTCAATCAGGTGGGCGGGCAGGACGAAATGGTCTTCGATGGCGCGTCCTTCGCCGTCGATGCTGATTGTAAAACCGTGCTGACCCTCCCCGCCTTTCAATCGGCGCTGGGACGGCTGACACTTACGCGCGGGGCGGACGGGCGGATTGCGCTATCGTCCGACCAGCCCCCCGCCCCGGCGCTGGGACGGGAAGAAGCGCTCTATACCGCGATGGTCGTGGCCTTGCGCGACTATGTGAATAAGAACCGCTTTCCCGGCGTTATCCTAGGCCTGTCGGGCGGGATCGATTCGGCGCTGGCCGCCGCGATTGCCGTCGATGGGTTGGGCGCGGGCCGGGTGACCGCCGTGATGATGCCCTCCCCCTATACCTCGCAGGAAAGCCTGGATGATGCGGCGGGCGTGGCGATGCGCCTGGGGATTACCCTACACTCGGTGACCATCGGCCCGGCGATGGCCGCCTTCGGCGAGATGCTGGCACCGCTCACCCAGGGGCGGGCGGCGGATACGACCGAAGAAAACATCCAGTCGCGCGCGCGCGGCGTTACCCTCATGGCGCTCAGCAATAAGCTGGGGGCAATGGTGCTTTCCACCGGCAATAAGTCGGAAATGGCGGTCGGCTATGCCACGCTCTACGGCGATATGTGCGGCGGTTATGCGGTGCTGAAAGACCTGTATAAGACCGATGTTTTCGCCGTCTCGCGCTGGCGCAACCACACCGCCCCGGCGGGCGCCCTGGGGCCGATGATTGGATCGGAGACGCTGGTGATGCCGGAAACCGTTATCACCAAGCCCCCGACCGCCGAACTGAAGCCCAACCAGACCGATCAAGATACGCTGCCGCCCTATGACGTGCTGGACGCCATTCTGACCGGGATTATCGAAGACCAAAAATCCCGCGCCGAGCTGGTAGCCGCAGGGTTCGACGAAGCCCTCGTCACCCGCGTTTGGGGGATGCTCGACCGCGCCGAATATAAGCGCCGCCAAGCCGCGCCGGGGGTAAAACTCACCCGCCGCAGCTTCGGGCGCGAGCGGCGGTATCCGATCACCAACGGCTATCGGGGCGGGTAAGCGGATGCGGCCCCGGGTTCTGATGATCGCGGGGCCGAACGGCGCGGGCAAAACCACTTTCGCCCGCGCGTTTCTGCCGAACGAAGCCGACTGCCCGCGCTTCATTAACGCCGATTTAATCGCGGCGGGCCTGTCGCCCTTTGCCCCGGAAAAGGTGGCCTTGCGGGCGGGGCGGCTCATGCTGGAAGAAATCGACCGGGCTTTTGCGGCACGGGAGGATTTTGCGATTGAAACCACCCTGTCGGGGCTGGGGTATCTCAAGCAGATCGCAGCGTGGCGGGCGGCGGGGTATCGGGTGAGCTTGTATTTTCTCTCCCTCCCGACCGCCGACCAAGCAGTCGCGCGCGTTCGCCTGCGCATTCATCAAGGCGGGCATTCGATCCCGGAAGATGTGATCCGTAGGCGCTTCGACGCGGGCCTTCGAAATCTTTTCGACCATTACCGTTTTGCCGTCGATGGCTGGGCGCTATATGATAACGATGGTGACGTGCCGATCCCTTTAGATGGCGGAGGCGAGTTATGAATGACGTTCCATCTTTAAAACCTCTCCCTGAAGGAGCGTTGGTTGCTCTGGCTGCTCTGCGCCGCGCCGCTGCCGAGGCGCGCAAAATTGCCATTCAAACCAATACTGGGATCGTCATCCGTCGCCACGGTGAGCTGGTTGAATTGAGTGCCGCCGATTTGATCGCCGAAGAAGCTGCAAAAAGCGCTGCTGAGTAAGGCGTGCTCCTCGTCGTTGCCCAGGTAAGATTTCAGGGTTGCATCTAAAAATCAAACCCATGAGAAAAGATAAAAATTATGACCTTACAGGAAATCAAGATAGATTTTTCAAACTTTAAAAATAAAGAAGAATTAAATATTATGATAAGATTCTGCTTAGCAGTGCAAGATATTCGAAAACTTCATTATTATTTTTTACAAGAAGATGAAAACAGGAATGATTTATCACATAAAATGTACCTCATAAAAATCACAATAGGACATCTACATGAGGCAATATATGTCATAAAGGAGATGATTTCCTTTTGTCAGAAGAAACCAGAAAGCAATATTAATTCCATTATAACACAACTCGAAAAAAACGATAAAACTATACTGGAAGAATTCAAAAAAATTAATAATTCATTTCTCGACTCACTGACGCATATGAGAAATAATCTAATCTTCCATTACAAAGACGATAAACGTTATGTAGAGGACTCTATTAAAGAATTGGAAAATTCT
The DNA here is from genome assembly GCF_002251735.1 of Elstera cyanobacteriorum. Classification (NCBI taxonomy): domain Bacteria; kingdom Pseudomonadati; phylum Pseudomonadota; class Alphaproteobacteria; order Rhodospirillales; family Rhodospirillaceae; genus Elstera; species Elstera cyanobacteriorum. The sequence continues at coordinate 312,277 of NZ_NOXS01000031.1, read as the reverse complement.
ACATTTTTGATACGGTGGGATAATGATAGCGATTATCGATACATATCAGCGCCTGATATCATCCTATCAAATGTAATTTCTAAGAAAATTGCTCTGCCAAAGGGGATTTCACATATCGATCAATTCTTAGAAAAAACGAACGATCTATACCGGAAGTTTCTGAATGTTGGAACTGAAATATGTTTTCAATATTTTGAGGGAAAATATTCTCAGACCAATCAGGATAGCGTTCATTCAAAAGCAGGGGATTCTTAAGGGCAATCGCCCTTAAGCGGGGCGCCGGGGCAGTGCTGCCCCGGCAAACCCACCAAGCTTACTCGCCGAGCGCCGCCGCGCCTTCCAGGGCTGCCGACACAGCCGTAATTACGGCGGCGATTTTCACGACGGCTTGCACCTGTTCCTTGGTCGCGCCTTTCTTAAAGACTTCGTGCTCGTGGCTTTCGATGCACATGCCGCAGCCGTTGACGGCGGAGACGGCGAGCGACCAGAGTTCGAAATCGAGACCATCGGCGCCGTGGCCGACCATACCGTTCATCCGCAAGCCCGCGCGCATCGTCTTGAAGTCGGCGGTCGGGGAGAGGTGGACGTAGCGGTAGTAGATATTGTTCATACCCATCAGCGCGGCGGCGGTTTTGGCGGCGGTGATGTTGGTGGCGTCGATCTTACCTTGGAGTTCGGCATTGATCGCGGCGATCACGGCGGGGTTGCGCGCGGCGATTGCGGTGGCAAGCGCGGTGCCCCAGGTCTGGTTTGCCGACAGCATCGGCTGCGACAGGACCGAGGAGAGGTTGAGGCGCAGATCCTTGGCGTAATCGGGCAGCGCGGATTTCAGGGTTTCGATGGACATAGCGATCTCCTGCCGCGTCAGCGCGCGGGCATTTTCGAGGTGATTTCCGAGAGTGCCGGGGTCGTCGGGGGGCAGGCAGACTGCCGCCGGACGGCCCCGGCAAACTCCCGCCAAGACAAGCTTGGCGGGAGATCATCCTAACCTGGATTAGAGGGTGGCTTCACCCTGCTTCCAGTTGCAGGGGCAGAGTTCGTCGGTCTGCAGCGCGTCGAGGATGCGCAGCGCTTCCTGCGGGTTACGACCAACCGACAGATCGTTGACGGTCACGTGGCGGATGATGCCTTCGGGATCGACAATGAAGGTGGCGCGCAGGGCAACGCCGGCGTCCTTGGCGAGAATGCCGAGTTCGGTCGACAGTTCGCGCTTAATGTCCGCCAGCCACGGGAAGGTCAGCGGCTTCAGGTCGGCATGATGGGTGCGCCACGCGGCATGGACGAAATCGCTATCGGTCGACGCGCCGATCAGCACGGCATCGCGATCCGCGAAATCCTTTTCCAGGCTGCCGTAGCCGACGATTTCGGTCGGGCAGACGAAGGTGAAATCCTTCGGCCAGAAGAACACGACCAGCCACTTACCGGCATAGGTTTCGTTCGAAACCTGCGCGAAATCGGTCTGGTGGTTCGGGCCGGTCACGGCGGTCAGGTTGAATTTCGGGAAGCTATCGCCAACGGTCAACATTGTGAACATCTCCTGTTCGGGTAAGGGTAAACTTGCAAAAAACCGGGGCGCTCCCCGGTTTGGAATAATTCCAAAGAACGAGGTTAGATATGGCAGGGCGTCCGGGCGACGTCAAGGGCTATTTTATAACGCTTCTAAGAAAGCCGCCTGTGGTAAATCGGTCGGGCCGCTATCCTCCCTCTCGGCATTCCCGCCCCGACAAGATAGGGTTGCGCACGCCCCGGCGCTAGACCGGAGTGCGGTAAAAAGGAGACTCTGTTTTGGCCTTGCTCTGGTCCCGTTCCCGCGAGCCTGACCCGCGCGTTGCAGTCGAACGCGGATCGGATCGCTGCCTGCGCATCACCCTAACCGGGGAATGGCGGGTGGCGCAGGGGGTGGCCTCGCTGGGGCCAATTACGCAGGAGTTGGCGCATGGCGATTATATCGCGGGCATCACGGTCAACGCCCAGCTCGATGGCTACGACAGCAGCCTGATCGCCTTTTTGCTAAAGCTGCACGAAGTTTGCGCGCTCGGCGATATTCCGCTGACCCTCACCGGCCTGCCAGAGGGGGCGCAGCGGCTCTATACCCTCGCCACCGCCGTACCGGAACGCGAGGGCACGGATAAAAAGGGCCTGGGGTTCGCCCCGCTGACCGCCATCGGCAAAACCACCCTGCGTGCCGTGAAGGAGGGGAAGGATTGGCTCAACTTCCTCGGTGCCATCACGGTCTCGATGCTGCGGCTGTTCCGGGGCAAGGCGCAGTTTCAGCATCGGGATTTTCTGCTGTTCGTGCAGGAATGCGGGGCGCAGGCGCTGCCCATCGTCACCATCATTTCGCTGCTGATCGGGCTGATCCTCGCCTTCGTCGGCGCGATGCAGCTCAAGCAGTTCGGGGCGGAACTCTATGTTGCCAACCTCGTCGCCATTGCAATGGCGCGGGAAATGGGGGCGGTGATGACCGGCATTGTCCTGGCTGGGCGCACGGGGGCGGCCTTTGCCGCGCAAATCGGCGCCATGCAGGGCAATGAGGAGGTCGACGCCCTCTCCACCCTCGGCGTGTCGCCCATCGATTTCCTCGTGCTGCCGCGCGTGCTGGCGCTGGTGCTGATGACGCCGCTGCTGTGCCTTTATGCCGATGTCATGGGGCTCATCGGCGGCTATATCGTCTCCGTTGGGATTCTCGACGTCACCGGCGCGGCCTACGTCAATCAAACGATGAATGCCGTTAAACTGGGAGATTTCTTCGTCGGCCTCGCGAAAAGCTTAGTGTTCGGCATCATCGTCGCCAGTGCGGGCTGTCTGCAGGGCCTGCGTGCCGGGCGTAGCGCGGCGGCGGTCGGGGATGCGACGACGAAAGCGGTTGTGACCGGCATTCTGTTCATCATCATCGCGGACGGGCTTTTCGCCGTGCTGCTGAACCTTCTGGGGCTGTAAGCATGGCACCGCGCATCGAAGTGACCGGCCTCGATATGATTTTCGACGCCTATGTCGTGCAGAAGAATATCAACCTGACCGTCCAAACCGGGGAAATCTTCGTGATCATGGGGGGCAGCGGCTGCGGGAAATCGACCCTGCTGCGCCATATGATCGGGCTGCTTACCCCCGTGCGCGGCGCGATCCGCTACGATGGCGAGAATCTCTGCACGGCCATCGGGCAAGAGCGGAATAGCCTAACCCGCCGCTTTGGCGTACTGTTCCAAAGCGGCGCGCTGTGGAGTTCGATGACCCTGGCGGAAAATGTCGCCCTGCCGATCCGCACCTATACGAAGCTCAGCGAGCCTGAAATCGAAGAATTGGTGGCGCTCAAGCTCGCCCTGGTCGGGCTGCGCGGGTTTGAAGATTATATGCCGTCGGAGATTTCGGGCGGGATGCGCAAACGCGCTGGGCTGGCGCGGGCCATCGCGCTCGATCCCGATATTCTATTCTTCGACGAACCTTCGGCGGGGCTTGATCCCGTGAGTTCCAAACGGCTCGATGATCTTATCTTGGAACTGCGCGATTCGCTGGGGGCAACGATCATTGTCGTCACCCACGAACTTGCTAGCATTTTTGCCATCGCAGACAATTCAATCTTCCTCGATGCCGAAACGCGCACCCCCATTGCCCACGGCGCCCCGCGTCAGCTTTTGACGGACTGTCAAAGCCCGCAAGTGCAGGCCTTTCTGAGACGCGGGGCGGAAACCGCGTGACGCGGTAAAGATTAACATCTCGGAAAAAATACCGGCTCTGTGTTAGAAATGCTTAACCCAAGCCCCCGGGAATGAGAGCGCTGCAATGATACGGCTAATCGAGAACCTTCCCCTGATTTGGAAGCTCTGCGTTACATTTATTTTGATTAGCTTTGCGACGATTGCCGTCGCGACGCTCGGGGTCATTCGCGTTGGCGCTATTCCAACCGTCGTTGATGAACTTCTTATTGCAACGACCGAGGTTCATACCGCCGACGTGGTGATGGTCGATGTGTTGATAACGGCGCAGCATTTGGAAAATGCCGCTGGCATCCCGGCCGCCGAACGGCCCGCCCTGATCACGCAAATCGGAAAAGATTTGGAGAAGGCGAGCGCATCCCTGGACGCCCTGAAAGCCGCAGTTGTCACCCCGCAATCCGCCGCCCCGCTGAAAGCCATCGACGGAATATTCACGCAGTTTAAAACCGAAACCCAGGCTTTAATGACGGCCCATGACGCTGCGCGGCTTAATACTATTCGCAAACTTGTACAAAGCCTACCGGCGCAAGTTGCGCTGATCCAGGAACCGAACTTCAAAAAATTTGGCGATAATATCGTTCGAGGGAACGAGCTTTATACCGATACGCGACGGGATCTATTTGGATTAGCCATCGTTGGCCTTACCGTATCTTTGGGGTTGGCTATTCTAATGGCGCATCGGTTGATCGCCAAACCGCTTACTCAAATCGCGCGCGGTATGGCCAGCACGACCGCTGGGACCGAGCCCGCAGTCGTTGACGGAAGCGTCGATCCGGCGACGGCCCAGCGCCGGGACGAGGTGGGGGTTCTGGCCAACGCCTTCATGGCCTATGCCGAAACCGCCAAACAGGCGCGCCTCTTCGACCGTCAAGCGCGGGAGGAGGCGGAGCGGCAACTGACCAAGCGGGCCAAGCTGGAAGAAAATGTTGTCGCTTTCGACGCCCAAACCACGACCGCCCTTGGCCGGATCAGCCAAGCGTCGGCCCTGCTCGAAAAAACGGCCCAAAGCCTTGCGACCTCTGCCGATGAAACCACGCGGCAATCGGGCACCGTAGCGAGCGCCTCGGGCGAGGCCACCCAGAATGTCGAAAAGGTTGCCGGGGCGGCGCGCGATCTTTTGACGCTGGTCGATGAAATCCGCCAACAGGTCTTACACTCAACCAAGGTCGCCAGCGACGCCATGACCCAGGCAAGCCGCACTAAGGGCACAATGCAGGGCCTCGCCGACCGCACGCAACAAATCGGCGATGTCGTGAAACTGATCACCGATATTGCCAGCCAAACCAATCTTTTAGCGTTGAACGCCACCATCGAAGCGGCCCGCGCCGGGGAAGCCGGTAAAGGTTTTGCTGTCGTTGCGACGGAGGTCAAAAACCTTGCCAGTCAAACGGCAAAATCTACAGAAGAAATCAGCCAACAAATTGCGGCGATCCAAGAGGCCACTCAGGAAACCTTAGCGGGTATCCAAGAAATCGCTGGAACGATCACATCGGTTAATGATAGCGCCAACGCGATCGCCAGCGCGATTGACGAACAGAGCATGGCAACGCAGCAGATTGTTCGCAGTTCCGAAAACGCCGCTCAGGGAACCCAGAAAGTGCTGGAAACGGTTGATCGGATCAATCAATCCGCTGCCGCAACGGGCACGGATGCGGCCGACGTGCGGCGGGCGGCGCATGAGTTGTTCCAACAGGCCGAAACCTTGCGCGGTCAGGTCGATGGCTTCTTCAGCAGCTTGCGGCGAGCTTAGACACCCCAACGGGAAAACTTGAAACAATGAGTAAACGCGCCAATCCAGTCGTTATCGGTGGCTTCGTCTTAGGGGCGCTGGTGCTGGCCTTAGGCGGGCTGGTGGCCTTTGGCTCTGGCCTGTTCCAAAAGGACACCAAGGAAATCGCCATCGCGCGGTTTGATGGGTCGGTCAGCGGCCTCAACATCGGCGCCGCCGTCACCTTCCGGGGCGTGCGCATTGGTCAGGTGCGCAGTATTCAACTGCAACTCACCCCCGGCACCTATGCCGCGCGCATTCCGGTGGAACTGGAAATCGACCGGGACAAGATTTCCTTCGACGGTCCTGTGTCGCAGACCATCGCCGAAAATCTGCACGATGCCGTCGCTAAAGGCCTGCGCGCACAATTGCAAGTGCAGAGCTTCGTGACCGGGCTTGTGTCGGTCAACCTCGATTTCTTCCCCGCCGCCCCGCCGCCGCCGCCCTTCATCGAAGGGCAGATGATGGAAATTCCGACGATGCGGTCCAGCTTCGATTCGCTGCTGGAAACCGTGGGCGCCCTGCCCTTGCAGGATTTGGCGGGCACCGCGCTCGCGCTGCTGACGAACCTGAACGAGTTGCTGACCTCGCCGGAAATCAAAAGCGTCATCACCAATACCGCCCGCAGTGCCGAAGCGTTGGAACAGACCGCCACCGCTGCCCGCGACGCCATCGGCCCGATCAGCCAATCGTTGCAGGCGACCTTGACCGAAGCGCGGACCACGCTGCAAACCATCCAGCAGGTCACCAAGGCCACCCAGACCGAGGTGTCGGGCCTGATGGGCGATTCACGCAAACTGGCGCAGGATGCCGATAAGCAGCTTCTGGCCCTGACCGCACAGACCAGCGGTGTGCTGAAATCGCTCGATCAAACCCTCCAATCGGCCAATGGGTTGATCGGCCCAGCCTCGGCCCAGCGCGCCGATCTTGAACAGATTTTGCGCAACCTTAATTACGTCACCCGCTCCCTGCGCGGCTTTGCCGAACAGTTGGAGCGTAACCCCAATGCCCTGATCGTCGGAAAACGCTGATGCGCCGCCTGCTGCCCTTGCTGCTGCTCGCCCCTGCCCTAACCGGCTGCCTTACGCCGGAGCCGGCGCCGAAACTCTATGTGCTGGACCCGGTTGTGCCAACGGCGGCAAGCCTAACCCGCGTTTCCCTCGCCGTCGCCCCGGCGCAGGTGCCGGAGTATCTCGACCGGCCCGAGTTGATCGTGCGGACGGGACCGAATGAGGTTAAAGCGGTGGATGGCGAACGCTGGGCCGAACGGCTGCCGCTGACGCTCGCGCGCGGGGTCGCGGATAATCTGACCCGCGCCCTCGGGCGCCCGGTGCCGCTGACCCCCGCCGACCGACCGGGCGCCGCGCCGGATTACGAATTATTCCTGACCGTCACCCGCCTTGACATCGACCCCGCTGGACGGAACGTTAGCTTGGAAGGCACCTGGAGCCTGTTTGATACCGACGCCCGGAAAGAACTGCAGGCCGCCGTTTTCAGCCAGCGGGAGAGCTTTAGCGGCACCGGTCTCACCGGCGCCGTCACCGCCCTAAACCGGGCGGTTGCCGCCGTTAGCCAGGGCACCCTCTCGGCCCTGCAAAGCCTGCCACCGAAGCGCTAAGCCAAAACGCTAAACCCCGCCCCCGGGCGCCAGCCGGTTCATGACCAGCGCCGCCTGGGTGCGGCTGACAACGCCGAGTTTGCGGAATATCTGACTGGCGTGGGCTTTCACCGTCTGTTCAGCGATGCCCAGTTCGAAGCAAATCTGCTTGTTCAGCTTGCCTTCGCCGATCATCGCCAGCACGCGCAACTGCTGCGGCGACAGGGTGGCGAGGCGCTGATAGAGATCTCGGTCGTCCGCAGCCTCCTGGGCGGGCGGCTCGCTAGGCAGGGACTCGCCGCGCAGGATGGCGGCAATCGTGTCTTGAATACCCTCGACCGACGCCGATTTCGGGATGAAGGCCGCCGCCCCGAACGAAAGGGCGCGGCGCACCGTCTCCGGGTCTTCTTGAGCCGAAACCACCGCCACCGGCACCGTCGGCGCGTGGGAGCGGAGCAGCATCAACCCCATTAGCCCCTGACTGCCCGGCATGGTCAGATCGAGCAACACCAGGTCAATCTCGGTATCTGCCGCGCCTGGATCGGCAGGGGCAAGGCGCCCGGTCACCGTGTCGAAATCCGCCGCTTCCAGAATCTCCGCCTCTGGCCAGCGGCGGCGCAACGTCTCCCCCAGCGCGGCGCGCACGAGCGGATGATCGTCGGCAATCAGAAAGCGGGGCGTCACTCGGCGTCTTCCTCCGCAGGCAGGCTGAGCGTGAGACTGCTGAGATAACTGCGCAGCGCTGCCGGGCGCAAGGGCTTATACAAAAGCGGCACCCCGGCGGCGCGGGCGCGGCGGCGTAAATCTTCGGACCGGTCGGCGGTCAGCAGCAGCCGAGCATGATCGGGCGCGGCGGATTCGATCAAGAACGCCAGGCCATCGACCTCGGCTTCCAGATGATAATCGGCGATCAGAAGCGCGGGAACGGCTTCGGCTAAAGCTTGCCGGGCCGCATTGGGCGTCGCCGCCAGCCGCACGCGGCAGCCCCACCCCTCCAGCAGCGCCTGCATCCCTGCGAGGATTGCCGCATCATTATCGAGACAGAGAATATCAAGACCCGCGAAGACCGGCGCCGCCACGGGAACGGGCGAGGCTTGCGGCGGGGTCGGGGTCAGCGCGCGCGGCACCGTTACGGCAAAGCAGGCCCCCTTCCCGGGCACCGACCGAACATCGACGGGATGACCGAGACCGCGCGCGATCCGGTCCACAATCGCAAGCCCCAGACCAAGGCCGGTATGCCCATCCTCCCCGCCAGGGCTGAGGCGGCGAAATTCCTCGAAAATCTCCTGCTGCCGGTCCTCGGGAATTCCGGGGCCGGTATCCCAAACCTCGATCCGCACCGTGTCGCGCTGCACGCGGCAGCCCAATAAGACCGTGCCGCGCGGCGTGTAGCGCACGGCATTGGTCAGAAAATTCTGGACGATCCGGCGCAGCAGATCGGGGTCGGTCTGCACCCGCACCGACGTTGGCACAAAGCGCACCCTTAAGGGTCGATGGGCCGGGCGCTGGGCCGCCTGGGTCGCCACTTCCATCGCAAGCCGTTCCAGCAGCGGCCCCAGGGCGAAATCGCGCTTCTGTGCCCGCATCGCCCCGGCTTCGAGCGCGGAAATGTCGAGCAGCGCTGACAGCAATTGTTCGACCGAGCGCAACGACGCCCCGATATGCCGCACCATATCGCGCGCGGCGGCAATATTCCCTTCTGACAGCCGATCCGACAGTGCCGTCGAAAAAAGCCGCGCGGCATTCAGCGGCTGCATCAGATCGTGGCTGGCGGCGGCGAGAAAGCGGGTTTTAGAGGAATTGGCCCGTTCCGCTTCCGCTTTTGCCGCCTCTAGCGCCTCCGTCCGGTCGCGCACCCGCGCTTCCAGATTTTCATTGATTTCCTGAAGCCGCGCCGCCGCCAGATGCCGCTCGGTCACATCGGTATAGGTCGTCACATAGCCGCCGCCCGGCATGACGTTGGTCAGCATTTCGATGACGGTGCCATCGGGGCGGGTGCGTTCGTGGCGATAGGGCCAGTCGGTGATCGCATCAAAACGGTTGACCAGCAGGGCATCGACATCCCCCGCCGCGTAATCGCTGCGGGCGGCGTTATAGCGCACCAATTCGGCCAGCGGCACGCCAACCCGGACGAGGCCGGGGGGAAAATCCAAGAGATCGAGAAAGCGGCGGTTCCACATCAAAATCGTCAGATCGGTATCAAGGACGCAGATGCCCTGGCTGACGCTATCGATGGTACCGCGCAACAGATCGGCTTGGGTGCGGATGACTTCCGACGCTTGATCGAGCATCTGCCGCGCCGCCCCGCGCGACAGGCTGCGCCGCTTCAGCGAGGCGGCCAGCACCACGCGGGCGGAAGCCGAGCCGATGGCCCCCGCCAAGAGATGTTCGGTAAAGCGCACCGCGTCGAGGTCGGCCACCCCGTCGCGGTACACCGGCCCGGCCTGGGCGGTTCGCCCGGCAACGAACCGGTCGAAGGCCCCGCCCCCCGCCTCCTCCCCCAAATAGCGCGCGGCGATACTGCGCAGCTCCTCCAGCCGCGTCAGCGCCGACCAGCCGCGCGGCCCTAGGGTCGCCGGCTGCGGGTCGGCATCGACATAGGCCGCGGCCTGCGCCCGCTCTACCGCCGAGGGGCGGGAGAGCAGCGAGCCGCCGACGTAGAACAGGATATTCGCCAGCAGGCTCCACAGCGTTGCGTGGGAAATCGCATCCAGCCCGCCCATGCCAAACAGCGCATGGGCCGACAGCCACTCCAGCCCAAACGGCCCCTTCTGCAAAAACTCGATTTCCATGCGGCGCAGAATGACGGTTGCGGGCAGCAGCATCGTATAAACCCAGACCAGCATCCCCGCGCCGATCCCGGCAATCGCCCCCAAGCGCGTGGCCCGCCGCCAATAGAGCGCCCCCAGAAAGGCTGGGCCGAACTGCGCGACCGCCACGAAGGCCAGCAAGCCGATGGTGGTCAGCGCATAATTCTCGCCGATCAGCCGATAGGTGAGATAGGCCAGCAGCAGAATCCCAATAATCGCGGCGCGGCGGATGAACAGCAGCACGCCCGCCAGATCGCGTTCCTGGCGAAACCCCCGGCGGCGCAGCAGCAGCGGCATCACCACATCGTTACAGACCATTGTCGCCAGGGCGACCACGGTCATGATCAGCATGCCGGTCCCCGCCGACAGGCCGCCGATAAAGGCGATCAGCGCCACTTCCGGCGCGCCCAGGCGCAGGGGCAGCGATAACACGAAACTATCGGGGTTCAGCGTCCCCTGCCCCACCAGCATGAGACCCGAAAGCGCGATGGGCACGATGAAGATCGAGAGGATCAATAAATAGGCTGGAAAAATCAGCGCCGCCGGGCGCAGATGCCGACGGTCCTCATTTTCCACCATCAACACGTGGAATTTATGCGGTAGGCAGAAAAAGGCAAAAAAAGCGATCAGCGTATTGCTGATCCAGGTCGGCGCCAGCAAATCGAGATCGAGCAGGCGCATCAGTTCCGGCTGGCGGGCGGCGATCTGGAACAGTTCCACCGGCCCTTCCGGCAGCCCGAGCATGATAAACACGCCCACCGCGATAAAGGCCGCCAGCTTCACGAGGCTTTCAAAAACGATGGCGAGCATCAGCCCGCGATGATGCTCCCGCGCGTGGATATGGCGCACGCCGAAGAGAATGGCGAAAGCCGCCGTCGCCAAGGTGACGGCAAAGGCGGTATCGGACCAAATCGGATCGGACGGCAAGGCACCCTGCCCGGTCAAACCGTCGAAACTGCTGGCCAGCGCTTTGAGTTGCAGGGCGATATAGGGCAGAACGCTGATTAACGCCGTCAGCGTGACCAGTGCCGCCAACCCCTGGCTTTTGCCGTAGCGGCCCGCCAGAAAATCGGCGATGGAGGTGATGTTCTGTGCCTTCACCACCGTCAACGCTTTGCGCAGCATCCGCTGCCCGAACAGCAGCGCCAGGGTTGGACCGACATAGATCGGCAGAAAATCGAAACCGCCCGTCGACGCCCGCCCGACGGAACCATAAAAACTCCAGGTTGTCGTATAGACCGTTAGCGTCAGGGCGAAGAAAATGCCGCTGCGCCACAGCCCGGGAAACAGGGGGCGCCCGGCTTCCGCCCGCCGGTCGCCGTACCAGGCAACGCCGAACAAGGCCGCGATGTAAGCCGCCGAAACCGCGATGACCACCCAGCCTTGCACCCGCCGCCAAACCCTTTCTGTAGCGCGCTACGCGCCCCCTACGAAGGTAGCTCTCCCGCTTTCAGAGCGGAAGCCTATCTTCCCGCCTACGAACCGACACAATCATAAAAATCGTCGGCACCTAGGGGGAGGGGCATACCGTTCGGTTCGCCACGAACAGACCGCTTCCCGTAAGGCCGACCTTAGGCTGAGGGAATGATTATGGAACGTCGTGCGTTTCTAAAATCCGCCGGGCTGGGCGCTGCTGCCGCCACCACCATCGCCGCCCCGGCAATTGCCCAATCCCAACCCGAAATTAAATGGCGCCTGGCGTCGAGCTTCCCGAAGAGCCTCGATACCATTTATGGCGGCGCCGAAACCATCGCCCAACGGGTCTCCGCCGCAACCGGGGGCAAGTTCCAGATCCGCGTTTTCGCCGCCGGGGAAATCGTTCCGGGCCTTCAGGTGCTGGATGCGGTGCAGGCCGGGACGGTCGAGATGGGCCATACCGCCATGTATTACTACGTCGGGAAAGACCCGACCTTCGCCTTCGAATCGACCATCCCCTTCGGTCTGAATACCCGCCAGCACTTGGCGTGGCTGAACCAGGGCGGCGGGAATGCGCTGATAGCGGATTTCCTGAAGGACTATAACATCGTCAGCTTCTCGGCGGGCCAGACCGGTGCCCAGATGGGCGGCTGGTACCGCAAGGAAATCAAAACCCCCGCCGACCTCACCGGTCTTAAGATGCGCATCGGCGGTCTGGCCGGTCAGGTGTTGGCGAAGCTCGGCGGTGTGCCGCAGCAGATCCCGGGCGGTGACATTTACCCGGCGCTGGAAAAAGGCACGATCGACGCCGCCGAATGGGTCGGCCCTTACGACGACGAAAAACTCGGCTTCTACAAAGTCGCAAAATATTATTATTATCCGGGATGGTGGGAAGGCGGATTGAATCTGTCGGCCATCGTCAATCAGGCGCAACTTGAAACCCTGCCGAAGGAGTATCGGGCCATTCTGGAAGCCGCCTGCCACGAGGCAACGGTCACGATGATGAGCAAATACGACGCGCAAAATCCCATCGCGTTGAAAAAGCTCATTGGGTCGGGGGCCTTGCTGCGTCCGTTCTCGCGCGAAATCCTGCAGGCCGCGCATAAGGCCGCCTATGCGCTCTACGACGAATTGGCGCAAACCAATCCGAAGTGGAAAAAAATCTACGAACCGTGGAAGGCATTCCGCGACGACCAGTACCTGTGGTTCCGCGTTGCCGAAACCACGTTCGACAATTTTACCTTTACGGCGGGCAGCCAACGCGCGCAGTAAGAAGGGATAAAGGGCGGGGGATCGGTCCCCCGCCTGCCATAAGAAACGAGGGGGGCTATGACAGGCTTACTTGCTCTCAGCCGGTTGATCGACCGGCTCAACACGTTTGTCGGGGGCGCGGTCAAATGGCTGCTGCTCGTCGCCGTGATCATCTGCACCGTCAATGCGTTCGTGCGCTACCTTTTCGATATGAGTTCGAACGCGTGGCTGGAAGCGCAATGGTACCTATTCGCTGCCGTGTTTCTGCCGGCGGCAGGCTATACGCTGCTGAAAAACGAACATGTGCGCATCGACGTTGTGACCGGGCGCTTCAGCCCGCAAACGCGCGCCAAGATCGAAATCTTCGGCACGCTGGTCTTCATGCTGCCGGTGACGGGGATGATTTTTTATCTCTCGCTGCCGATGGTATGGGACTCCTTTATCCATAGCGAAATGTCCAGCAATGCGGGCGGGTTGATCCGCTGGCCCGCCAAAGTATTGATTCCGATTGGATTTGTGCTGCTCTCGCTTCAGGGCCTGTCGGAAATGATTAAGCGCTTCGCCTTTTTACAGGGATTGATCCCTGATCCCGGCGAAAAGCGCGGTCATCATTGAGCGGCGAGCGAGTAATCCATCATGACGCAATTTTTAATCGAGAATATGGCGCCGCTGATGTTCGGCGGCCTCATCGTCTTCCTCCTACTTGGCTATCCGGTCGCCTTCGCCCTGGGGGCAAACGGGCTGCTGTTCGGCCTTCTCGCCATCGAACTTGGGCTTATTCAGGTTCAACTGTTCCAGGCGCTGCCAGAGCGCGTGTTTGGGATTATGACCAACGATACCCTGTTGGCGATCCCCTTCTTCACCTTCATGGGGCTGATCCTGGAACGATCTGGGATGGCGGAAGATTTGCTGGATACCATCGGTCAGCTCTTCGGGCCGATCCGGGGCGGGCTTGCCTATGCGGTGATCTTCGTCGGCGCGCTGCTGGCGGCGACCACCGGCGTCGTCGCGGCTTCGGTGATCTCGATGGGCCTGATTTCGCTGCCGATCATGCTGCGCTACGGCTATGACCGCCGCGTTGCCTCCGGCGTTATCGCCGCCTCGGGCACGCTGGCGCAGATCATTCCGCCCTCGCTGGTGCTGATTATCATGGCCGACCAATTGGGCCGGTCGGTCGGCGATATGTACGAAGGCGCCTTTCTACCTGGGTTGATGCTGAGCGCGATGTACGCGGGCTTCATCTTCCTGATTTCGATCTTCAAGCCCGACTTCGTGCCCGCCCTACCGAAAGAAGCCCGCACCCTACGCGGGATGGAGATGGTGAAGCGGGTTCTTATTTCGCTCGTGCCCCCGCTGGTTCTGATTTTCCTCGTACTGGGCACCATCTTCCTTGGAATCGCCACCCCGACCGAAGGCGGTGGGATGGGTGCAGCGGGTGCCCTGATCCTTGCGATGATGAAGCGCACGCTGTCCTGGGATCTGGTGAAGCAGGCGATGGACTCGACGACGAAGCTCTCGTCCTTCGTGCTGTTCATCCTGATTGGCTCCACTGTCTTCGGTCTGGTCTTCCGGGGCGTGAACGGCGATCTGTGGGTCGAACATCTGCTGACCGGGCTTCCCGGCGGTCAGACCGGCTTCTTGATCGTGGTGAACATCCTCTTCTTCGTCCTCGCCTTCTTCCTCGACTTCTTCGAACTGGCGTTCATTCTGGTGCCGCTGGTTGGGCCGGTCGCGGATAAGCTTGGGATCGATCTGATTTGGTTCGGCGTGCTGCTGGGCGTGAACATGCAAACGTCCTTCATGCATCCGCCGTTCGGCTTCGCGCTCTTCTTCCTGCGCTCCGTCGCACCGGAGAAGGAGTATACCGATAAGGTTACCGGCAAACGAATGGCGCCGATCACGACCCAGCAGATCTACTGGGGGTCGGTGCCCTTTGTGCTGATCCAGATTATCATGGTCGCGATCCTGATCTTCTGGCCGGGGCTGGTGCTCGACTCGGTACATGGCGCCGCTAAATTCGATCCGAATACCATTCAGATCGAGCTTCCGCCGATGGATGAAAGCGAACCGCCCCCGGTCGAGTTCAAGTAAGCTTAAGCGTTTAGCCTTCCCGATGCCGCCCCGGTCCCCTTGGACCGGGGCGGTTTTCATTGGCCCGGAAAGCGCAAACCCAGCAGCCCTTTCGGGGCTAAAAGCACGATGGCCATCAGAGCCACCCCCAGCCCCGCCCCCCAATAGGCCGGGTGCCAATCGGCCAGAAAGTCCCGCAGTATGGCATAGAGCAGCGGCCCCAAGAGCGCGCCATAGCGCCGCCCGATGCCGCCAAGGATCAGCATCACCAAAATATCCGCCGAGCGATGAAAGCTAAACACCTCCGCCGAGACGAATTGCGTCGTTTGGGTCAAAAGCCCGCCCGCCACCCCGGCCAAGGCGCCTGCAATCAGATACGCCCCGCGCACCCGGGCGGCGATACTCATGCCGAGGGCCTGCATCCGCACAGGGTTATCGTGCAAAGCCCGCAGCGACAGGCCGAAGGGCGCGGCTTCCAGCCGTTTTACACCCCAGAACCCAAGGGCCAGCAGGGCCACCCCGTACCAATAGGCCGTGCGCCCCCATAGGTCGAAGGCGAAGGTTCCGAACAGTGGGGCAATCGTCAGGCTGGGGAGACCATCTTCGCCGCCCGTTAGCCCCGGCAGGCGTAGGGCAGCCTCGTGCAGCAGCAGCCCCAGCCCGAGCGTGACCATCAGCGCAGGCAGACCGCGCAGCCGGGCGAGCACGCCCCCCGCCAGCCCCCCGGCGACCCCGCCGACAAGCGCGGCGGCGAGCAGGCCGGACAGCGGCTCGTCCCACCCCGCCTGCGCCAGTTTTCCGGCCGTATAGGCCCCCAGCCCAAAAAACACCGCCTGACCCAGCGAGAGAATCCCGCCAAGACCGGTCAGCACGTGCAAGGATAGCGCAAACAGCGCCAGCACGCTGATATGGGTGGCGAGCGCCAGCCGGTCGGGTAGCCCCCAGAAGATCGCCAGCGCTGCAACGGCCCAGGCCAGCGGTTCAGCCCAACGGCGCATCAACTCTGTCGCCCAGCGAACAGACCGCCCGGCCAGCGCAGCAGCAGCCCAACCATCACGGCGTAAATCAAGAAACCGCCGACCTGCGGCAGATAATATTTCCCGAAAACATCCAGCACCCCGAGACTAAGCGCCGCGACGAGCGGACCGCCGATCCCGCCAACGCCGCCGACCGCAACAATGATCAGGCACAGCACCAGATATTTCAGCGGAAAAGCCGGGTCCAGCCCAACCAGGGGCACGCTTAGCACTCCGCCCAAGCCCGCGAGCCCAGTGCCGAGGGCGAAGGTTCCGGCGAAAAGCCGCGCAACCGGCAGCCCCAGGCCGCGCGCCACATCGCGATCATCGACGGCGGCACGCAAGCGCATTCCCCAGCGCGTCCGGGCCAGACCGAGTTGTAGGGCAACGATGAGCGCCGCCCCCAAGACCAGCAGAAACAGCCGGTAGCGCCCAAGCTCGAGACCGGCAAAGGCGATCTGCCCCTGCAAAAGGGCGGGCAAGGGCACCGTCTGCTGGCTGCCGCCCCAAACGGCGGTGATCCCCGCCACCACCACAAACAGAAAGCCGATGCAAAAGAGAATTTGATCGAACGCCGGACGGGCGTAGAGGCGGCACAGCAGCGTGCGTTCAACCACCGCCCCCAGCGCTGCCATCGCCAGAAACCCAACGGGCAGCGCCGCCCAGAACGACCCGCCCGCCTGTTTAACCCACGCAACCGCAAGATACCCACCCAATGCGGCATAGCCGCCGTGGGCAAGATGGATGAAGCCCATCAAGCCCAGCGTAATGGCCAGCCCGAGGCTCATGAGATAGAGCAGCATCCCATAGGCTAGCCCATCGAACAGTAGGCCGATCCAAACCGTCGCCATCGCCCCTCCTGTGCTTACGGCGCGATGCCGGGGTCTTTCACGGCGGGAATCGCGTCGAACTCGACATTCACCATCTGGCCGTTCACCCGCTCGGCTTTCCGAATATAGACCGTCTGGACAATATCGCGCGTGGTCGGATCGATCAGGATCGGCCCGCGCGGGCTATCGAGCGTCGTACCCTTCATCGCCTCAACCAAGGCCGGGCCGTCAGATTTTCCGCCGGTCTTTCCAAGGGCCGTCGCAATCAGCGCCAACCCATCATAGGCCGCGACCGACATATAGGAGGGGCGCATGCCCTCGCCAACGATTTTGCGGAAGGCGGCGGTAAAAGCGGCATTGCGCGGGCTATCGTGGACGAAGGAATAATGATGGGTGGTCAAAGCGCCCGCCGCGTCATCGCCCTGGTTTTGCAGGAAAGCGTCGTCCGTCGCCTCCCCCGTCGCCAGCAGCTTGACCCCGGCCGCCGCCAGCCCACGTTCGCGGAAGCTGCGCAAAAAGGCGGTGGGCAGGTCGCCGGAGGGGAAGAAGATGAAGGCGGCTTCCGGCTTATCGTCCTTCAGTCGCTGCACATAGGCCGAGAAATCGGGATTGCTGAGCGGCACGCGCACGGGATTAAGGATCGTCCCGCCGCCTGCCTTAAACACGGTTTGAAACGCCCGTTCGGCGTCGTGACCCGACCCGTAATCCGCCACCAGCGTCGTGACCTGCTTGATCCCCTGCTTTAGCGCCCATTCGGCCATCGGCGCCGATACCTGCCCGACCGTGAAGGACGTGCGGACGATATAGGGGGAGCGGCTGGGAATGACTGAGGAGGCGGCATTCATCACCACCCCGGCCACTTTCGCCTCGGTCAGCACCGGGGCGACGGCCAGCGCATTCGGGCTGAAATCGAGACCGACAATGATATCCACCTTATCGCGAACGATCAGTTCTTTGGCAAACCGCGCCGCCAAATCGGGCGCTGCCCCCGCCGTATCCTTGCGCACAAAGGTGACCGGACGCCCGGCCAGCGTGCCGCCCGTTTCGGCGAGATAGACGGCCATGCCGCCATCAAATTGCTTGCCATAATCGGCGTAAGCGCCGGAATAGCTGGCGATCACCCCCAGCTTCAGCGGTTCGGCCGCGCTGGCGCCCCCGGCCCACCAGAGCGCTACGCCGGACATCAGAAACAGGCGACGGGATAAGGTGGCGATCATTGCGGACTCCCCGGGGACGTGACGGAAAGCGTCGCCTTACCGGCAAAGCGGGGTTTTGTCGAGATGCACGCTGCGTCATCTCGTCACAGTATCGGGCAGTCCGTCATAGTTCGGGGCGATACCGATACGGCGCCGCCAGCCGGTCAATCCCGCCAGCGGCCCGGAAGGCGGCCAAATGCTTGGCCCAAGCCGCCAATTCGTCCGGCGGAACATCGAGGGTAGCGGCAAAATACAGCGGGTAGCGCGTTACCGGCGGCCAGAGTTTGACGAGGCCGCGCGGGGCGTTTTCGGCGGCGACGACGGCGGGGATCACCCATTGCGAGGTAAACCACGCCTCCACCCGCCCGGCCAAGAGCTTGCGTAACCCCGCGTCCTCGGTCCCTGCTGAGTCGAAATTGTTAAACCCACGCGCCCGCAGAAAATTTTCCGGCACGCCATTGCCGATGGTCGCAATCGCTCTGAACTCCCGCGCCCTGTCCAGCGTCATCGGCCCAGGGTCTGACGCCAAGGTCGCGAAGGATAGGGCTTCCTCGACCCCCGTCTCAAGCCAGCGATAGCGATCCGCCCGTTCGGGCGTGCGGGCCAGAAAGGCCGTCATCATCCGGTGACCTTCGGCCATTTCTTGCAACATGCGCGGGATCGGCACGACGGAAACCTTGCCGGAATGGCCAACCTCGGCCGCCACGGCCAGCAGGCTTTCTAGCATAAAGCCCCTCGGTTTCCCGTCTTCAAGATAGGCAAAGGGCGGCAAATGGGGGGCGACGAGCCGGAGTTCGTCCGCCCGCACAGCGCCGGGCATCAATACCGACGCAAGGATCAGAACCCGCCAAATCTTTTTCCGGCCTGCCCGCACCCAGCCCCCCATTATCACCCTAGGGCCCTCCGTGCCGACGCTTGTATGACACCTGCCCTGAGGCTAGGTTGCACCCGCCTTCGCTCAGGTCAAGATTAATTAAGCGTAAATATTTCTTACGTCTCCGCCCATTGCCGTAACAGATTATGATAAATGCCCGATAAACGTAGAACGTTGGCATCATTGCCGCCATGCTCTAGCCCCAATTGCTGCACGGTCTGATCCAGATCGAATAGTAAGCTGCGCTGCGCATCCTGCCGGATCATGCTCTGCAACCAGAAGAAGGAGGCAACCCGCGCCCCGCGCGTTACCGGGGTTACTCGGTGAAGACTGGTCGAGGGGTAGAGAATAAGATGCCCAGCAGGCAGCTTCACCCGCTGCGGGCCGTAGACATCCTCGATCAACAACTCGCCGCCGTCATATTCCTCGGGGTGCGAGAAAAACAGCGTGCACGAAAGGTCCGTCCGCAGCCGGATCGGCGTGCGCGGCACGGCGCGGATGGCGTTATCCACATGCACACCAAAATCCGCGCCGATACCATAGCGGTTAAAGAGCGGCGGAAAAATCCGCTGCGGCAGCGCCGCCGAAATAAACAGAGGCGAGCGCGCAAGGCCCGCCAGAATCATCTCCCCCAGCGCGTCCGCGACGGGGGAGCCTTCCGCCAATTGCGCGTTATTCTTCACGGCAGCCGACTGGGCACCTGCCGTCACCCGCCCGTCGATCCACTCCGCCGCGTCCAAAGCGGCGCGCGCGGTAGCGACTTCGTCGGGCGTCAGAATATCGGGAATGGCGAGAAGCATGATCCTGGTAGGCCCTTCCGGTTAGAACGTCACAGCCAGCGACATCATCGCCGAACGGCCCGGCGCCACATAGGTAAACGGCGAGGCGCTACGATACAGCGTATCGTAATAGGTCTCGTCGGTCAGGTTGAGGATATTGAGGCGCAGGCTGGCGTTCTGGTTGATCTTATACTCACTCATCAGGTCAAAGCGCCAGTAACTGGGAACTTTGGTGCTCAGCGCTTCGAACGTGCCGCCATTCACTTCTGACCGGTAATTCGCCGACCCGCCAATGGAGAAAGCCTCCGTCACCTGATACTTCGTCTGTAGCAGCAGCGAATGTTTGGCAATATTGGCGAGTTTCTTGTTCTTAACGCTCGGGTTCAGGGGATTATCCGTCACCTTGGCGTCAAGATAGGTATAGCCGCCGGTCACGCTCCAGTCGTCCGTGATATTCCCCGCCACGCCGATTTCGAACCCTGCCGAGCGGGCAGAACCGCCGTTGCTGAAGCGGGTGCCGCTATTGACCAGCATTTCGTCTTTCAGCGTGTAGAAGATCGCGGCATTGACGTTCAGGCGCCGGTCGAACAACTGCCACTTGGTGCCGATTTCGAAATTGGTGTTCCGTTCCGGCGAATATTGGGCATAGCCCGGCGCCAAACCGCCGTAACCGGCCGACGTGCCGCCGTCAATCTGCTCGCCCGGCGGGTTGGAGGAGGTGCTGACCGCCCCATAAAGGCTGGCATAGGGAACCGGCTTATAGACAAGGCCAAGGTTCCAGTTAAAGAAGCCTTTTTCATAGGTCGCGCGGTTGGCGGTGGCGGAATAATCGCCGGGGCCGGAATAGGCGCCGATATCATAGTGATCATAGCGAATACCGCCGCTGACCTGCCATTGATCCGACAGTTCTAGCGTATCGGACAGGTAGAAGGCGCGGGTATCAACCGTGGTATCCGAGATCGAGGTGCCGCCAGTGATCTGGCCGGTCCACGGATAGTTCGGATTGGGATTATAGATCGGCTGCGTGATCGAGCGCGGGGTTACCCCCGGTGCGCGGTTGAAGACTTTTTCGCGCGAGATTTCCGTCCCGGCCACAAAGGTATGCTGGCCGAAGCTGCTATCAAGATCGTAGATCAGATTGGCCTGGAGACCGCCGTATTTATTCGTCTGTTCGCGCGTCTTGGCGTTGGAGCCGACGGTCAACGCCGCCAGATTGACGCCTTCCGGCGCCGAAATTACGTAATCATTGCCGGTCACGCCATAGCGGGTGCGCACGTCGAGCTTCAGGTTGCTGTTCAGCTTACCTTCGACGCGCACGGTGCCGATATCGGCCTGGGTCTTCCAGTAATCGCGGCCAACAATCCCATAGAAAGTATCGCGCGGCACATTGAACGGCGCATTGGCGCGGGTATCGTAGGGAATCCCCCAATCCGGCATCGCATCGGTATTGAGGTGGTAATAATCGAGGGTGATTTTCCAATCATCGGCGGGCTTGATCTGCGCTGCAACGGCACCGCCATAGCGCTTGTCGAATACTTCTTTGCGGCCCGCCACGTCGGTATCGTGGATCAGACCGTTGAAGCGCACGGCAAACCGGTCGGAAATCACCTGGTTCACATCGGCGGTCAAGCGGCGGTAATTATCGGTCCCGACCGAGCCTTCGCCCTTAATGAAGTTCTTATCGGTCGGCGTCTTGGTGACGATATCGACCGACCCGCCGGTGGTGCCGCGCCCGCCGATGGTCGAGCTTGGGCCTTTAACGACTTCGAGCTGTTCGACCGCAAAGGTCTCGCGGGAAATCACACCCGGATCGCGCAGCCCATCGATGAACACATCGTTGCGCGCATCAAAGCCACGAATGAAAATGCGGTCGCCGAATGCGTTGCCGCCTTCCCCGGTGCCCAAGGTCACGCCCGGCTGTTGACGCATCACGTCGCGCAGCGAGGTTGCACCCGATTCCTGGATTTGTTCCTTGGTAATCGCGGTCACGCTCTTCGGCGTATCCAGCAATGGCTTGACAAACTTCGGGTTGGCCGAGCGTTCGACCGCCAGCGGCGCGTTGGGATTGGCGTTCGGATTGGCATCCGGCTTGGCCGCCTTATCTTCCACGGTCACCGCAGGCAGCACGGTGTTTTTGGGCGCCGAGGCGGGCGTTTGGGCCGCCGCCGGAAAAAACGCCCCGGCCAGCGGCAGGGCAGCGGCGGCAAGCGCCAAAGGCAAACGGCGGGGCGTCGCCGAGGGATCAGGGGATCGCATCGGAATATCCTTATCGAGTTCTTCGGAAAGTCCGGGGGAAGCGGCGGCGGCCGGACAGCGGGAGCTTTCTAGCCCTTAACAGTGTGACGCAAAAATCGCAACTGCGTCTTAATTGCATCAGCCATATTTTTACCGCAATTGGAAATTCACGGGAATAACCAGGGTCCAGGTTTCGGCAGCGAAAGACGCAGGCATGGCTGGCATCGGGTTGGCGCGGTCGATCATCTCCAGCGCCGCCTTGTCCAGCGTCTCGTTGCCCGACGATTGCACTAGCCTCTTCCCCAGCACACTCCCGTCGCGGCGCAGGGTGAATTCGACCAGCACCTCCCCCTGCCGCTGACCGCGCATCGTGCGCCCGGCGTCGGGCTTATGGCGGGCCAGCCAGCTCGACAGCTTGCTGATGTAATCGCTATCGGGCGCCGGAGGGGCAGGCGGCGCGGCGGCCACCACCGGCGCCGGGTCACGCGCAACAACGGGCGACGGCGCGGCCTGAGGTACCGGCTCGCCCACGGGCTGCGCCGCCGGAATCACCGCTTGCGGAGGCTTCGGCACGGCGGGCGGCGATTTCGCGACGATAGGCTTCGGCTTGGGCGCCGGTTTTGGCGGCAGCGGTGGCGGTGGCGGCGGTAAATCCGCGACGGGCGGCGTTGCACTGCGGATCAACTCTTCCGGCTTCAGCTCGGGCGGCGGTTCCGGCAACGGTAGGTCCAAGGGCGGCGGTTCGGGGGGCGGAGGCACCTCGGCCACTGCTACTGGCGTTGGTTCCACGGGCGTCGGTTCCGGCGGCGTTTCGACCTTAACCGGCTCTGGCGGCGGCTCGGCGGGTGCGGGCGGCGGCGCTTCCGACAGCATGGCAAGCGGCTGCAACTCGATCAATTGCGGCGCTTCAACAGGCTGCATTTGCGGATCGGGGGTCGCCCAGATCAGCAAGCCGACCGCTGCCGCATGCAGCGTAAAGGAGGCAACAAACGCTTTGGCCATATCCGTTCGCTTCCGGCGGGGGGCTACGGTCGGGGTTGTTCGGTCAGAAGGGCAACGCGGTTAAAGCCCGAAGCCCCCACCTGCCCCATCAGATCGGCGATTACGCCATAGGACAGGTTTTTATCGCCGCGCACATAGACCGGGCGGGTCTTATCGGCGGCGGCAAGGGCCTTGAGGCGGGCGGAGAGAAGCTCTTTCGGCAAAGGTTCGTGATCGAGGAACACCTGCCCTTGCGCATCGACCGACACGGTGATCGGCGGCGCGGGCGGGGTAATCTGCGCGGCTTGGCTGCTGGGGAGTTCGACCGGCACGCCCGCTACCAGCATCGGTGCCGCGACCATGAAGATGATCAGCAGCACCAGCATCACATCGACCAGTGGGGTGATATTGATATCGGCAACGGGCGGCAGACCGTCCGCATCCTCCCCGCCGCCGCTGGGCAAGAGTCCACCGGCCATTATGCCGCTTCCTGACTGGCCGGGGTCGGGGCACGGGTCAGCTTCAACGCCGCATCGGCAATCACCGCCTGGCTGCGCGCCGAAAACCGGCCAATCGCCGCCGCCAACAGATTGTAGCCGATGACGGCGGGAATGGCGGCGACAAGGCCCATCGCCGTTGCCAGCAGAGCTTCGGCAATCCCCGGCGCCACGGTGGCAAGGCTTGTATCGCGCGCACTGGCAATCGCCGTGAAGCTGTTCATGATGCCCCAAACGGTACCGAACAGACCGATGAATGGGGCGGAAGAAGAAATCGTCGCCAGTACCGGTAAGCGGCGGTCGAGCGCCCGCACTTCGCGGCCCAATTGCACGCGCATGGCGCTGATCAGATGATCACGCACGAGGCTGGCGGCATGCCCGCGTTCCTGCTGCACCAGCTTCAGCCCCACTGCCAGCACCCGTTGCGCCGCCCCGACCGGGCGCTGCGCGACCTCGGCAAGCGGCACGACGGCGCCGGTTTCGAACGGCGCAAGGCTCCGCTGCGCGACCCACAGGCGGCGGAAAGTTTCCAGAATGACCGCCCAGCCCCAAACGGACGCAAGGGCGAGCAGGACCATCACCGTTTTAACGACGCTATCCGCCTGCAGGAACAGCCCAACGAACGACAGGCTGTGACCGGTCACGGGTGCGTCCACGATGATTCTCCTTCAAGCCGTAGCAGAAAATAGGCCCGTTTCGGACCTTTCCCCTTCATCCTGCCGCACTTGCGAAGAATTATCAATAACAATGAGAGTGATTCTTACCAGCACTCGCAAGTAAGCGGATCAGGTTACCGCCAAGCGATAGCCTACCCCGGCCTCGGTCAGCAGATAGCGTGGCTGATCGGCAGGATCGCGCAGCTTCTGGCGTAATTGCCGCATGTAGACGCGCAGATACTGCACGTCGGCGCCATCCTCGTGCCCCCAAACGGCTTTCAGCAGATGCTTATGGGTCAAAACCCGGCCCGGGTGCTTAGCGAGTTCGGCCAGAATGCCCCATTCTTTCGGCGATAGTTTCACCTCCTCCCCCGCCAGCAGCACACGGCGGTGAAACAAGTCGATGCTGAGCGCGTCCAGGGTAAAAACCTCTGCCGCGCCCTGACTTTGTAGCCGGTGGCGCAGGGCAACGCGGATGCGCGCCAGCAATTCTTCGATGCTGAAGGGTTTGACGATGTAATCATCCGCCCCCAGGTCTAGGGCATCGACCTTGCTGCGCTCCTCCCCCCGGCTGGACAGCACAATGATGGGCAGGGCGCTGGTCATGCGCAATTCGGCGATGACATCCAGCCCATCGCGGTCGGGCAGGCCAAGATCGAGGATCAGCAGATCAACCCCCGGTCGCCGCGCCGCCGCCAGCCCTTCTGCCGCCGTTTCCGCTTCGATGATCGTATAGTCTTGCGCCGCAAGGCTGGTGCGCAAAAACCGGCGAATGGCGGGTTCATCATCCACCACCAGCAAGGTTGCGCGCGGGTTAGTCGCGATGGGGGGAGACATCGATCAAGCTCGCGGGTAGGGAAATCACGAAGGCGGCCCCGCCACCGGGCGCGGCCTGGGCTTCAATAGCGCCGCCCATCGCGTCAATAAAGCCCCGGCAGATGGCAAGCCCCAGGCCCGACCCGCCCGGCGCGGCATCGCTCATATCGAGCCGCTGGAACCGATCGAAGATCGAGCCGCGCTGATCGGGCGGAATGCCGGGACCTTCATCCTCCACCCGCAGTTCGATCCCTGCCGCCACGCGCGCAGCCGCAAGGCGGATGCGGGTGCCGGGCGGGGCATATTTGGCAGCATTGTCCAAAAGGTTCACCAGCACCTGTTCGAACAGCACATGGTCGAGCCGCACCATCGGCAGATCGTCGGGCAGGTCGGTTTCGATGCGGTGCTGGGCCAGCAGCGCCTTGGTACGCGCCAGGGCCGTGCCGACGCCTTCGGCAAGGTCGAATAGCTCCTGCTTGGGCGCCAAGGCCCCGGCCTCAAGGCGCATCATATCCAAGAGATTGCCGACGAACCGGTTCAGCCGCTCGGCCTCCGTCTGCACGGTTTCAAGCAACTCGTCGCGCGCCACCTCCGCCACCTGCGGGCCGAAGCGGCGCAGGGCGGTGACCGACCCGATGATGGTGGCAAGCGGCGTGCGCAGATCGTGGGAAATGGACGTCAACAACGCCGCGCGCAGCTTCTCCGTCTCTGCCAGCAGCCGGGCTTCATCGACGGCCCCCGCTAGCGTGATGCGTTCGATGGCAATCGCCGCCTGATCCGCAAGGGCGATCAACAAGCGGCGCTCGTCTTGGGAGAGAATCGGGCGCCCCCGCTCCGCCCGGTCCAGCCCCAGCACGCCCAGGGTTTCGCGCTCCGTCCGCAACGGTAGGAACAGCCAACGGGCACCGGGGAGCGTATCGGAATCGCGTCCCGTCTCCTGCCCCTTGCCGAATGCCCATTCCGCCGCCGCAAGATCGGCGGCATCAAGCTCGTCTTCCGGCGGATAGCCCGCGCGCACCACGAGCCGCCCCCCTTCGGGCAGCAAAACCACCGTATGCACGCGCAGCATTGCCGCGATTTGATGGGAAATCGCCCACAAAAGATCGTCCATCGTCCCGATGGCGGCCAGCTTGCGGCTGAAGCTGTAAAGGTCCGCCGTCACCTTCGCCCGTTGCGCCGCCACCGTCCCTTGGGCCCGCGTCCGCGCGGCAAGATTGCTCGTCACCAGGGCCGTCACGAAGAAGGCCACCAACGCTACCACATTGGCGGGATCGGCGATGGTGAAGGTGTAGAGCGGCGGCAGGAACAGGAAGTTATAGGCCAGAACCGAAAGCACCGCCGCAAACAGCGATGCCCCCAAGCCGCGCCGGACCGAAACCAGCAGCACGCCGGTTAAGAAGACGAGCGCAAGGTTCGTGACCTCGATGATCCGATCAAGCCCTGCCGCCAGCAGCGTCGCCGCGCTGGTGATCAGCACCGCCTCGGCCAACGCCCTTAGCGGCGGCCAGGCTGGAATAATCGGCTCGAGCGCTGCCCCAGCCCCCAGCGGCACGATCCGCAGACCGATATCGTGACTTTTGCGCACGAGATCCTGCGTGACCGACCCCGCCAGCCAGCGCCGCCAACGCGGCAGGCGCCGATGGCCCAGCACGATCTGCGTTACATTGTGCGCGCGGGCATAGGCGAGAATATCCTCCGCTACTCGCCTCCCCGGCAGGGTCACCGTTTCCGCCCCCAATTGCTCCGCCAGCCGCATCGCTTCGGCAATCCGCGTGCGCGCCGCGTCGGGCGTGCCAAGTGGGCTGGGGATTTCGACGTGCAACACACCCCAGGGGCAGCGCAACCGGTCGGCCATGCGGCGGGTCTGGCGGATCAGCAGATCGGGGGCGGCGCGATGGTCGATGCAGACTAGCAACCGGTCCCCAGTCTCCCACGGCCCGGCGATGGCATGGGTCTGCATAAAATCGCGCATCTGCGCGTCCACCCGCTCCGCCGTTCGGCGCAGGGCCAGTTCGCGCAGGGCGGTCAGATTGGCGGGGGAAAAATAATGCTGCAGGGCGCGCTGCGCCTGCTCCTTCACATAGACTTTCCCCTCCGCCAAGCGCTGACGCAGGGTTTCGGGCGTCACATCGACCAGTTCGATTTCATCGGCACGGTCGATGATCGAATCCGGTACGGTTTCCCGCACGCGGATCCGGGTAATGCGCGCCACCACATCGTTCAGGCTTTCGACATGCTGGACGTTCAGCGTCGTAAAGACGTCAATTCCAGCCGCCAGGATTTCCTCGACATCCAAATAGCGTTTGGGATGGCGGGAGCCAGGGGCGTTGGTATGCGCCAGTTCATCGACCAGCACCAGCGCGGGGCGACGGGCGAGGATAGCGTCAAGGTCCATCTCGCGCAGCGGGCGGCCTTTATAGACCGTCTCGCGCAGCGGCACCGCCTCCAACCCCGCCAGCATCCGCGCGGTTTCCGCCCGCCCGTGGGTTTCGACAATGCCGACGACCATATCGACGCCCTCGCGCCGCCGCTGCCGGGCGATGCGCAGCATCTCGTAAGTCTTGCCCACCCCCGGCGCCGCGCCAAGGAAAATGCGCAGGCGCCCCCGCCCCTCGCGCTCGGCAAGGGCCAGCAGCGCCTCGGGATCGGGGCGCGGCTCGGGGGCGTGGGACTCAGGCGTCGTCATGCCAGACAGATTACGGCGCGTTTTTCGGGCGGGCTAGCGCATCAAGCGCCAGATTGAGCGCCAGCACATTCACGCGCGGCTCGCCGATTACCCCAATCAGCGGGGTTTCGAGGGTTTGCGCCACAATCTCCCGCACCACGGAGGGCGGCAGGGCGCGGGCGGCGGCCACCCGCTCCACTTGGATCAGCGCCGCTTCCGGCGAGATATGCGGATCAAGCCCGCTGCCCGACGCCGTGACGAGATCGGCGGGCACGGGGGCCTTGGTCTCCAGCGCCGTCACATCCGCCGCCACCCGCTCCACCAGGGCCCTCGAGGTTGGACCGAGGTTAGAGCCGCCCGACGCCGCGCCATTGTAGGGCAGTGCGACGCTATTGCCGTTGGCATCCGTCCCGGAGGTGGCCGAGGGCCGACCGTGGAAATAGCGCGCCTCGGTAAAATTCTGCCCGATCAGGCGGGAGCCGACGATACGGCCCCCTTGCTCGATCAAAGAGCCATTCGCCTCAGACGGGAAAGCCACTTGGGCGATACCGGTCACCGCCGCCGGGTACAAAAGGCCGAGTAGCAGGCTCATACCACCCAAAACCACCAGGGCAGGACGTAGAAACGTAAGCATAGAAACCTCCTTAAGCCAACCCGAGGGCGGAAACGGCCAAATCGATCAGCTTGATGCCGATGAAGGGCACGATCAGGCCGCCGAGGCCGTAGATCAGCAGATTGCGCCGCAGCAGTGCCGCCGCGCCCTGGGGCCGATAGGTAACGCCGCGCAAGGCAAGCGGGATCAGGGCGACGATGATGAGGGCATTGAAGATAACGGCGGACAGGATGGCACTGCTGGGCGTCGCCAGCCCCATGATGTTCAGCGCCGACAATTGCGGGTACAGGCCGATGAACATCGCCGGGATGATGGCGAAATATTTCGCGACATCATTGGCGATGGAGAAGGTCGTCAGCGCCCCGCGCGTCATCAGCAACTGTTTGCCGATGCCGACGATTTCGATCAGCTTCGTGGGGTCGCTGTCGAGGTCGATCATATTGCCCGCCTCGCGCGCCGCCACGGTGCCGGTATTCATCGCAACGCCGACGTCGGCCTGGGCGAGGGCGGGCGCATCGTTGGTGCCGTCGCCGCACATGGCGACCAGCTTGCCCTTGGCCTGTTCGTCGCGGATCAGCTTTAGTTTTGCTTCCGGCGTGGCTTGCGCGAGGAAATCATCCACCCCCGCCTCGGCCGCGATGGCGGCGGCGGTCAGCGGATTATCGCCGGTGATCATCACCGTGCGGATGCCCATGCGCCGCAGTTCGGAAAACCGCTCACGAATGCCGCCCTTCACCACGTCTTTGAGGTGAACGACGCCGAGCGGCTGGCCACCTTCCGCCACTACCAGCGGCGTGCCGCCGGATTTAGCGACCGCTTCCACACTGGCCGTCAGCGCCGCCGGGGCCTTGCCGCCGCTCCAGGCAATAACGGCATCCGCCGCGCCTTTGCGGATCTGCCGCGCGCCAATGTCGATCCCGCTCATGCGCGTATTGGCGGAAAAGGGGATGAATTTGGCGCCACGGTCGGCCATATCGAGCGCCCGCAGGCCAAAGTTATCCTTTGCCAACACCGTGATCGAGCGACCTTCCGGCGTTTCGTCCGACAAGGATGCCAGCATCGCCGCCTCCGCCAGCCGCTTGGCCTCGACGCCTGGTAGCGGCAAGAAGTCGGACGCCACGCGGTTACCCAGCGTGATCGTGCCGGTCTTATCCAGCAGCAGCGTATCAACATCCCCCGCCGCCTCCACTGCGCGGCCCGAGGTGGCGAGCACGTTGAAGCGCACCAAGCGGTCCATCCCGGCGATGCCGATGGCGGACAGCAGGGCGCCAATCGTCGTGGGGATAAGCGTTACGAAGAGCGCAATCAGCACGACGACGGAGATGCTGCCGCTGCTATAGGCGGCAAAGCCCGGCACGGTCGCCACCGCCAGCAGGAAGATGATGGACAGGCCCGCCAGCAGGATCGACAGGGCAATCTCGTTCGGCGTCTTCTGCCGCTGCGCGCCTTCGACCAGGGAAATCATGCGGTCGAGGAAGGTGGAGCCGCGCGCGGCGGTAATGCGGATCGTCAGTTCATCGGATAGAACCCGCGTGCCGCCCGTGACCGCCGAGCGGTCGCCGCCGCTTTCGCGGATCACCGGGGCGCTTTCGCCGGTAATCGCGCTTTCATCGACGGAGGCAACGCCTTGGATTACCTCCCCATCGGAGGGGATGATTTCCAGCGCCTCGACAATCACCACGTCGCCGGGCTTAAGGTCGAGGGCGGAGACGGTTTCCGTCTCGCCGCCCGCGGTCTTGCGGCGGGCCGTGGTTTCGGTGCGGGTTTTGCGCAGGCTATCGGCCTGGGCGCGCCCGCGCCCCTCGGCAACCGCTTCGGCAAACGTGCCGAACAGCACAGTGAACCACAGCCAAGCGGTGATCTGTGCCGTAAAACCCGTACCGCCCGCACCGATGATCAGATCGCGGGCTAATAGAAGATTCGTCACCAAGGCCACCACAGCCACGACGAAAAGAACGGGATTCCGGGCCAGCGCGCGCGGGTTCAGTTTGGTGAACGCCTGGCCCATCGCCGGAACCAAGATCGCCGGATCGGCCAGCGAAATAAGAGGACGTTTGCTCATGGCCTATGCCTTAGAAAAGTTGCCCGGCGGCCAGTGCCAGATGTTCGGCAATCGGCCCCAGCGCGAGCGAAGGGAAGTAGGTCAGCCCGCCGACGATCAGGATCACCCCAACCAAAAGGCCGACGAATAAGGGGGTATCGGTCGGGAAACTGCCGGGGGAGGCTGGTTGCGGGGTTTTCCGTGCCAACGATCCCGCCACCGCCATCACCGGCACCAGCATGGCAAAGCGCCCCAGCAGCATGGCGACCCCCAGCAGCGTATTATGCAGGGGGGTATTAGCGTTGAAGCCCGCAAAGGCCGACCCGTTGTTCGCGGTCGCGGAGGTATAGGCGTAAAGCGCTTCCGAAAACCCATGCGGCCCGGCGTCCTGCAAACTGGCAAGGCCTGCCGGCAGGAAGCCGATCAGCGCGGTAAAGCCGAGAATCGAGAGCGGCAGCACGAGCATCGACAGCATCGCCATCGCCACTTCCGCCTTCTCGATCTTCTTGCCGAGATATTCCGGCGTGCGCCCGACCATCAGCCCGGCGATGAAAACCGCCAGCACGGCAAAGACCAGCATGCCATAGAGGCCGGAGCCGACACCGCCGACGATAATCTCGCCGAGTTGCATATTGATCAGCGGGATCATGCCGCCGAGCGGCAGGAAACTATCGATCATAGCGTTGACCGCCCCGCAGGAGGCGGCGGTGGTGATAACGGTGAACAGCGCGGTGGCCGCCAGACCGAAGCGGACTTCCTTGCCTTCGAAATTGCCGCCCGTGACGCCCATCTGCGCCAGGATCGGATTGCCAGAGGCTTCGACACCGTAAACAACCGCCGTGCCGATCAAGAACAGCACCCCCATGGCGGCGAAAATCGCCCAGCCCTGCTTTTCATTGCCGACCATGCGCCCGAAACTGTTGGTCAGCCCAGCGCCGAGGACGAAAATCAGCAGCATCTGCACAAGGTTCGACAGGGCGGTTGGGTTTTCAAACGGATGGGTGGAGTTGGCGTTAAAGAAACCGCCGCCGTTGGTGCCGAGCATCTTGATGGCGAGTTGCGAGGCGACCGGCCCGAGGCTGAGGGTCTGGCGCGTGCCTTCCAAAGTCACCGCTTCGGCACCGGCCGCCAACGTCTGCGGCACGCCCTGCCAGACGAAGAACAGCGCCGCGATGAAGGAAATCGGTAGCAGCACATAGAGGGTGCAGCGGGTGAGATCGACCCAGAAATTCCCCAAATCCCGCGCCGATTTAGCGGCGAAGCCCCGGATGACCGCCACCGCAAGGCAGATTCCGGTCGCGGCGGACAAGAAATTCTGCACGGTCAGCCCGGCCATCTGGCTGAAATGGCTCAGGGTGGTCTCGCCGCCATAAGACTGCCAGTTCGTGTTGGTGACGAAGCTGACCGCCGTGTTGAAGGCAAGGTCGGGCGAAACGGCGCCGAAACCCTGGGGGTTCAGCGGCAGTACGTCCTGCAAGCGCAGAATGGTGTAGAGCAGCACGGCCCCCGCCCCATTCATCACCAGCATCGAAACGGTATAGGCAACCCAGCCCTGCCCGGCTTTCGGCGACACGCCCGCCGCCGCATAAAAACCGCGCTCCAGCCGCCCCATCACGGGGGTCAGCACCACGCGCTCCCCGGCAAAAACGCGGGTGAGATAGCCGCCCGTGGGCCGGGTCAGCATCAGAATTAAAAGGCAAAAGAGCGCGATCAGCGCCCATCCAGTAATTGTCATGACGGGTCTCTCAGAGCAAATCCCGAGCGGGTGCAGCACCCGCGACGACGCATTTGCTGGAAAAACAATACTTTAGAGCGTTCATTGTGAGCCGAAGCGAACAACGGACGCTCTAAAAACGCTCGGGCCGCAGCAGGGCGGCCAGCAGATAGGCGAGCAGCCCGAGGGCCGTGGCGCCGCCGAGGATTAGATCGAGGCTCATCGGTCGATTTCCTTGGCGCAGGCCAGGGCATAGCCGACCAGAGCCGAAAATCCGGCGCCGAGGGCGGCCAGGAACAGAAAATCCAGCATGTTTTTCTCCTGGGACGGGATGTCCCACCGGAACCAGGAGACGGCAAACCCGCGTGAAACTTCGAGACGAAGCCGGGCGGCGCCGCATAAAAATTCCATAAAAAGCGGCGGCTGCGGCATCGGGTACGGTTGACGTATGCGGCAGGTTGGGCGTTAGCTAAGCGATGGCGCCCTGACCCAGATCAAGGACGGCGGGCGCCCGATCTGCCAGAGGTGAGCCATGCAACTGCCCTCGCTCGTCCATTTCATCATCCGTCACGCCCTCGCCGGGGCGGGGCTTGGGGCTGCGGTTGGGTTCGGTCTATTGCTGGCGGATGCCTGGGGCCTTGCGACCCTGGCCCGGCAGGCGAATTTCGGGTTTGCGGCCTGGGTGCTGCTGCCCTGGGGCTTTGCCGTGACCTTCGGCGGGGTGCAGGTCGGCATCGCTGTTATGTTGATTGATGACGATGACGAGCCGCGCGGCGGCAAGCGCCAGCGCATCGACCGGTCGGCGGTGCCTGTCGCTATTCCGGTTAAAGTCGCACCCCGCAAACGGCGCTAACGGCGGATCATTATGCGTTTTCTGAAAATTCTCGGGCTACTGCTGCTCGCCCTTGCCATTTCCGGTGGCGGATATTTCGCCTATCGCCTCTATAAACCGAAAGCGGCGCTGCCTGCCGGGATTATCGGCAGCAACGGGCGGATCGAAGCGAACGAGACCGATCTTGCGGTAAAATTCGCCGGGCGCCTGACGGAGGTGGCGGTGCAGGAAGGCGATATGGTCCAGGCCGGGGCGATTGTCGCGAAGATCGACACCGCCGACCTCGACGCCGCCTTACGGGCCGCCGAGGCCAATGTACGGCAGACGGAGAAGGCGCAAGCCGAAGCGGACGCCCAAATCGCCCAACGCAAGAGCGAGTTAACCCTGGCGGATCAAGAGCTGGACCGAGCGCTAGCCCTGATTGCCAAGGGCAATGTCTCGCAGCAGCGCGTCGATCAAGCGCGCAACCAACGGCGGACGGCGGCGGCGGCGCTCGATGCCGCCCGCAGCCGCCAGGATGCCGCTAAGGAGGCCATCGCCGCCGCCCGCGCCGAGGCCGAACGCTTACGCGTCCAAATCGCCGACGGCACGCTGAAAGCCCCGGTGACGGGCCGGGTACTCTATCGCCTCGCCGAACCGGGTGAAGTGCTAGCCGCCGGCGGCAAGGTGGTGACGCTGCTCGATCTTTCGAACGTCTATATGACCCTGTTCCTGCCGACCCAAGAGGCAGGGGCGCTGGCGATGGGGGCGGAAGGCCGCATCGTGTTGGATGCCCTGCCGGGCCGCGCCATTCCGGCGACCGTCTCCTTCGTGTCCGCCCGCGCGCAATTCACCCCGCGTCAGGTGGAAACCCAGCGGGAGCGGGATCGCATGATGTACCGCATCAAGATCCGCGTGCCGGAAACCCTGGTGCAGCAGTACATCGAGTATGTGAAAACCGGCCTTACGGGCATGGGCTATGTGAAACTCGCCCCGCAGGCGGCGTGGCCCGAGTGGCTGCAATCCGACCTGACCAAACCGCAGTGACGCTAGCAACGTGACCGATGCCGTTGCGCTGACCGGAGTTTCCCACCGCTACGGTACGACCGTAGGGTTGGACGCGGTGTCGCTAACCGTTCCAGAAGCCTGTACCCTAGGGCTGATCGGCCCGGATGGGGTGGGGAAATCCACCCTGCTCGCCCTCATTGCCGGGGCCAAGGCGGTGCAAGATGGCAGCGTCATTACCCTGGGGGCCGATATGCGCCGCAGCGGCGCGCGCACCCGCGTTCAACCGCGCATCGCCTATATGCCGCAGGGTCTGGGGAAGAATCTCTACCCCGACATCAGCGTGCGCGAGCATCTGGAGTTTTTCGGCAAGCTCTTCGGCCTATCGGCGGCAGCGCGGGAGGAGCGCAGCGTCGCCCTGCTCACCGGCACCGGCCTTGCCCCTTTCGCCGACCGGCCGATGGGCAAACTGTCGGGCGGGATGAAACAGAAGCTGGGCCTGTGCTGCGCCCTGATCCACGATCCCGACCTCTTGATCCTCGACGAGCCGACCACCGGCGTCGATCCGCTCTCCCGCCGCCAGTTCTGGGAGTTGGTCGCCCGCATTCGGGAAAACCGCCCGCAAATGAGCGTGCTGGTCGCCACCTCCTATATGGATGAAGCCGACCAGTTTGACCGGGTGGCCGCCCTGCACGGCGGCAAAATCCTGGCCTGCGCCCCGCCCGCCGATCTGAAAGCCCAGACCGGCAGCGCCAGCCTGGAAGACGCCTTTATCGCCCTGCTGCCGCCCGAGGCGAAGGCGGGCCACCGTCTTCCGCAGAAAACCGCCTTGCCGGAGGGGGGCGATACAGCGCCGGTGATCGAAGCGCGCGGCCTAACCCGCACCTTTGGCGCCTTCACCGCCGTTGACCATGTGGATTTCGCCATCCGGCGCGGCGAGATTTTCGGCTTCCTTGGCTCCAACGGCTGCGGCAAGAGCACGACGATGAAAATGCTGACCGGCCTGCTGCCCAGCAGTTCCGGGGATGCCTTTTTACTCGGCCAACCCATCGACCCGACCGATCTACAGGCCCGGCGCAAGGTCGGCTATATGTCGCAGGCCTTCTCGCTCTATAGCGAGCTTACCGTCCGGCAGAACCTGCGCCTACATTCAAAAATCTTCCGCCTGGCGCCCGAAGCGGCAGCCGGGCGGGAAGCGGCGTTGTCGGCCCGCTTCGGCCTTGCCCCCTATCTCGACCATCTCTCCGGCGATTTACCGCTCGGGGTGCGCCAGCGGCTATCCTTGGCGGTCGCCATTCTGCATGAACCCGATGTGCTGATCCTCGACGAGCCAACCTCTGGCGTCGATCCCGTCGCCCGCGATGCCTTTTGGCAGGAACTGTTCACCCTATCGCGGGAGCAGGGGGTGACGATCTTCGTCTCCACCCATTTTATGAACGAGGCGGCGCGCTGCGACCGCATCGCCTTCATGCACGCGGGCCGGGTGCTGGCCATCGACACGCCGGAGGCGTTGCAAGCGGCGCGCGGCGCGCCAAGCCTGGACGCCGCCTTCATCGGCGCGATGGAGGACGCCCTCGGCCCTGCGGCCTCGACGGAGGCGCCCTTCCCCGATCCGCTGCCGTCGCACGGCAAACCGCCGCTCTTCTCCCTCAACCGTCTCGGCGCCTATGCTTGGCGCGAGGCGTTGGAGATGCTGCGCGATAAGGTACGGCTGACCGTGGCGCTGTTCGGCACCGCTCTGCTGATGATCGTGTTCGGCTACGGCATTTCGCTGGACGTCGAGAAAGTTCCCTTCGCCGCGCTCGATTACGACCAATCGCCGGAAAGCCGGGCCTATCTGGAGCAGTTTCAAGGCTCCTCCTACTTCCGGCAGGTAACGCCGCCTGCCGGTCCCGATGGGCTGATGAAGGCACTGCGCGGCGCCCGCATTGCGGCGGCTATCGAGATTCCTCCCGATTTCGGCCTGCATCTGCGCCGTGGCCAGCCGACGGAGATTAGCGTTGCCATCGACGGCGCCATGCCCTTTCGGGCGGAAACCGTGGAAGGCTATGTCGTCGGCCTGCACCAGCAGTTCATCGCAACCCTGGCGCGGGAGAATGGCATCACCCTGCCCGCGCCGCCGATCCAGATCGAAACGCGCTTTCGCTATAATCAGGGCTTCCGCAGCCTTGATGCGATGGTGCCCGCCACCATCGCCCTGCTATTGGTGATGATCCCGGCGATCCTGATGGCGCTGGCGGTGGTGCGGGAGAAGGAAATGGGCACCATCGCCAATTTCTACGTAACCCCCACCAGCCGCTTCGAATTTCTGATCGGCAAGCAGATCCCCTATGTGCTGATCGGCATGGTGAATTTCACCCTGATGGGGGTCATGGCGGTCACGCTGTTCGGCGTGCCGCTGAAGGGCAGCGTGCTTGGTCTCGCGCTCGGGGCGCTCGCTTACGTGACCTGCACCACCGGCATCGGCCTCTTCATGTCCTCCTTCGCGCGCACGCAGATTGCCGCGTTGTTCGGCACAGCCGTCGCCTCCGTCATGCCTGCCGTGCAGTTTTCCGGCATGATGCAGCCGGTGGCGAGTTTGGAGGATGGGGCGCGGCTGATCGGCACCTTCTTCCCCACCACCTATTTCATGAAAATTAGCGTCGGCGCGTTCACGAAGGGGCTGACCTTCGCCGATCTCATGCCCTTTCTGCTGTCGCTGCTGGCCTTCATCCCGGTGCTCTGGGGCCTGTCGATGCTCCTGTTGAAGAAGCAGGAGCGCTGATATGGGGCGCTTTATCAATATCACCGCCCTGATGGGCAAGGAATTCGCCAGCCTAATCCGCGATTTGGCGCTGCTGGCTTTTGCGATCTACGCTTTCAGTTTCGCCATCTACTCGCAAGCCAACGGCCTATCGCACGAGGTTCACCGCGCCGCGATTGGGATTGTCGATGAAGACGGCTCGCAACTGTCAGGAAGGCTGATTTCGGCCTTCCGCGCGCCGCAGTTCCAGCCACCGGACTTGATCCGCCTCGATGAAATCGACCGGGCGATGAATGCGGCGCGCTTTACCTTCGTGCTCGATATTCCGCCGAATTTCGAAGCCGATGCGCGGGCCGGGCGCCAGCCCACCGTGCAAGTGCTGGTCGATGCCACCGCCATGATGCAGGCGGGCATCGGCGCCAGCTATATTCAGCAAATGGTGCTGGACGAAACCCAGCGTTTCCTCGCCCGTAACGACGCCAAACCGGCGCGCCCGCCCGTCGATCTGCACTGGCGCTTCGCCTTCAATCAGGATTTGAACACACCGCGCTTCACCGGCGTGATGGCCTTGATCGACAATATCACCATGCTGTCGATCCTGCTGGCCGGAGCGGCATTGGTGCGCGAGCGCGAACATGGCACCATCGAACATCTGCTCGTGCTGCCCGTTCGGCCCTTCGATATTATGATGGCGAAAGTGTTGGCGAATGGCGCAGTGATCCTGCTGCTGACCGCCCTATCCCTGAAATTCGTTGTGGAAACGGCCCTATCGGTCCAGCTTGCTGGGTCGCTGCCGCTGTTCCTAGCAGGTGTGGCGCTCTACCTCTTCTTCACCACCGCGCTGGGCATGTTTCTGGGCACGGTTGCGAAATCGATGCCGCAACTCGGGTTACTGTTCATCCTAGTGTTTCTGCCGATGAACCTTCTCTCCGGCGGGCAGACGCCACGCGAGAGCATGCCGGAAGCCTTGCAGACGATCATGCTCGCCTCCCCCTCCACCCATTTCGTGGCGATGGCCCAGGGCATTCTCTATCGCGGGGCCGGGATCGAAACCGTCTGGGTAAATTTCCTCTCGGTTGCCCTGATCGGCGGCGCTTTCTTTCTGATAAGCCTGCGCCGCTTCCGCAGCCATTTGGCGACGATGGGGTAGCCGCTTAATCCAGCCGCTCCGCTTTCAAGCCCCGCCCCTCGCCTGCGCGGAAGCGCTGGGCTTTCTCGCGGTTGCCGCAGGTCGCCATATCGCACCAGCGGCGGGAATTGTTTTTGGAGCGGTCGTAGAACAGCCAGCCGCAGTCCGGCGCCGGGCATTGCTTCAGCCGCTCCAACCCACCGCCGAGGAAAAGGCTGAGCGCCGATTGCGTCAGCGGGCCGAGGATCGCCGCCGGGGGCCGGTCACCAAAGCGGATGGTAAAAGCGCCGCCCGCCTCCGCCTCCAGATCGGCGTGTTCAAGGGCGTGGGCGGCTTCCTGCTTCAACAGAAAAAGATCCGCCCGCAACGGCGCATCTTTACGGGTGACGGCAGTGCCGATGCGGAAGATTGCCTCCCGCACCTCTAAGGCCCTTCGCAAAAAGGCGCGCCCCTCCTCCCCCGGTAACCGATCAAGCGCCGCTGCGGCCGTTTCCGCACTCACGACGCCCGCATGCTCTGCCCACAGCACCAGATGCGCCGGGGCTTTCAGATGCTCCAGCGCCCACGGTCCGCCGCGCCCGCTGGCGGTATTGACGAAATCCAACGCGGGCAGACCGCCCACCAGCATCAGACTTCCGGCACGCGACGGATGATCGGACATTGTTA
The DNA here is from genome assembly GCF_002251735.1 of Elstera cyanobacteriorum. NCBI lineage: Bacteria > Pseudomonadati > Pseudomonadota > Alphaproteobacteria > Rhodospirillales > Rhodospirillaceae > Elstera > Elstera cyanobacteriorum. The sequence continues at coordinate 274,385 of NZ_NOXS01000031.1, read as the reverse complement.
AAACCGTCAAAAGATGTTTTGATGGTTATGGGCTCGACCCCAAACCAAAGAACAGGAGAGGTCTTTTACCATGAAACAGCGGTTTATCGGAGTCGCGGTTTTGGCGGCGGCGCTGGCCGCCCCCGCTGCCCGCGCCGATATTAAAATCGGCGTTGCCGGGCCGATCACCGGGGCGAACGCCGCCTTCGGCGCGCAATTGGTGCAGGGCGCAGAACAGGCCGCCGCCGATATCAATGCGGCGGGCGGCATTCTGGGGCAGAAGATCGTGCTGACGACGGGGGACGATGCCTCGGACCCGCGCCAAGGCGTGGCGGTCGCCAATAAATTTGCATCGTCCGGCGTTAAATTCGTCGTCGGCCATTTCAACTCGGGCGTCTCGATCCCGACGTCGGATATCTACGCCGATGCGGGGATTCTCCAGATCACCCCGGCTTCGACCAATCCGAAGTTCACCGACCGCAATCTCTGGAACACGTTTCGCACCTGTGGGCGGGATGATCAGCAGGGTCTGGTTGCCGCCACGTATATTCTGAACACTCACAAGGGTAAGAAGATTGCGGTCATCCACGACAAGACCGCTTATGGCAAAGGTCTAGCCGATGAGACCAAGAAAAATCTGAATGCCGCCGGGGTGACCGAAACCGTCTATGAGGGCGTCAACACTGGGGATAAGGATTTCACCTCGCTCATTTCTAAAATGAAAGCCGCTGGGGTGGAGTTTCTTTATTGGGGCGGGCTGCACGTCGAGTTCGGCCTAATCATCCGTCAGGCCGCCGAACAGGGGCTGAAGCTGACCGCGATGGGCGCCGATGGCACCACGTCCGACGAACTGGCCTCGGTCGCGGGACCGGCGCTCGAGGGCACGAAAATGACCTTCCCGCCTGACCCGCGCCAGCGCCCGGAAGCCGCCGCCGTGGTGAAACGCTTCCTGGAGGAGCGCAAATTCAACCCGGAAGCCTATACACTGTATGCCTATGCCGCCATTCAAGTGCTGAAGCAGGCAATCGAGCAAACGGGCGCCGTTGATGCCGAGAAGACCGCGAAAACCCTGCACGCGGGCGGCACCTATAAAACCGTCATCGGCGATATCAGCTACGACGCTAAGGGCGACCGTAAGAACGTCGATTACGTTACCTACACATGGAAGAAAGGAGCCAACGGCGCGATTACGTATATCCAGGATTAACCGACAGTCTAGTGTATCCCTGTTTGGACTTCTTACGGGGGAGGGACGATCCCTCCCCCGCTTTTTACCGTCAAATCATCTTTTACCGGTTATGCGGCCCGCACATCCTTAAGGAAGCTCGACAGTTCCGCCCGCAGCACCCCCGTTTCGCGGCTGAGGTTCTGGGCCGAATCGAGTACCTGCCCGGCGCTGCTGGACGTCACCCCGATGCCCTGGCGGATCTGGGTCAACGACCGGCTAACGCTTTCCGCCCCGGCGGCGGCGGTTCCGGCCTGCCGTCCGATTTCGCGGGTGGCCGTCGATTGTTCCTCCACCGCGCTGGCAATGGTGGCGGCAATGGTCGCAACATGGGCGATGACGCCCGAGATTGCGCGGATCGATGCCGCAGTTTCCTCCGCCACCCGCTGCACATCGGCAACCTGGGCGGCGATTTCCTCCGTCGCTTTGCTGGACTGCCCGGCCAAGGTTTTGACTTCCGAGGCGACGACGGCGAAGCCCTTCCCCGCGTCCCCTGCCCGCGCCGCTTCGATGGTGGCGTTGAGGGCCAACAGATTGGTCTGCCCGGCGATTTGATTGATCAGGGATACAACGTCGCCGATTTTGCGGCTGGCGGTTTCAAGCTGCGCCACCGACTGCATCCCCTCCGCCGCCTTTTGCCGCGCGTCATCGGCAACCTGCTGGCTCATCGCCGCCTGCCGGGCGATTTCGGCGATAGAACTATCGAGCTGATCGCTGGCCGTCGCCACCGATTGAATGCTTTCGGACGCGAGCGCCGAGGCTTCGGCAATCGCATTCCCTTGGGCGGTCGCCTCGCGCGAGACGGTGGCGAGCGACTGGGCCGTGCCTTCCAACTGGTCGGCCGCCTGGGCCAAAGTGCCCAAAAGATCATGGGCGGTCGCATCCAAGCCTTTGGTCAGCGTATCTAGCCGGTGCAACCGCGCTTCGCGGGCCTTTTGCGCCTCGGCTTGGGCGATTTCGAGGTCACGGCGCGACAAAGCATTTTGCCGAAACGCATCGAGCGCCGCCACCAGCGCGCCGATTTCGCCGCGCGCGTGCCCCAGATCGACGCGGGCATTCAGATCGCCGCCCGCAAGATCGCGCATCGCCTGCGTGATCCGCCCGAGCGGCCCGGTGATCGAGAGGGCGACCAAGACCGCCGCCACCCCACCGATTGCCAGCGCGACCGAAGGCACGACAATCGATTGCCAGGTTGCCGCCTGCGCCGTGCGGGACGTTTCATTGATCAGCGCCGCCTGATCGGCCTGCGCCGCCTCGCTCACGCCGCGCAGTTTTTCCGCGAGCCCCGCCTGGATCGGCGCGAGCTTTTCCAGCCGTAGTTTGGCGCGGGCGATTAGCAGATCGGCGGATTGTTGCAGCAGTTTCGCATAGGCCTCCACAGCGGGCTGAAGTTTGGCGACCGCTTCGGTTTCTTCGCTGCCATTGGCGGTGGCAGCGAAGGTCTTCAAGCTGTCGGACGCGTACTTCCAGGCCTTCAGTAAAGCATCGGCACGGGCAGGAAGTTCGGTTGCAGAAGTTTTTGTCAGCCCAGCCCCCGCCCGCTCGGCTAAAGCGAGATGCTGTTTGATGCCATCGTCCAGCCGGGTGGACAGGTCGGCAATCGCGGCAACACCTTCCGCATCGAAGATCAGCTTGCGGTGATCGGACAAGGCCTTTAGGGCGGGCGGGAAGACCGCTTCCAGCGCGGGCATCTGTTGGCGCACGGCTGCCCATTGGTCGGAGACCGACAGCGTTTGGCGCACGCTGTCGGCATAGTCGCGGTAGGCGGGCGACAGGGCGGCGTCGAAGGCCGCCACCCGGCGCGCCCCATCGTCCAGCAGGGCGGGCACCGCAGCCCCATCGGCCAGCACCGCCGCATCGATCTTCGGCCATAGCCCGGTCAGGGCAAGGTCAAGTTGCGCCGCCGCCGTGCTGGTGGCAGCACTCTGCTTCACCTGGGCCAAGTTTGCCGAAACTGTGCTGAGGGCGGCCCAGGACAGAAGCCCGAGGCCCGCACTCACCAGAATCAGCACCCCGAACCCCAGGGTGATACGGCGCGTGATAGTAATCCGATCGAGGACGCGAAAAATGCCCGGCATACTGGTCTCCTAGGCGTTAGAGGGTGCCGTACCCGCCCCCGCCCGGGGTTTCGATGACGAAGCAGTCGCCCGCCGCCATCGCAACCTCGTGGGTTGCGCCGAAAACCTCCCGCTGGCCGTTACTCCGGTCGACATAGTTTCGCCCCACGGTCCCGGGCTGACCGCCCGCCAACCCGAACGGGGCGACCCGGCGGCGATTGGCCAGAATCGCAGCCGTCATCGCTTGCAGGAACCGGACGCGGCGAATAACCCCATCGCCGCCCTTGAACTTTCCGCCCCCCCCTGAATTCTTGCGGATAGAAAAGCTTTCCAGCAAGACCGGAAAACGCCATTCCAAGATTTCAGGGTCGGTCAGACGCGAATTCGTCATATGTGTGTGGACGCCGGAGGTGCCATCAAAAGAACTCCCCGCCCCGGCACCACCGCAGATGGTTTCGTAATATTGGTACTGATCGTTGCCGAAGGTGAAATTGTTCATCGTACCCTGGGCCCCCGCCAAGATACCGAGGGCGCCATAGAGCGTATCGGTGATCACCTGACTGGTTTCGACGTTCCCCGCCACAACGGCGGCGGGATAACGCGGGTTGAGCATACTGCCTTCCGGGATAACAATATCTAAAGGCCGCAAGCAGCCCGCGTTCATCGGAATATCGTCCGGCACCAGGGTGCGGAAGACATAGAGCACCGCCGCCCGGCAAATGCTGGCGGGGGCATTAAAGTTGTTCGGCTGCTGCGGGCTAGTGCCGGTAAAGTCGATCTTCGCCGACCGTTTGGCCTTATCGATGGTAACGCTTAGGGTGACCGTGGCGCCATCGTCCATTTCATAACGGAAACTACCGTCTTTCAGGGCGTCGATAACCCGGCGTACCTGTTCTTCGGCGTTATTCTGCACATGGCCCATATAGGCCCGCACGACATCCAGCCCGAACTGACCAACCATGCGCTTAAGCTCGGTCGCCCCGCGCTCGTTCGCGGCGATCTGCGCGCCGAGGTCGGCGATATTCTGGTCGATATTCCGGGCGGGATACGGGCCGGAGGCGAGCAACGCCCGCATTTCGGCTTCCCGGAAACGCCCCCGCTCCACCAGCAGCACATTGTCGATCAACACGCCTTCCTGATCGACGGTTTTGGAGGTTGGCGGCATCGAGCCAGGCGTGATCCCGCCGATGTCGGCGTGATGCCCGCGCGACGCGGCGTAGAAGCTGGGCGTGCTATCGCCGTCCAGGAAGATCGGGGTGATGACGGTAATATCCGGCAAATGCGTGCCGCCATTGTAGGGCGCGTTGAGCACATAGACGTCCCCCGGCCCCATCCTTGCGGCATTCTGGCGAATGACCGCCTGCACCGAATCGCCCATCGATCCCAAATGCACCGGCATATGCGGGGCATTGGCGATCAAATTACCGTCGCCGTCGAAAATCGCGCAGGAGAAATCCAACCGTTCCTTGATGTTCACGGAATGGGAGGTGTTTTCCAGCGTCGATCCCATCTGCTCGGCAATCGACATGAAGAGGTTGTTGAACACCTCCAGCATCACCGGATCAACCGTGGTGCCGACCGCGAAGCTCTTTTCCAGCGGGACAACGCGGGTGAGCACCAGATGGCCGCGCCCGGTCAACTCGGCTTCCCAGCCCGGTTCCACCACATTGGTGCCGGTCGGTTCGATGATGACGGCGGGACCAGACACCTTATCGCCCGCCAGCAACAGCATACGGTCATAGACGGCGGCCTGATGGCTCTTGCCGCCGGTATACACCGCGACCTGCGCAATGGGTTCCGCCGTGCCCGAGGTGCGGGCGGGCACCGGCGCGTCCTGATGCCGGTCCATCGCGCCGACGACCTCGACGGCCACGGCTTCGACGATATGACGCTTATCGGGGACGATGAAGCCATAGCGGCGGCGGTGAGCATCCTCGAAGCGGCGGATAAGCTCCGCCACCGCATCCGGCCCCTCGGGCAGATCGACGATCAAGAAGGCGTCGGTCCCCTCGTAGCGCAGGCGCAGGGTAGGCAGCGCCGTCATTTGCGCGTCGGGGATTTTCTGGCTTGCCAACTCCGCCTTCGCTGCGACGGTCAACCGCGCCACGGTCTCGGCGAGCTGGGGCAGAAGGTCCGCCGCCAGCGGCGCTTCCACCGCCGCTTCGCGCATCACGCGGAAATCGGCAAGGCCCATCCCATAGGCCGAGAGAACCCCCGCCAAGGGATGCAGGAACACCTTGGTCATCCCCAGCGAATCCGCGACCAAACAGGCGTGCTGCCCGCCCGCACCGCCGAAGCTGCACAGGGTATAATCGGTCACGTCATAGCCGCGCTGGATGGAGATTTCCTTGATCGCGTTGGCCATATTTTCGACGGCGATTTTCAGGAAACCATCGGCCACGTCTTCTGGCGTGCGGGTTATGCCCGTCGCCGCCTCGATCTCCGCCGCCAGCGCCGTAAACTTGGCGACAACGGCGGCCCGGTCGAGCGGCAGATCGCCATTAAGACCGAAGACTTTCGGGAAGAAGGCCGGGTCGAGCTTGCCGACCATCACATTGGCATCCGTCACAGTCAGCGGCCCGTTGCGGCCATAGGCGGTGGGGCCTGGGTTCGCGCCCGCCGAATGGGGACCGACGCGGTAGCGGGTGCCATCGAAGCTGAGGATCGAGCCGCCACCCGCCGCAACCGTGTGGATTTGCATCATCGGCGCGCGCATGCGCACGCCCGCCACCTGGGTATCGAAGGCGCGTTCATACTCGCCCGCGAAATGCGACACGTCGGTGGAGGTGCCCCCCATGTCGAAGCCGATCATCTTCTCGAACCCGGCCGATAGGGTGGATTGCACCGCCCCAACGATACCGCCCGCCGGACCCGACAGGATCGAGTCTTTGCCCTGAAACAGGCTGGCGTCGGTCAAACCGCCGTTCGACTGCATGAACAGAAGCCGCGTGCCGCCCAATTCGCCCGCCACCTGATCAACGTAGCGGCGCAGGATCGGCGACAGATAGGCATCGACCACGGTGGTATCGCCACGCCCGACCAGCTTCATCAGCGGGCTGACCTCATGGCTGACCGAGACTTGCGTAAAGCCGATTTTCCGCGCGATCTCCGCCGCCGCCTTTTCATAGGCGGTATAGCGGTAGCCGTGCATGAAGACGATGGCGCAAGAGCGGATCCCATCCGCATAGGCGGCGGCGAGCGCGGCCTTAGTCGCCGCAAGGTCGAGCGGGGTTTCGACGGTGCCATCGGCCCGCACCCGTTCCTTGGCTTCGATCACCCGCTCGTAGAGCAATTCCGGCAGTTTGATATCGAGCGCAAAAATCTCCGGCCGGTCCTGATAGGCGATGCGCAGGGCATCGCCAAAGCCTTCGGTGATCAGCAGAACCGTGCGGTCGCCCTTACGCTCCAGCAACGCATTGGTGGCGACCGTGGTGCCCATCTTGACCGCGGCAATCTGGTCCGCCGGGATCGGCGCACCGGGGGCGACCCCCAGAAACTCCCGGATCGCCTGCAAGGCCGCGTCGCGGTAGCGTTCGGGATTTTCGGAGAGCAGCTTCTTTGTCAGCAGTTGGCCATCGGGCCGCCGGGCGACGACATCGGTGAAGGTGCCGCCCCGGTCGATCCAGAATTGCCACTGCCCGTTCGCCTTGCCATCGGGCATGGTGAGGTTCCTTTTTTTGAAGTTTGTTCAGATGCCGAGATAGGCGCGACGCACGCCGTCGTCGGCCGCTACTTCGGACGAGGTACCGGACAACGCAACGCGGCCGGTTTGTAGCACATAGGCGCGGTCGGCCACATCCAGGCATTCAGCCACCCGCTGTTCGACCAGCAGCACCGTCGTCCCACGATCCCGAATGCGCTGCACGGCGACCAGCAGCTCATCGACCAGCTTCGGCATGATGCCCTGGCTGGGTTCGTCGAGCATCAAAAGGCTCGGTTGCCCCATGAGCGCCCGGCCAATCGCCAACATCTGCTGTTCGCCGCCCGACAGGGTTTCCGCCTGCTGGTCCAGCCGTTCGGACAAGCGCGGGAAGAGCGAGAAGATAAACTCCAGCGGCGCTTCCCGCTCCGCCCCTTTGGCCTTGGTATAGCCGCCCAGCATCAGATTGTCGCGCACCGACAGTTTCGGGAACAGCCGCCGCCCTTCCGGCACCAGCGCCACACCGGTGCGGGAAATCTGATGGGCGGGCAGTTTCAGCAGATCGGTTCCCTTGAAGGACACGCCGCCGCGATCCGGCTTCACCCACCCGGCGATGCTTTTCAGCAGCGTGCTCTTGCCCGCCCCGTTGGAGCCGACAACGGCGACGATCTCGCCCTGCCCCACCTCCAGCGAAATGCCCTGAATGGCGACCAGGCCCTTGTAGGAGCTTTGAAGATCAGTGACCTTGAGCATAGCGGTCCCCCAGATAGGCTTTGATCACCTCGGGATTCTTGATCACCTCGGTCGGCTTACCTTCGGTCAAAACCTTGCCGAAGTTCAGCACCACGGCGCGGTCCACCAGCGGCATGACGATTTCCATGACGTGTTCGACCATCAGCACGGTAATGCCCTTCTGGCGAATGGCACGGACCAGTTCAACCCCGGCCTGGGCCTCCGTCGGCGTTAGCCCGGTCATCACCTCATCAAGCAGCAACAGGCGCGGTTTGGTGGCCAGAGCGCGCGTCACTTCCAACCGGCGTTTTTCCGGCGGGGTGAGTTCCACCGCCAGCCGATGCGCCTGCGGGGCCAGACCCGTCCACTCCAAAGTTTCCATCGCCAGCTTTTGTGCGGCTTTGGTCGATTTCGCCCGGTTGTAGGCGCCAACCGTGACGTTTTCGAGCACGGTCATCGATTCGAAACTGCGCACCACCTGGAACGTCCGCCCGATCCCCGCCGCACAACAGGCAGCAGCATCGAGGCCGGTGATATTCTTCCCTTCGAACCACACTTGCCCGGAAGTTGGGGGCAAGGCCCCCGCGATGATGGAGAAGAGGGTGGATTTCCCGGCGCCGTTCGGGCCGATCAATCCCAGGATTTCCCCTTCCTCCAAGCTGAAGGAAACATCGGTATTTGCGGCCAGCCCGCCGAATTGCCGACAGATTTTATCCACGCGCAGCAGGCTCATGGCGTCACCTTTTGCGAAGCGAGCGACGGGCGGGATTGACGGCGGCGCCGGGTGAAATCCGCCCAGAGACCGACGATACCTTCCGGCTTCAGCAGCGCGATGACCATGATCAAACCGCCGTAGAAGATCAGATCGAGGCCCTGGCCGCTGCCGCCGATGTAAGAGCGGGTGAGTTCCGAAACCGGGATCAACACCGCCGCCCCGACCACCGGCCCCCACAGGGTGCCAAGGCCGCCCAGCACGGCGGGCAAAGTCATCAGCAAGGAAATCTGGAAGTTCATCACGCTTTCGGGGTCGATGTAGCTGACGAACTGCGCATAGAAAGCCCCGCCAACGCCGGTGAAAAAGGCCGATAGGGCCGCCGCCTGCATCTTGGTCGGGAAAATCTTCACCCCCAGGCTTTGCGCCGCTTCGGGGTTGTCCTTGATCGCCCGCCAATAGTGACCAAGCTTGCCGCCGTCGACCGTGTAGGTGACCAGCCACAGCAGCGCGGCATAGCCGAGGGCGACATAATAGAAGGGCAGCTTCGCCGTCTGGAATTGCAGCATCGTCCAGCTATCGCCGAGGAAGGGAATGTAGATCCCCAGCGTCCCGCCGACCCACGGCCAGGATTGGAACAGCAGTAAGGCGCCTTCGGCAATCACGATGGTGGCGATGACGAAGTAATGGCCTTTCAGGCGGAACAGGGGCCAACCGATCAGCAGGGCCAGACCGGCGGCGATGGTGCCGCCGACCACCATGCCGAACCAGGGCGACGCGCCGAGGTGGGTCAACAGCAGGGTGGACGTATAGGCGCCGATCCCGAAGTACAGCGCATTGCCGAGCGAGATTTGTCCGCAATAGCCGCCGAGGATATTCCACGCCTGCGACAGACCGGCATAGAGCAGCGTCAAAATCAGAATGTTGAGGATGGTCACGCTGCTGATGGCATGGGGCAGCAGGACGAGAACCCCCATCAAAACCGCGCCCGCGGCGAGATGGCGGTGGCGAAGGTCGAGCGACCTCCAAAGGTTAGAGTTTGCCAAAGAGGCCTCGCGGACGCAGGAGAACGGTGAGGAGATAGAGGGCGAAGATACCGAGCTGCTTGAGCGCGGGTTCCAGCACCACCGCCGAGACGGATTCGACCAGACCAACCAGCAACCCGGCGGCTAACGCCCCCAGAAGATTGCCGAAGCCGCCGGTCGCGACCGTCACATAGGCGATGAGCGCGAAGGTCGCCCCGACCCCCGGATGAACGTAGTAGAAGGTCGCCAGCATCGCCCCGGCAACGCCGACCGCCGCCGCCCCCAACGCCCAGCCGAGCGCGAAAATCTTGTGGCGGTCGATACCGATCAGGCTGACGGCCTCGCTATCCTCGCGGGTCGCTTCCAAGGCGCGGCCAAAATCGGTGCGCTGGATCAGAAGATAGAGCGCCAGGAAGGCGAGCAGGCAGACCACGCCCGCCGCAAGCTGCGGCACCGGCAGAAACACCCCGGCAATCGAGATCGTCTTATCGGCGACCACGCTGTCCTTGATGCTGCGGTACTCCGGCGTCCAGAAAAGCTGCGCCAGACCGCGCATGGTGATCGCAAGCCCGAAGGTTGCAAAAATCTGCACCATCCCGGCGTTTACCTTGGCGGCCAGGGCGCGTTTGACGACGGTTCGATAGATGAAGATCCCGAAGGCCGCCATCACCAGGGCCGTCGCCGGCATGAGCAGGATCGGATCGAGCTGTAAGAACAGGTACAATCCGAAAGTGACATACATGGACGTCATCAAAAATTCGCCGTGGGCGAAATTCACAACGTCCATCAATCCGAAGATCAGGGACAAGCCCGCCGCGATCAGGGCGTAGATCAAACCGATCAAGAGGCCGCTGGCCACGAGCTGGGCAATGGCGGATATCGTCATGGCCTAGTCTCGGGCGCCGATTAGCGGGCCGGGATCGGCCAAACGACCGGGCGGCTAGCGGTTTCGAACGGCCAGACGGAGCGGTAAACGCCGTCCTGCACCTGGATCAGCACGGGGGTGGCGCCAGTATTCTGACCGTTTTCGTCAAAGCGCACATTGGCCCACGGCATGATCGTCTTGTCGCCCGGAATATCGGTCTTTTGCAGGGCGCCACGAATGTCTTCGTTCTTGATCGACCCGGCGCGGTCGATCGCATCAGCCATCACCAACACCGCCATCAACTGGCGGGCGCTATTATCGTTCAGGTCTTTGCCGCTGCGCTTCTTATACATTTCATTGACCTTGGCGACCATCGGGCGCTTTTCCGACAGATCGAGCGAGAAGCTGGAGCGGCTGATGATGCCTTCCGCCTTATCGCCAACGGCTTGCAAGAAGGCCTGTTCGGCAAACCCCGCCGCCTGGGCAACGATGCCTTGCGGCTTATAGCCAAGCTCGCCCATCGTTTTCAGCAGCAGGATCGCGTCGGTCGTATAGCTCGACGGCATCAGCACCGGTGCGCCGGAGGATTTGAGCTGCTGCACTTCCGAGGTCAGCGAGGGGCTGTTGGCGCGATACTTAATATCGCCCGCAACCTTAATGCCGCGTTCGCCCGCCAGCTTGCGCTGAATATTGGAGCTGTCGGTGCCGAAGATCGTATCTTCATAGAACATCGCCACTTGATCGACGGTGATATTCTTCTTTTCCTTCATGTCCTTATAGAAATCGAACATGGCTTGGGAGAACATTTCATCGTGGGCCGAGGTGCGGAAGAACCATTTTAGGTTCCGGCGGTGCAGGCTGGGCGAAGATGAATCGGCGGCCAGGAACGGCACTTGATAGCGTTCGGCAACCTGGCTGACGACGGCAGCCACCGCGCTATGATAGGCGCCGATGATGGCCGACACTTTGTTTTCGGTAATCAGGCGTTCGGCTTCGGCGCGGCCCTTTTGCGGGTCGGCCTGATGGTCGGCGAACACCAGTTTGATCTTGGCGCCGCCGAGTTTCGGTAGACCGGCGCCCGGCCCAAGCGGCAGGCCGATATCAATATCTTCATTAATGATGTCGAGTGCGGTTTCCATCGCCGCCTTGGCGTCGATCCCGGTCTGGGCGCCCGCGCCCGACATGGGTTCGATGACGCCGATCACGACTTCCGAAACCTGGGCATAGGCGGGAAGCGCCAATGCAGCGGACAAAGCCGCCGATGCCAAAAGAGTCTTCACATTCACCATGACATAAGCCTCCGTTTTTTATCGTCTTATCGTGGGGGAAAGGAACCGACCTGCGGCGGCGCACGCCCTAGCACGGGTGGGGGATCAGCCGTGCTAGGGCGGGATTACGCGTGCCGCAGGTCGGTGATCAGCATGCACCCGGGGGAGTGGGTGATGCAGAACTCGGGGCGGGCGGCCTGGATCACGGTCTGCGGCGTTACCCCGCAGGCCCAAAAGACCGGCACTTCGCCGTCTTCAATCGCCACCGCATCGCCGTAATCGGGCGTGGCGATGTCGGTAATCCCAATCTGCTCGGGAAACCCGAAATGCACCGGGCCGCCGTGCATATCCGGGAAACGGTTGGTAATCTCGATAGCGCGCAGGGCGTCCGCCGGTTTCAGCGGGCGCATGGAGACAACCATCGGCCCCGCGAACGGGCCAGCCGGCGTCGTCGGAATATTCGTCCGATACATCGCCACATTGCGCTTTTGCGCCACATGCCGCAGCGGAATACCGGCGGCAATCAGTGGCGCTTCGAAGGTAAAGGAACAGCCGATGACGAAGGTCACGAGGTCGTCGCGCCAGACATCGGCAATATCCGTCGCCTCGCCGGTCAGCGCGCCGTGATGAAACAGCCGGTAGCGCGGCAGATCGTGGCGGATATCGATCCCCGCGCCCAAGCTGGGCAAACGCGGATCACCCGGCTTCGATTCGGCAAGAACAGGGCAGGATTTCGGATTGAGTTTACAGAATTCGCGAAAGTCGTCGGCAAATTTTTGCGGCAGAATAACCACATTTCCCTGACTATAACCCGGCGCAAAACCCGATGTATGGCCGGAGATCACTCCCGACCGGATCAGTTTTCGCACCGAGGCGGCGTCGGACATTGTCTGGACATCAGTCATGTCAAGATTCCTCTGCGGTGACAATTTTATGAAGCCATCCGCGAGGCCCATTCGTCCAATTTATTTTTTCGACGGTTTTTGATAAATGATTTTTATCAGTAAGCAGAAAAACTTGCGTTTAGGTGCGGTTTAAAGTGAAACCGAAACAAAGACCGCTGATTAAATAGTCAGCCTTGCTGCCTTTTTAGACAGTCTCCGCCACCTGCTGCGCGATGGCCGCTACCAAGACCGCCAAGGAGTTATCGGGCGTATTAACGTAAGTCGCGGTAAACATCAGATCGGGCAGTGCCGTTTTCGTAGGCAGAATCCGCAATTTCCCCGCCGCCAGTTCCTCTTGCACCACGGTCGGCGGAATCGCGCTGATGCCGATCGAATCCATCGTCATGCGGACGATCGACGAGAGCGAACTATTGCCGAAGACCCGCACCCCGGGAATATTATTGCGCTTGAACAGCTCGATCACCTGATGATAGGGCCGCGAGGCGCGGGCGTAGGTAATGATCGGCCATTGCGCAAGGTCTTCCAGCGACAGCGGCGCATTGGTGTTCACCAGATCGGGCGCGGCCAGCCAGGCGATTGGGTAGGTACAGAGCGGCAGATTGGTCACATTCGGCGCGCTGATCGGCCCCAGCAGCAAGGCAAGGTCAAGCTGCCCTTCCAGCAAGGCATCGCGCAGATTGACCGACACATCGACGGAGATTTCGAGCGTGATTTGCGGGTGCCGCTGATAGACTTCCTTGACCAGCCGGGGCAGCCACGTATGAACGATGGTTTCTGACAACCCCAGGCGCACCATGCCTTTCAAGGCGCTCGGGTCGGTCACGGCCATAACCATTTCATCGCGCAAAGCCAGCAGCCGTTCGACGTAATCCAGCAGCTCGACGCCCTTGACCGTCAGGGTCGGGCGCCGCCCCTCGCGGTTCAGCAGGCGGATTTGCAGATTATCCTCAAGCTGGGCAATGCGCGCGGAAATCGCGGGCTGGGTCGTGTGCAGCTTTTCCGCCGTGCCGCGAAAACTGCCGAGCTTGGCGACCCAAAAGAAAGTTTCGAGATTACGAAAATCGATCACGGTAGCCCCATCGTCCAGCGTTCGGTCAAGCTAGACGATGGGGGCACGGGTGCAAACGCTAAACCGCGCGCAGGTCTTCGAGATATTGCTCGACCGCCACCCCTAAGGTTGCCGCGCTGCGTTGAATAACGCCGCTGGCGGCTTGTGCGGCGGCGGCGGCGGACGCGGCGCCCTCCCCGGCTTTACCAACGTCATCGACAACCGCGACCACCCGATGGGTTTCGTCCGCCGCATCGGCCATGCGGCGAGCAATATCGCCGGTCGCTTGCCCCTGCTCCTGCAAGGCGGTGGCCATCGCTTGGGTAAGGCTGTTGAGATCGGCAACAACCCCATCCATCGACCGCATCGCCTCTGCCGTTCCTGTCGCCGCCCGGCGCACTTCGGCAATTTGTCCGGCGATTTCGTGGGTGGAGGTCGCGGTTTGATTGGCGAGGGTTTTCACCTCGCCCGCCACGACGGCAAAGCCCCGGCCTGCTTCGCCCGCCCGCGCCGCCTCGATGGTCGCATTCAGCGCCAAAAGATTGGTGCGGGCGGCAATATCCTCGATCAACCGGCTCGCCTCGCCGATACGCTGCGCTGCGGTCAGGCTTTCGGTTACCTGGGCATTGGCTTCGCCTGCAATCCGCACCGCAGTTTCCGCCACGCCCTGGGCTTGGATGACCCGGCCTTCCACCTGCTGGATCGCGCCGGAAAGCTGGGCCGCCGCCCCGGCCACCGCTTGAATATTGCTATTGATGGCGCGCACCCGCCCCATCAGCCCCTGCATTTGCCCGCTCACGGTTCCCGCCGTCTCGCTTAGCCCTGCCGATAGATCGGTTACCTGCCGAATATCCTCGGTCACCGCCGCCAGAATCCCCTGCACCCGGTCGCGGAAACTATCGGCCAGCGACAGCCGGTCGGCGCGGCGACGGTCCCCGGCATGGCGGCGCTCATCCTCTGCCTGGGCATTCAGATCGCGCACGTCTTGGGCATTGCGGCGGAAGACCGCCAGCGCATCGGCCATGCGGGCCAGTTCATCGCGCCCGGCCACGCGGATATCGGCGCCAAGATCGCCGCCCGCGATCCGTTCCGTCGCAACCACCAACCGGTCGAGCCGCCGCAGCAGGGTGCGATGCACGATAAGCCAGGCAATGATAAGGGCCAGCACTAGGCTAACCGCCGCGACCCACACCAGGGTGCGGAAACTTTCCCCCAGCACCTGCGCAACCGCCCCCGCTTCGGCAGAGGCTTGATCGTTGACGGCGTTGACCAGGGCCGTGACGGCGGCGGAAATCGCCGCCGCCGCTTGCCGAACGGCGGCCAGTTGATCGGGGATCCGTTGGGCGGCGTCAAGCTCGGTCTGCCGCACGGCGAACAGGCCCTGCGCCCCCTCGCCGATTTTCAGAAATGCCTCAACCTGTTCGGCGACCGAAGCATCAGCAATCTCTGCCGCCGCTGTCCGCACGGCGGTAACGGCATCGGGATAGCCCCGTTTGGCCTGCCCCACGTCGCGCGGATCGGCGGCTTCCAGCGCCTGAACCAACAGCGCCCGCGCTTCGGCCACCGTTGCGCGCAGGGCGAGGCGTCGGGCCTTTTGATCATCCGCCAGGGTTTCGGCGGGGGACAGGGTGTCTTTCAACCCCTCTCCCCGTCGCGCCAAATCTGCCGAAAGGGCCAGCCGGCGCGGCTGGGTTTGCAAGCGGGTTTCGACCGTGGCGTCGAGATCGCTCAAGGCTGCTGCCAGATCGGCCCGGGCCTTCCGTAGGCCGCCGAGCGGAAAGCCGAAGGGATCGAGCCGCGCCATCGCTTCGTCTAGCAAACGGCCCTGCTCCTCCAGATCAGAAATCGTCTCCCCCCGCTCCATCTGCCGCCGGGTGGCGGCAAGCTGTGGGGCGAGCGCAACGATAGCGCCGCTGCGCACGGCCACATCTTGGGCCAGCACCGTGACCGGCAAAGCACGGTCGGTAATCCGTGCCAGACTCTGTTCGATCCGCCCGAAAGCGATCAGACCGGTAGCGCTCGCCGCCACCGTGAGCGCCACGATCAGCAGCAGCGACAGATAGAGTTTCGCCCTTACCCCTGCGAAGAACCCCGTTTTTGTAGCCATGACACCGCTCCCTCCCCCTGTGCTGCGTCAGGCGCCGGGCAGCAGCGTTACGCCGCGCTCGGCCAGACTGATATGGGCCGTCGCCCCGGCGGGCAGCGCCTGCATCAGATCACCGCCAACGGCAAACAAATCGCCGAAGGCGCTGCTAAGGTGATATTCGATGTGCGACCCGAGATAGGTGGCCTTCTTAACCTCTGCCGGGGCGGAATTCGGCCCCGGTTGCGCGGAAACCCGGATGGCATGGGGGCGCACAGCCAGGGTCACCCCGCCGGGGGCAAGATCGCGGTGCGGCAGGGTCAGGCTCAGATCGCCGAGGCGCACCTGTCCCTGTTCCTCATCCGTCCGCGCCAAAAGTTCGGCGTTCAAGAGATTTGCCCCACCGATGAAGTCGGCAACGAAGCGGTTCACCGGCCGCTCGTACAGATCGGTCGGCGTGCCTTCCTGGGCAATCACAGAGCGGTTCATGACGATCACCCGGTCAGAAACTGCCAAGGCCTCTTCCTGATCGTGGGTGACATAGACGGAGGTGAGGCCCAGCGACTGCTGAAGATCGCGGATATCGTCGCGCATCTTGCGGCGCAGCTTGGCGTCAAGGTTCGACAGTGGTTCGTCGAACAGCAGCACTTCCGGCTCCAACACCAGAGCGCGGGCCACGGCGACGCGCTGCTGCTGCCCGCCCGAAAGCTCTGACGGTAGGCGGTTTTCATAGCCTGCAAGGCCGACGAGGCGCAGCCCTTCCTTCGCCTTCGCCTCGATCTCCGCCTTCGGCAACCGCCCGAGCGTGAGACCGTAGGACACATTCTGGATCACGCTCATATGCGGGAATAGCGCATAGGACTGGAACACCATCGTCACATCGCGTTCGGTCGCATGCAGGCGGGTTACATCCTTACCGCCAATGAGAATTTGCCCATCGGTCGGAAACTCTAGCCCGGCGATCATGCGCAGGGTCGTCGTCTTGCCGCAGCCGGACGGGCCGAGCAGCGTGACCAGCGTGCCGGGCGCAATGGTGAAGGAAACGCTATCGACCGCTTTGACCGGCCCATAGGCGCGGGTGACGGTGCGGAATTCGACGCCCGCCGGGCGCGTGGTAAGGGGGCTCATACGGTTTTCTCCACAGCTTGGGGCACGGGGGCGGCGATGGGGCGGCGGCCGATGCGCCGCTCGCCGACGAGGAGTTGGATGACGCCGATGGCCACTGCCATCAGCACGATCAGGGCCGAGCAATAGGCAACGGCGAGGCCGAAATCCCCTTGCTCCACCCGCCCGACGATATAGGCGGTCGCCAGCTCGTATTTCGCCGAGACTAGGAAGATGACGGCGCTGATCGAGGTAATGGCGCGAACGAAACTATAGACCAGCGAGGCGACGATGGCCGGGCGCAGCAGCGGCAGGATCACCCGGCGCAACGTGGTGGCGCTGCTGGCCCCCAGCGTCTGGGAACATTCATCGAGGCTGCGGTCGATCTGGCTCATCGCGGCAATCCCGGCGCGGATGGCGACCGGCATGTTGCGGAAGACAAAGCAGATGATCAGGATTGCAAAGCCGCCCGTCAGTTCAATCGGCGGCTGGTTGAAGGCCATAATATAGCTGATGCCGATGACAGTGCCGGGAATGGCAAAGCTCAGCATGGTCGCAAATTCAAACGCCCCCCGCCCTGTAAAGCGCTGGCGGACCAGCAGATAGGCGGTCAGCAGCCCCACCGCCGCCGTGATCGGCGCGGCAAGGGCGGAGATTTCGAGCGTGGTGAACAAGGACGCCCAGGCCCGCCCCGTCCAAAGAATCCCGCCGTTGACCCATTCCGCGCTAAACGCCGTCGCGTAATGGCGCAGGGTCAGCGTGTGATTGCGGCCCCAGGTTTCAACAAAGCCGCCATACAGGATCATGCCATAGAGAATTGCCGTAAACCCAGCCCAGGGCAGCACCACGGCATAGGCGAGGCGCGAGACCCGGCGCGGCAGCAGCGCATGCTGGCCGCCGTCGCCCTTTCCGCCGACGCTGGTATAGGACTTCTTGCCGAGCCACAGCCGCTGCACGAAGAACGCGGTTAGGCAGAGGGTGAGCAGAATAATCCCCAGGGTCGCCGCCATGCCGGGATCGTTCTGCGCGCCGACGACCGAGAAGAAAATCTTGGTCGAGAGCACGTCGAAATTCCCGCCCAGGATCAGCGGATTGCCGAAATCAGCTAGGCTTTCGATGAACCCGATCAGGAAAGCATTGGCGAGGCCAGGGCGGATTAACGGTAACGTCACCGTGCGGAAGGTCTGCCAGCGCCCGGCGCGCAGGGTTTGCGCCGCTTCTTCCACCGACGGGCTGACGCCCTGCACCACCCCGATCATGACCAGAAAAGCGATGGGGGTAAAGGCCAGCACTTGGGTTAGCAGCACGCCGGGTAGCCCATAAATCCAGCGCGACGGCGGAATATCAAAGAGGGTTGAAACCATCGAGGTCACAATCCCGTTGCGCCCGAACAGCAAGATCAGCGCTAGACCGATCACGAAAGGCGGCGTGATGATCGGCAACACGGTCAACAGCCGCAGCAGCTTTTTGGCGCGAAAGCCGGTGCGCACGGCTACCAAGGCAAAGCCAAGGCCGAGCAGCGTCGTGCAGAAGCCCGTCAAAACCGCCAGCAGCAAGGAGTTCCACACCACTCCGCAGCGGCGCCCGCCGACGACGCAATCAAGGCTCCAGATCGAGCGGGTAGTCAGCCGGTCGAGGAAGGCGAGGAAGGAGAAATCCCCCTTGGTCCCAACGACCGCAGCGGCCAGCACATAGAAAACGGGCAGGAAGACGAAAACACCGATCCCCGCGACGGCAAGCCCCACGGCGCCAGCGGTGAACCCATCGCCCTTGAAGGCACCCCGGTCGGCCAACCCATAGGTCAGCAGAAACAGCAGCGCAAGCCCAGTGCCCCAGGCGCCAAGGCCGATGCCGGTTTGGGCGTCAACGATACCGAACAGGGCTTCCCCGGCGGAAAATGTCCAACCGCGCAGACCGATGCCGAACCCTTGGGCCAGCAACGCCGCCAGACCGAACGCCCCTCCGAGGGCGAGACCGAGGCCGCGCCAAGCCCGGTGCACCGCCGCCCGCGCCGGATCATTCCCCGGATTGGGCAGTGGCCAGAGCGTCGCCGCCGTCGCGAAAGCCAAGGCGGCGCCAATCGGCACCAGCCACCAGCGCCCTTGGGCAAGCCCAGCCCAGAGGGCCGGGCCGACGCCCGCATCAGGCCCGGCAGAGAGGAAAAAAGGCACGCCCCAGGCCTGCCCTGCGTACCAGGGGATCACCGCATAGCATAGCCATCCGGTGATCAGCCAAAAGCCGACCGGTCGCCGCATTTGATTGCTCCTGAGAGAGAAAAGGCGCGCGTGCGACTATCAAACGCCGCCGCGCGCAAGTATCCGCAACGGGGCATTCAGGCGGATAACAGGAAACCGCCGAATGCCGCTCCCCCGCGATGGGGTTAGTTGGAGGACGCGCGGATGTCGTTATCCCAGCGGGTCAGCAGGCGCTTTCGCTCGTCGGCGGTACCGTACTTTTGGAAATTATAGTCGATCAGACGAATATCGGCGAGGCGCGGCGCTTCGGCCGGGATCGGCGATTTCTTGTTCGACGGCACCTGATAGCTTTTATTCTGGCCCGCGATGGCCTGGGCGTCCGGGGTTAGCGCCCAGTCATACCATTTTTTAGCATTATCGAGGTTTTTGGCCCCGTTGATGATCGCCATCGAGCCGATTTCATACCCCGTGCCTTCGCAGGGGGTAGCAACATCGACCGGAAAACCGTTGATCTTCTGGGTCACGCCATCGTGGATGAAGATCAGCCCGACCAAGGTTTCGCCGCGCGCCGTCGCATTGGCCGGGGCAATGCCGGATTTCGTATATTGGTTCACCTGCGGGTGCAGCTTCTTCATATAGCTGAAGCCATCCTCTTCGCCGAAAAGTTGCACCAGCGTTGCCAGAGAGGTATAGGCGGTGCCGGAAGAATTGGGATTGGCGGTCTGCACTTCGCCTTTGAATTCCGGCTTCAGCAGATCAGACCAGCACTTCGGCGCGGCGATTTTCCGTTTCTTCAGCTCGTCGGTATTATAAATGAACCCCAGCGCCCCGGCATAAATGCCGACGCTACGGCCCTTCGACTGCTTGAACTGGCTCACGGCCCAGGGGTGCAAATCCTTAAGGTTCGGCGACTCATAGGCCGCGAGCAGCCCTTCTTCCGACGCCTGCAACTGGGGATCGCCTGGCCCGCCCCACCAAATATCGGCCTTCGGGTTGCTGGCTTCGGCGCGCACCTGGGCCAGGGTTTCCCCGGCGCTCTTGCGCGTCAGCGCCACCTGAACGCCCGTTGCGCGCTGAAAGGCGACCGACATGGCCTGACACCATTCTTCCTGCACACCACAGTAAACGGTCAAGGCACCCTGGGCATGTGCCCCCGTGGAAACAAAAAGACTGGACCCGAGAAGCGCCGCAACCGCCGAGAGTTTCGCTAAACCGCTCATTGCCTATCCTCCAATATTTCTTATGTTACAAGTGTTACTTCATGTGAAATAAAGTAAACTTGATGATTTATATTTGAACTTTATTTTTACTCGCGTCAATCCTGATTCAGGCGTAATCATGGCAGAGGGAAAATCGGCGTCAGGCCGAAGCAAAGACGGAGGGGAAACCCGTGCCTTTCTTGGGAACCGCCACCGGGTGGAGCGTGCGCACGAAGCTGCTGGTCGCCTTCATGGGATCGAGCCTATTGACGCTCGCCATCGCCGCCATCGGTTGGGTGGCGCTGACCCAGGCGGAACGGGTGACCGATCAACTGTCGCAGCAGGCCATGCCGGTGATGAGCGCCGCCGTCGCCCTAGCCGATGCCAGCGCTGGGCTGGCCGCCATTGCCCCGGTCATCGTGACGGCGGACGCCGCCCCGCCGCTCGCCCGGATCGCCGACGAACTGTCGGAGCGCGAGGGCGATTTGCGCCGCAGCCTTGAAGGGTTTTTCGCTGCCGACAGCGCAAGCCCCACCCCATCCGGCCCGTGGCGGGACCGGATTTCTGGCACGGCGCAGGATGTGGCCGGGGAGTTGCGCAGCCTTGTCCGCGCCCGCCGCACCATCCTCGATCTGCGCATCCGGATGCTGCAACAAAAGGATCTTTACACCAGCGCCAAAAGCAATCTGGCGCTCTGGCAAACCAAGCTGGTGCAATCGGCCAGTGGGCTGCGCGGCCCCGCCACCGCCGCCGATCCCGCCGCCGCCGTCCTGGCGCTGGGGCTGGCGGCGGAGGAAGCGGCGCGGCTGGTCAATGCCACCCTATCCGCCTTCGCTGTTGATCACCTCAACGATATCGAACAGGCGGAGGCCGCCTATGTTACTTCCTCCGTCGCGCTGACCGGGCGCGTCGCGCGGCTGCTCGACCTCGGGTTCCCGGCAGAAACGCTGGAGAAAGCCTTCGGCGCGCTGACCAGCACCCATACCGAGATTTTCGATCTTCGGCGGGAAATGCTGCTGGCCGAACAGACGATGGGCGGAACCCTGGCCCGCACCGCCCGGCAGTCCGCCGCGCTGATTGAGCAGGTTTCCGCCCTCACCCAAAGCGTCCAGGCGCGCGCCCGGGCCGATAGCGCCGCCGCGATCACCGCTCAGCGTTCCTCCAAAATCAGTATGCTGCTGCTGGGGGCGGGCTGCGCCAGCTTGGCCGCCTTCGCCTGTTTTACCCTGGTCCGGCGCCTCGCCCATCGGCTGCATGCGATCACGGCGGCGATGGCACGCCTTGCCAGTGGTGACCGCGACACCCCCGTTCCCGCCGTCAGCCGCACCGATGAAATCGGCCGCCTCGCCCGCGCCTTCAGCGTCTTCCGCGATCAGGCGCAAGAGCGGGTGGAACTGCTGGAAAAAGTGACCGAGCAAAGCCGCCTCGTCCGCGCGCTGTTCGATAATCTCGATGAAGGGTTGGCGATCTTCACCCCCGGCGGCCGGTTGCTGCACGCCAATCCCCGCTTGGCCGCCCTGCTGCACCTGCCGGAACCGCCGCAAGAGGGGGACGATTGGCGCGGCCTGCTTGCCGCTGCAATTGATCGTTCGGCGCGGCTGTGCAATGCCGGGCGGCAGTTGATCCTGGCCGACGATATTCTGACGCACCCGGCGCAAGCCCCTGGCCGCTGGGAATTCACCTTCCCCGGCCCGCGCGCCGATGGCGGCCCGGGTGAACCGATTGTCGAAGTGCATTGGACCCCGTTGCCCCGGGGTGATTTCGCCATTCTGGCCTGCATGGATGTGACCGAGCGCCGTTCCATCGAACGGCAGTTGCGGCAAGCGCAGAAGATGGAGGCGATTGGCCGTTTTACCGGAGTCATCGCCCATGACTTCAATAATTTCCTGACCGCGATTCTAACCAACCTGCACTTGCTGGCCGATCAGGAGGCCGAGGCCCCGCCGCCACGTCTGCGCCGGGCGCTGGAAGCCGCCGAACGGGGCGCAGCGATGATTGCCCGCCTGCTGGTCTTCGCCCGCAATCAGGCCCTGCAACCGGAACTGCTGGCGGTCAACGATCTGATCCACGGCATCAGCGAGTTTCTGGAGCTATCGGTCGGGCCGGATATTCGCATCCATCTCGACCTCGACCCCGCCGTCGGACATACGCTGGTCGATGCGGGACAGCTCGAAAGCGCGTTGGTCAATCTGGTGCTGAACGCGCGCGACGCCCTGCCGGAAGGGGGGAGTATCACCCTCAGCACCCGCATTCAGGCACCCGACGATCTTGGCCCCGCCGATCCCTGGGTCTGTTTGGCGGTGGAGGATACTGGCAGCGGCATGACGCCGGATGTGATGGCCCGCGCCGCCGACCCGTTTTTCACCACCAAACCGCCCGGCGGCGGCACCGGCTTGGGTCTCAGCATGGTTTATGGCTTCATCGGCCAGAGCGGCGGCGACGTGCGCATTGCCAGCGAACCGGGGCGCGGCACCCGCGTTAGCCTATTTCTGCCGCGCCGTAAGCCGGTCGAACCTTTGGCCGCCGCGCACCCAGCGCCCGAACCCATGGTGCCGCCGCTCGCCATTCTGCTGGTCGATGACGATACCGCCGTGCGCGAAGCTTTGGGCGATATGCTGACGCACCTCGGCCACCGCGTCACCGCCTGTGCGACGGAGGCGGAGGCCCTGGCCCATCTCGCGGCAACCCCCGTCGATTTGCTGCTGACCGATCTGTTGCTTGGCGACGCGCAGAGCGGCTGGACCATCATTCGCACTGCCCGCGCCGCCCGGCCAGACTTGCCGGTCCTGGTCTGCACGGGCTATGACCCCAGCCCGCAGGCGGGTCTCGATCCGGCGCTAGCCGCACTGCCGGTCCTGCGCAAACCGTTCACCCTCCCCAGCCTAACCCAGGCCCTCGCTGCTACAGGAGCCGGACGCCGATGACCGCCCCTTCCGCCGCCCGCCCACGCCTGCATATCGCGCTTGTCGAAGACGACCCGCTGGTTGCCGATAGTCTCGGGGATTTCCTCGGGCGAGAGGAGTATCAGGTCCACCCCTGCCCCAGCGGCGCCGCCCTGCGCGCGCTGCTGAGCCGCGCGCCGGTCGATCTGATCCTGCTCGACCTTGGTTTGCCCGATGAAGACGGCTTTGCCCTCGCGGCCCAAATCCGCGCGCAATCGCCGGTACCGATCATCATGCTGACCGGGCGCGGCGCCGATGTGGATCGGATCGTTGGGCTGGAACTGGGGGCGGATGATTATGTCGTTAAACCCTTCAATCCGCGCGAGCTGTTGGCGCGGATCAAGGCCGTCACCCGCCGTGCCCAAGCCGCGCCGCCGCCGCCGCCCATCCCCACCGCCGCCCCGACGCAAAAGGGCTATCACTTTGCCGGTTGGACGCTCGACCTTGCTCTGCGCCGCCTTGTGCAGCCCAATGGCGCTATCGCCGACCTGAGCACGACGGAATTCGAGCTTCTGACCGTGCTGGTCGAAAGCCACGGCGAGGTGCTAAGCCGTCAAGAAATCCTGCGCCGCTGCGGGCGGACCAGCGATGCCGTGTTCGAACGGTCGATCGACGTCACTATTCTGCGCCTACGCCGCAAGATCGAGGCCAACCCGCAGCAGCCGGCGTTTATTCGCACCGAACGCGGCATCGGTTATCTGTTCGCGACGCAACCGACTCCCATCGGTTAAGCGCTTGTCTTTCCGATCCCCCTGCGCGCAGTCTGTATGCTTACGGGGACGAGGGAGAAGGCCGCGATGGCATCCGCAACGCTTCCGCTTCTGGAAACGCTCATCGGTTTCGATACGGTTAGCCGTAATTCCAACCTAGGGCTGATTGAATGGCTGCGCGATCATTTCGCCGCCCTTGGCGTTTCCGCCACGCTGGTAACGGATAAGACCGGCACGAAGGCCAATCTTTGGGCAACCATCGGGCCGGAGGTAGACGGCGGCATCATTCTTTCCGGCCATACCGATGTCGTCCCAGTCGATGGGCAGGCCTGGACCTCCGACCCGTTTAAGGCCGTGATCCGCGACGGAAACCTTTATGGGCGCGGCGCCTGCGACATGAAGGGTTTCGTTGCCGCCGCCACCGCGATTGCCGAAACCGCCCGCAATGCCCCGCTGCGCCGCCCGCTGCATTTCGCGTTTTCCTATGACGAGGAAGTGGGCTGCATCGGCGTGCGCGATCTGCTGACCTTCCTTGATACGCTGCCCTATCGCCCGGCCGGGGTAATCGTCGGCGAGCCGACCGAGATGAAGATCGTTCTGGGCCATAAGGGCAAGCGCGCCTGGTGCTGCACGGTCAAGGGCCACGCCGTCCATTCGTCGCGCGCGCCGGAAGGGGTGAATGCGGTGGAAGGCGCCGCCCGCCTGATCGCCGAAATCGCCGGAATTTCCGCCGAGGTCCGCCGCAACGACCAGCCGGATGACGGGTTCGATGTCCCCTTCACCACGCTGCTGACCACCGTGATGGAGGGCGGCATGTCCACCAATACGGTGCCGGACCTCGCCCGCTTCGTCTTCGAATGCCGCCATTTGCCCGATACGGACCCGGAGGCAATTTTCGCCCGGATCCAGGCGTTTACCGACACAAACCTCGCCACCGACCGGCAGCGGGCAGAGATTCTGTTCGAAGAAATCACCAATTATCCCGGCCTAGCCGCCGATCCGGCGGATGGGTTCGTCGCCGCCATGTCGCGCTTTGCCTGCACCGCCGTGCCGCCGAAGGTCGCCTATGGCACCGAAGCCGGGCTGTTCCAGCGCGCGGGTATCCCCGCCTTGGTCTGCGGTCCCGGCTCCATCGCCCAGGCCCATCGCCCGGACGAGTTTTGCGCGCTCGATCAATTAGCCGCCTGCGACACTTTCTTGGCGCAGGTCGTCGAGAGCTTAACCGTTTAGCCCGAGCGCCCGGGGCGTAGGGCCGCCACCGTAATCCCGCGCGCGGCAAGGTCGGCGGGCATCGGCTGCCCCGCCGCCAGCGCCGCCGTGATCCGC
Organism: Elstera cyanobacteriorum; assembly: GCF_002251735.1. Classification (NCBI taxonomy): domain Bacteria; kingdom Pseudomonadati; phylum Pseudomonadota; class Alphaproteobacteria; order Rhodospirillales; family Rhodospirillaceae; genus Elstera; species Elstera cyanobacteriorum. The sequence goes on along the minus strand of NZ_NOXS01000031.1, from coordinate 249,370 downwards.
GCCAGGGTCGGCGCCATCATAATCCCATAGCCGCCCTGCCCAATCAGCCAGAAGAAGCCCGGCACGGTTGGATCGAAGCCCGCCACCGGGTCGCCATCCGACACGAAACTGCGCAGGCCCGCCCAGGCGCGCGGGGCGCGTTTCACGCTCACCTGGGTATGGGTTTCCAGCCATTCGGCAGTGAGGGCGATATCCAGTTCTTCCGGCTGCACATCCTGAGGCGCAACCGGGGTTTCATCGCCGAGCGACGCCATCAGCGCCCCCGCTTCCGGCTTCAAATACGGCCCCTCGCCGACATATTCGACCAGCGGCAGACTTTCGACCGCAAGGCCCGGCGGCGCATCGACCGTCATCGCCGTGCGACGCTTCGGCACCAAGCCTTGCGGGGCGGCCCCGGCAAGCGCGCCGACCGCATCGCCCCAAGCCCCAGCAGCATTGATGACAACACGCGCGCGGACGGCAACCCCGCCCGCCATGACGATCCAGCCGTCGCCGTCGCGCCGCAGCGCCGTTACCGGGGCCGAACACTGCAAGGCCCCGCCCCGGCGCTTAACGCCGCGCAGATAGGCTTGATGCAGAGCATCCACATCCATATCCAGCACCCCCACCTCATAGGCGGCGGCGGTAAAACGCTCGGGCCGCATCAGCGGGGCTTTCGCCAACGCGGCATCGCGTGAGAGCGGCACAATCGGGTGATCCGGCGAAGACTGGGCAACGAGCGCCGCCAAAGCCGCCTCCTGCCCCGGTTTCGCCAGGGTCAGCGCCCCACGCGGCGATACCAAGGGCAGATCGGTGAAACCATCGGGCGGCGTAAAAAAGAACCCATAGCCCGCCGCGTTGATCTTGCGCACCAGGGGGCTACCGAAGTTGGCGGTATAGAGCGCCGCCGACCGGCCGGTGCTGTGATACCCCGGCTGTGCCTCCGCCTCGATCAGGCAAACGCTGCCCACCGCCGCCAGTTCGTAGGCTGCCGACGCGCCGGAAATCCCGGCCCCGATTACCAGAAAATCAACCGCATCCATTGCGTTTCGCGCTGCCTCTTCCATCCCTGCGGGCTTCTCCCGATCTTCGTCACCCTGCGCGTAAATTCGGCGTATCTGCAAGAAAAATAAAATTCATTGACATAATGAAAGAAAAACTTTCATCGTGAATCCCAGATCACGCAGGGGATACCAGCATGGCGGAACCCGTTCGACAGCGTTTGGAGGATTGTGCGCGCAGCGGCTCGAAGGCCGACCGGGCGCTCGCCACCTATATCCTGGCAAAAACCGCCTCCATCCCCTTTGAAACCGCCGCCACCCTAGCGGAAAAAGTGGGGGTGAGCGAACCCACGGTCGGGCGCTTCTGCCGCTCTCTGGGGTTCAAGAGCTTCAAGGATCTAAAAGAACAGTTCCGCCAAGATCTCGGCGATCGGCCCTGGTTGATCGCCGACCGGCTCAAGGAGTTTCAAGAACGCTCACTGGCCGGGGAAGACGCGCTGGCGCAATCGCTGCAGCTTGAAATCGCCGGTTTGGTGGCTGTCTACGAACTGGCGCGCAGCCCCGAATGGAAGCGGGTGGTGACGCGGCTGACGACGGCCCGCCGCGTCTTCGTTGCTGGGTTTCAGACGGAGCGGGCGATGGCGGATATGTTCGCCTATCAACTACAATATCTGCGGGATGGGGTGCAGCGCCTCGACCTTGCGGGCGGCAATTTCATCGAATTGCTGGCGACCGACCCTAGCGGCGTGTGCCTGGTGATGTTCGAAGCGCGGCGCTATTCGCGCTTGGCGCAGGTCTTGGCGCAGGAAGCCAAAAAAGCGGGCATTCCGGTGACCCTAATCACCGACGCTTTCTGTGCTTGGGCACCCGATCTGGTGGACGAAATGTTCACCGTGCCGACCGAATTCAACCTGTTTTGGGACTCAACCGCCCCAATGGCGAGCCTCGTCAATCTGATGATGAACGCCGTCTCCATCGAAATCGGCCCGAGTGTCGAGGCGCGGATGACCCGCGTGTCGCAGCTCTACAGCCATTTCACCGGCCATGTCGGCGATACCGGCGGGGCCGAGAAGTAAGCCTACCCATAAGAACGACCGGGGTCGCCCCGGCATTCCACGAACAGTTTCAGGTTTCACGCTGCCAAACCGGCATTTGGGGGAGTTTTTGCGATGCGTATGCTGTCACGGGCCGCGCTTTTATCCGCCGCCACTATTCTATCCGCTGCCCTGCCCGCCCTGGCCCAGGACGCGGTTTTCGCCGTTACCGCCCGCGAAGTGGGGGCACCGAGCTATAATCCGATCACCGGCACGCGCCTCAATAGCGCCAATTCGCTGATTTTCGACCGGCTGCTGTTGCAGGATGCCGACCAGAGTTTCCACGGGCTACTCGCCCAATCGTGGGACAGCACGCCGGACGGCATGATCTGGACCTTCAAGCTGAAGCCCGGCGTAAAGTTCCACGATGGCGAACCCTTCAATGCCAAGGTTATCGACTGGTGGATCCCGAAATTCGCGGGCACCGAGAACGCCTATATGGTGGAAGCCATCGATAAGGTGGAGATCGTTGACGATCTGACCTTCCGCTTCCTGATGAAAAAGCCTGACCCGAACCTGCTGTTCAACCTTGCTAGTTCCTTCATGGGCGTGCCGTCGCCAAAAGCCTATGACGCGCTGGGCGATAAGTTTGGCGTGACCGCCGCGACCGGCACCGGGCCGTTCAAGATGGAGAAATTCACCGTCGGTCAGGAAACCGTGCTGGTCCGTAACGAGGATTATAAATGGGGGTCGGACCTGTCGCAAAATCGCGGCCCGGCGAAACTGAAGAAAATCACCGTCCGCGAAATCGCCGACGATTCGACCGCCTTTCTGGAGCTTAAAACCGGCGGCGTCGATTTTCTGTATACCGTGCCGACCGATTTTCTGCCGCGTTTGAAGCAGGAAGCGGCGCTGAAGGTGATGGTCATCCCTGGCACCGAAGTCGTTTACATGCCGATCAACACCAGCGTCGAACCGTTCACCGATATTAAACTGCGCGCCGCTGCGGCCTATGCGATCAATCAGAAAGATATTTGGACGGCGCTCTACGGCGGCATCGGCAAGCCCGCCAACGGCTTCCTGATCAGCGGGTTGGAAGAAGCCAAGATCGACCCGAAATTCGCCATCGCCTACGATCCCGCCCGCTCCAAAAAGCTGCTGGACGAAGCAGGCTGGGTGCCGGGGCCGGATGGGATCCGCGCCAAGGGCGGCCAGAAGCTGCAGGTTAAGCTGTGGACGACCAACGGCACCGAATTCAAGCGCATCAGCGAAGCCGTGCAGGCCCAGTTGAAGGCGGTTGGTATCCTGGCCGACATTACCTTGTTCGACGCCAGCACGATCAATGCCCAGTATAAGAAGAAGACGGAACACCAGCTCGCGATCCGCAGCTATTCCTGGACCAATGCCGACATCATCGACTGGTTCTTCTCCGGCAAGCGCCTCGGTTATCCGAACGTGTCGATGCTGAACGATCCGAAGGCCGAAGAGCTGAACGATACGGCGATGAACAAGTCCCGCACCTGGAACGAGCGCGTGAAGAATTTCATCGCCTATCACGAATATGTTCTGTCGCAATACGCCTTCGCGCCGATCTATGAACCGGCCAACGTCTTCACCTATTCGGCCAAAAAGCTGAAGCTGCCAGAGGTGGTGCGCGGCACCCGCGTGACCAGCCAGACGATTCTGGACGCCGAACCCGTTAAGTAAGGCGGTCCGTTCCCCGGCGGCGATCCCCCCGGACGCCGCCGGGCCTCCCCCCTCCCTTGGGAGCCGTGGATGCTGGGTTATTTCCTGAAGCGGTTCGCCCTGCTGCTACCGGTGTTTTTAGCCATGTCGATGGTGATCTTCGCCATCGTCCATCTGGTGCCGGGCGACCCCATCGATCACATGCTGCAAATCGGCTCCTCCGTCGAACGGCGGGCGGAACTGATGGCGCAGCTTGGTTTCGACAAGCCCTTGCCGGTGCAATATGTCCTGTGGCTCGGGCGCATGCTGACGGGCGATTTCGGCACGGCGCTGATTTTAAAACAGCCGGTGCTCGATCTCATTCTGCAAAACCTGCCCTATAGCCTTGCCCTCGGTGGCCTGTCGCTGGCGGTTGCTATGACCTTGGGGGTTGCGACGGGCGCCCTCGCCGCGATTTTCCGTGATAGCTGGCTTGACCGGGCGGTGATGACGCTGATCCTGCTCGGCTCCACCGTCCCGGCCTTCTGGCTCGGGCTGCTGCTGATCCTGGGGTTCGCCGTGCAGCTTGAATGGTTCCCGGTTTCCGGCGCCCGCACCTGGGAGGCGCTGGTGCTGCCGGTCGCCACCATTAGCCTTGGTGGGATTGCCCTGGTCGCCCGCGTCACCCGTGCGGCGATGGGGGATATTGCCCGTCAGGATTTCGTGATGATGCTGCACGCCAAGGGCGTTCCCGCCTGGCAAATCTACCTCAAGCATATTTTGCGGCATGCGCTACTGCCCATCGTGACCTTGCTGGCGTTGAAGATCGGTTGGATTTTGGGTGGCGCCGTCACCATCGAATTCGTCTTCGCCCGCCCCGGCCTCGGCACGCTGCTGATCAACGCCCTAAGCCAGCGCGATTACCCATTGGTTCAAGGCTGCCTGCTGATGCTGGGCTGCGCCGTGCTGCTGGGCACGCTGCTGGGCGATCTCGTGCAAGTGCTGATGGACCCGCGCATGCGCGATAGGATTTCCTAAAATGGCCGTTCCCCTCGCCCTGCACCGCAGCCTTGCCACTCCGCGCGGGTTCATCCCTGCCGCCGTCCTGGTCTTGCTGGTGATCGCCGCGCTCTTTGCCCCGTGGATCGCCCCGGCGCCCTATGACACCCAAAGCCTGCCCAATGCCTATCTGCCGCCGAGCGCGGCTAATTGGTTGGGAACCGACGAATTTGGCCGCGATCTTTTCTCCCGCCTCGTCTATGGCGCGCGTATTTCGCTGGGGGTAGCCGTTTCCTCCGTCGCCGCTTGCGTTAGCTTGGGCGTGCTGCTGGGAGCGCTGGCGGGCTATTTCGGCGGCTGGTTCGACCGCATCGTCATGGCTGGGGTCGATATTACCTGGTCCTTCCCAGAAATCCTGATTGCCCTGGTGCTGATCGCGATTCTCGGGCCGGGCCTGGGGAGCACCGCGATTGCCATCACCATCGGCTATATGGCGCAGTTCGCGCGGCTGACGCGGGCACAGATCATTGCGCTGAAGGCCGAAACCTATATCGAGGCGACGGTGAACCTTGGCGCCTCCCACGGCCATATCCTGTTCCGCCACCTTATTCCCAACGCGCTAACGCCGGTGCTGGTCGCCGGGATGCTGGCAATCGGCGACGCCATTGTGCTGGAAGCCACCTTGGGCTTCTTTGGCCTGGGCGCCCAACCGCCGCTACCGAGTTGGGGGGCGATGCTGCACGGTGGCGTGGCGCAAATCTATCTCGCGCCTTGGGTGGTGATTTTCCCCGGCGTCACCATCGCTGTCACCGTCATCGCCATCAACCTGTTCGGCGACGCGCTGATCGACGCGCTCGACATCCGCAACCGCCTGAAGGAGCGCTGAGATGGCCCTTTTGTCGGTGCGCTCCCTCTCTGTCGCCATTGGCCCCGTTGCGCCGCTGGACGCCGTTAGCTTCGCGGTCGAAAAAGGCGAGGTCCACGGGCTGGTCGGCGAATCTGGCTCCGGCAAGTCCCTCACTGCGATGAGCGTCATGGGCCTGCTGCCCCGCTTGGGCGGGCGGATTACGGCCGGGCAGATCCTCTTTGATGGGCAAGACCTAACCCGCCTGCCGGAACGGCAGTATCGCGCCTTACGCGGCCACCGCATCGCGCTGATTTCCCAGAACCCGATGACCTCGCTCGATCCGATCCGCCCAGTCGGCCCGCAAATCGCCCAAGTCGCCCGCCTGCACCTTGGCCAGACCGAAGCGGCGGCGCGCGCCAAGGCGCTCGATTTGATGGGCCAGTTGCGCATCCCGGAGGCGGAAACCGTCTACCGCGCCTATCCTCACCAGCTTTCCGGCGGCATGAAACAGCGCATCGTCATTGCGATGGCGCTGATGGCCGACCCGGATTTGATCGTCGCTGACGAACCGACAACGGCGCTAGACGTGACCATCCAGGCGCAAATCGTCCAAATCCTCGCCGATCTTGTCGCCAGCCGGGGCCTCGCGCTGATGCTGATCACACACGATATGGGCGTCGTCGCGCAAATCTGTGACCGGGTGACGGTGCTCTATGCCGGGCGGGTGGCGGAAAGCGCGCCGGTTAGCGAGATTTTCGCCCGCCCGCAGCATCCCTATACCCGCGCGCTGATCGACTGCATTCCGCAGGAAAATCAGGCACCCGGCAGCCTACACGGCATTCCCGGCACCGTGCCGGGGGTGAAGGATTATCCCGGTGGCTGCCGCTTTCATCCGCGCTGCGCCGCCCGCCTGCCGGTTTGCGCAACCGATACGCCCGCCCTTTCCCCCGTTGGCACGGGTTTCACCGCCTGCTGGAACCCGGAGGGGGCCGCCCATGTCTGAGCTTCCCGTGCTGCGCGTCGAAAACCTAACGCGGGAATTCACCGCCAGCGGCGGCTTGTTCCGCCCAAAGCGCCGGATGCGTGCGGTTGATGCTGTGTCCTTCGATCTGCCGCGCGGCTCCGTCACCGGGGTTGTCGGCGAAAGCGGCTGCGGCAAATCCACCCTGGCGCGGCTGGTGCTGCGCCTGCTGGACGCCACCGATGGGCGGGTGATCTTCCAGGGGGAGGATCTGGGAAGCCTGCCCCCCGCCGCCCTGCGCCGGGCGCGGCGGCGAATGCAGATGGTCTTCCAAGACCCTTATTCCGCCATCGACCCGCGCTTCACCATCACCCGCGCGGTGCTGGAGCCGTTTCAGGTCCAGGGCCTGCCGCTTCTGCCGGCCGAGCAAGCGGACAAAGCCGCCAGCCTGCTGCGGATGGTCGGCCTCGATCCCGCCTTGGCGGAGAAATATCCGCACCAGCTTTCCGGCGGGCAGAAACAGCGCGTTGGCATCGCCCGCGCGTTGGCACTGGAGCCGAGTTTTCTGGTGCTGGACGAACCCACCGCCTCGCTCGATGTGTCGATCCAGGCGCAGATCATCGCGCTCCTGGAAGACCTGCGCGACCGGCTGGGACTAACCTATTTGTTCATTTCCCACGATCTCGGGCTGGTGCGCTACACCTGCGACCGGATCATCGTCATGTACCTGGGGTCGATTGTCGAAATCCTGCCGACCGCCCAGGCCCGCCCGCGCCATCCCTACACAGTGGCGCTGATGGACAGCAGCTTCGCCCCCGATCCTGGCCAGCGCAAACGGGTAGCGCGGCTGTCGGGCGAAATTCCCAGCGCGTGGCAGCGCCCACCCGGCTGCGCCTTCGCCGCCCGCTGCCCGAGCGCGAGCGACCACTGCCGCACCACCCGCCCCACCCTCTCGGCAGACCATCACCCGACCGCCTGCCACCACCCCAGCGCCTGACCGCCCCGGAGCTGCCCGATCATGAGTTTCCGCGTCCTGACCGCCGAATTTTCCCACGAAAGCAATACGTTCAGTCAACGGCCGACCGATCTGGCCGCCTTCCGCGACCGCTATTATTTCGTCGGGGCGGATGCCATTGCCGAACGTGGGACCGCCAATACCCCGCTCGCCGGGTTTCTGAAAATTGCCCGCGCCGAAAATTGGACCGTCCACCACGCGATCAGCGCTGGCGCCACCCCATCCGGTCCGGTCACGCGCGAGGCGTATGAGCATGTCGCCGCCGTCATCGTTAATGCGGCGAAGATTCTGCGCGGCAGCCTCGACGGTATTCTGCTCGGTCTGCACGGCGCGATGGTCGTAGCCCATGTGGAGGATGGCGAGGGCGAGTTACTGGAGCGGCTGCGCTCCATCGTCGGCCCGGATCTGCCCATTGGCATCACGCTCGATCCGCACGCCAATGTGACGGAACGGATGGTCCGCCTCGCCACCGCCATTGTGTCCTACAAAACCTATCCGCACGTCGATATGCGCGAGTGCGGCGAGCAGGCCGCCCGCATCATCGGGCGGACGATGGCCGGGGAAATCCGCCCCGTCACCCTTTGGGAGAAACTGCCGATGCTGGAAGAAGCGACCGGCGGGCGCACCGACATCGGCCCGATGGTTCCGCGCATCGCCGCCGCCCGTGCCTATGAGACGGAGCCGGATGTTTTCGCTGTCAGCGTCAACGGCGCCTTCCCCAATGCCGATATTGCCGACGTGGGACCGAGCGTCTTGGTGACCTGCCAGGGCGATCTGCCGAAGCACCAAGCCTTCATCCGTGGGCTGGCGGCGGATATTTGGGAGAAGCGCGCCGACCGAGGCGCGCCGCTGCTGAGCGTGGACGCCGCCGCCCGTTACGCCAAAACCTTCAATGTCAGCAAAGGCCCGCTGGTCATCGCCGATTTCGCCGATAATCCTGGCGGCGGCGCCTATGGCGACTCAACGGCCCTGCTGGCCGCCCTAATCGCGGCAGACGTGCAGGATGCGTGTTTCGCCCCAATCTTCGACCCCGAGAGCGTGGACTTGCTGAGCAAGCATCAGCCGGGCGATACCGTGCGCTTGAAGCTGGGCGGTAAGACCGATGCCCGCTTCGGCGGCGGGCCGCTCGATCTCTCGGTCACGCTGATTGGTCTCTTCGATGGGACTTACGTGGGGCACGGCCCGATGATGGGTGGCCTGAAGGGCAGCTTCGGCCCCAGTGCCACCGTGCGCATCGGCGGCATCGAGGTGCTGGTGGTCAGCAACGTCACCCAGGTGCTCGACCTTGCGCAGTTCCAAGCCTTCGGCATCGAACCGACCGAACGGCGCGTTGTGGCGCTGAAATCCATGCAGCATTTCCGCGCCGCCTTCGACCCCATCGCGGGGGAGGTTATCGTCTGCGACAGCGGCGCGCTCTGCACCCCCGACCTGACCAAAATGCCCTATAGCCGTGCCCGCCGCCCGATTTACCCGTTGGAGGCCGACACGGCCTGGGTTTAATCGAGCAACGACGAGAGGAACTGCCGCAACTCGGCCGTCGCGGGGCTGCCGAACAAGGCCTCCGGCGGCCCCATTTCATGGACGCGACCCTGGTGCATGAAAATCACCCGGTCGGCGACCTTGCGGGCGAAGTTCATTTCGTGGGTCACCATCAGCAGGGTCATGCCTTCGTCGGCCAAGCGTTCGACGACGCGCAGCACCTCGCCGACCAATTCGGGATCGAGGGCGGAGGTAATTTCATCGCACAGCAGCACCCCCGGCTCCATCGCCAGCGCGCGGGCAATGGCGACGCGCTGCTGCTGCCCGCCAGAAAGCTGGTCGGGCATCGCGTCGAATTTTTCCGCCAACCCCACCCGGTCCAACAGCGCCCGCGCCTGGGCGGCCGCTTCTGCCTGATCGCGCTTTTTCACCAGCGTCGGCGCCAGCATGATATTGCGGCCCACCGTGAGGTGCGGAAACAGGTTGAAGCTTTGAAAAATCATGCCGACGCGCTGGCGCAAGGCCCGCATCGCCGCCTGACTATCGTGTACCAGCGGCTTGCCATCGACGGTTAGGGCACCGTCCTGAAACACTTCCAGCCCATTGATGCAGCGCAGCAGCGTGCTTTTGCCCGATCCGCTCTTGCCGATGATGGCAATGACCTCGCCGCGCTTGACCTCAAGGTCGATGCCCTTCAACACCTCGACCTCGCCATAGGATTTGCGCAGCGCCGTGATTTGAACGATCGGCGGTTCGTAAACGGCAGCGTCAGCGGCGGACGGCATGGAGCTTCCTTTCAAGGAATTGCGCGTAAAGGCTGATCGGGTAGCACAGGGCGAAATAGAGCAGACCGACGCAGGCAAAGACGGTGAAGGGGGCATAGGTGACGTTGGAGATCATGTTCCCCGCCCGCGTCAGTTCGACAAAGCCGACGACGGAGGCGAGCGCCGTCCCTTTGATCACCTGCACCAGAAACCCAACCGTCGGCGGTACCGCCACCCGCAGCGCCTGGGGCAGGATCACATAGCGCAATTGTTCACCAAAGCTGAGCGCCAGGCTTTGCGAAGCCTCCCACTGGCCTTTCGGCACGGATGCCACGCAACCGCGCCAAATTTCGGTCAGAAAGGCGCTGGTATAGAGGGTGAGCGCCGCCGAAACCGAAACCCAGGGCGATACTTTGATGCCAAACATGCCAATGCCGAAATAGGCGAGGAAAATCTGCATCAATAGCGGCGTGCCCTGGAACACCTGCACATAGCGCGCGACGGAAACCTCGATCCAGCGCTTACCGGTTAGTCGCGCCACCAGCAGCCCACCGCCGACCAACCCGCCGCCGATAAAGGCAATCAGCGACAGCACCACCGTCCAGCGCGCCGCCAGCAACAGATTGCGGATAATGTCCCAGAGGGAGAAATCGACCATTGCCTATCTCCCAAAAATAAAGCGCGGCCCGGCCCGGGTCAGCAGACGGCGGAGCGCCACGGCCAGCAGCAGATAGAGGATCGTCGCGACGATATAGGCTTCGAAGGTATGGAAATTTTTCGCCTGGATGACGTTGGCAGCGTAGCTCAATTCCTCCGTCGCGATCTGACCGCAGACGGCAGACCCGAGCATGACGATAACGCATTGCGAGACGAAGGCGGGCCAAACGCGCTTCAAGGACGGCGGCAGCACGATATAGAAGAACACCTGTACGGGGCTAAGCGCGAGGCTTACCCCCGCCTCCGTCTGGCCCTTTGGCGTTGCCATCAGGCCCGCGCGGATGATTTCGGTCGAATAGGCGCCGAGGTTCAGCACCATCGCGATGACGGACGCTACCTCCGGCGACAGGCGCACGCCCAGGGACGGCAACCCGAAGAAGATGAAGAAAAGCTGCACGATAAAGGGCGTATTGCGGATTGCCTCCACATAGGCCCCCACGGGCCAACGCAGGCCCTTCGGCCCGTAAGCCCGCGCCCAAGCGCAAAGAATGCCGAGGGTAAAGCCGATAATCAGCGACACCGCCGTCAGCCCGACCGTCCAGGCAATGCCTTTTAACAGGAACGGCCATTGGCTAAGAATGGCCCAAAAATTCAGATCGACCTGCATTCACCCTCCCGCCGAACCGGATAGGCCGGGGGCAATGGCCCCCGGCAGGATCGCGTTAGTTCGACAGGGGCAGATCGCCCGCCGGACGGCCCAACCACTTCTGGGAGAGTTTTTCGAGCGTGCCGTCGGCCTTGGCCGCCAGAATAATCTCGTTCACTTTGGCGCGCAGCGCGTCTTCACCCTTGGCGACGCCGATGTAGCAGGGGCTATCCTTGATCAGCAGCTTATATTCCGACCCCAATTGCGGGTTTTTCTGCGCAATTAGCCCGGCGTTCGAAATGCTGGTGGCGATCACCTGGGTTTGCCCAGCGACATAGGCGGCCGAGGCGGCGGCCTGATCTTCATAGCGTTTGAAATCCATCGACGCCGGGCCGACCTTGACCAACTCCTGCTCCTCCATCGCCCCCTTGGCGACGGCGATGGTCTTACCACCGAGATCGTCGAAGCTCTTGATCGACAGCGATTTGGGGCCAAAGACTGCCTGGAAGAACGGCGCATAGGCATGGGTGAAATCGATCACCTTCATCCGCTCCTCGTTCTTACCAAGGGTCGAGATGACGAGATCGACCTGCTTGGTCTGGACGTAGGGGATGCGGTTGGCGCTGGTCACCGGAACGGTTTCGAGCTTAACGCCTAATTTTTCAGCAATCAGTTCTGCCACAGCAATATCGAGGCCCTGGGGCTTCAGGTCGAGGCCGACGAACCCATAGGGCGGATAATCGGTCGGCACGGCGATCTTGATCGTTTTCGTCTTGGTGATCGTCTCCAGCAACGACTGTGCACCAGCCGTCCCAGCCACCAGAACCCCGGCGATCAGGCCAACCCCGGCCACCATACCCTTGAGGAAAACGCGCTTCGAAACACTCATCGGCCACTCCACCGGGGAAAACGTCAGAACCCCCGGTCCGCCCCCGGAAGGCCCGGCGGGGCGCTACTGCCCCGCGTTTTCCCAACGATGCAAAGCCTAGGCCAGCCAGACATAGTTTCGACACATCGGCTAAGGCGCGCGGGACGTCCCAGCCTTAACCCGCCGCAGCGGGATGGAGCTTTCGATACTGGAGACGCAGGCCAGCCGGGTCAGATCCGAGGTTAAAAACCGTTCGAACCCGGCCAGATTCTCGGTCACGATCCGCAGCAAATAATCGCGGTTGCCGGTCATCAACCAACAATCGACCACCTCGGGAAAGGCCCGTACCGCCGCTTCGAACTGCGCCAAGGCCTGATCCACCTGACGGTCGAGTTTGACGGACACAAAGACCGACACCGAATAGCCGAGGGCGGCTTCGTCCAACAGGGCCGAATAGCCGGTGATTACCCCCGCCGCCTCCAACTGCTTTACCCGGCGCGCCACCGGGGTTGGACTTAGGCCGATCTGCTCGCTGAGGTCTTGAATGGACATACGGCCATCGTCGCGCAACGCGCGGAGGATTTTCACGTCAAAACTATCAAACTTAGGGTTTTCCACTGACTATGAACCATATTAGAGCGTTTTCCTCTTAATCCTAGGGCTTTTTAAGCCGTCTTTGCAAGGACACGCTGGGGCGCTTCGGGGCATGCTGGAGAGAGAAAACCGAGGAAGCCGCCATGACGCCATCGCCCTTAAAAATCGTCGAACGCCGCTTGCAGTGGCTGTCGCATTGGATGATCCATCACGCCAATCACCTGCGCCCGAAGCAGGACGGTATTAAGATCGGCGGGCATCAGGCCTCCTCGGCCTCGATGGTCTCGATCCTCACCGCGCTGTATTTCTCGGCGCTGCGCCCGGAAGACAGGGTGGCCGTCAAGCCCCACGCGGGGCCGGTCTTCCACGCTATGCAGTATCTCATGGGGCGGCTGGACGTCGAAAAACTGAAGAACTTCCGCGGCTATGGCGGGGTGCAAAGCTACCCCAGCCGCACGAAGGATACCGATGACGTGGATTTTTCCACCGGTTCCGTCGGTCTCGGCGTCGCCATCACCAGTTTTGCTTCGATCCTTCAGGATTATATCGCCAGCAAACCCTGGGGCGCCGACATTAAGCCGGGGCGGATGATCGCCTTAATGGGCGATGCCGAGGTCGATGAAGGCAATGTGCATGAATGCTTGCAGGAAGGCTGGAAGCACGATTTGCGCAATGTTTGGTGGATCATCGATTATAACCGCCAGTCGCTGGATGGCGTCGTCCACGAAGGGCTGTGGGCCCGCATCGAACGGATTTTCGAAGCCTTCGGCTGGGACGTGGTGCGCGTCAAATATGGCGCCCTGCAACGCGCCGCCTTTGCCGAACCCGGCGGCGAACAGTTGCGCGCCTGGATCGACGCTTGCCCGAACGATCTATATGCCGCCCTCACCTATCGCGGCGGCGCCGTTTGGCGCGAGCATTTGATGAGCGACCTTGGCGATCAAGGGGCGGTAACCGCGCTGATCGATCGGCGCAGCGACGCCGATCTGGCGGCGCTGATGGAAAATCTCGGCGGTAACTGCGTCGAAACCCTGGCCGAAGTTTTCGCCAGCATCACCCATGACCGGCCCGTCTGCTTCCTAGCCTATACGATCAAAGGCTGGAATACGCCGATTGCGGGCCATAAGGATAATCACGGCGGTCTGATGACGCCGGAGCAAATGCGCGACTGGCAAACCCATATGGGGGTGCCGGTTGGCCAGGAGTGGGCCCCCCTCGCCGGCGTCGCCGATCCCGATGGCCTGCGGGCCTTTCTAGCGCAGGTACCGTTTTTCGCCGCTGGCCCCCGCCGCCTGACCGATGCACGCATCCCGGTTCCGGCGCTCGCCGCCCCGGCAGCGAAAGAGATTTCGACCCAGATGGCCTTTAGCCGCCTGCTGGACGACATTGGGCGCGACGCCTCCCCCCTCGCCGAACGGATCGTGACCACCTCCCCCGACGTGACGGGTACCACCGGCCTTGGGCCCTGGGTCAATCGGCGCAAACTCTGGGCGCGGCATGATAAGGCCGACCTGTTTCGCACGCAGAAAATTCCCTCCACCGCCAAATGGGACTTCTCCCCCGCCGGGCAGCACATCGAACTCGGCATCGCGGAAATGAACCTCTTCCTGCACCTCGGCGCGGCAGGATTGACCGAATCGCTGTTCGGCAAACGGCTGCTGCCCATCGGCACGGTTTACGATCCCTTCGTCTGCCGGGGTCTCGATGCGCTGACCTATGCCTGCTACCAGGATGCCCGCTTTATGATCGTCGGCACCCCCTCCGGCGTAACGTTGGCACCGGAGGGCGGGGCGCATCAATCGATCAATACGCCGCTGATCGGCCTGTCGCAGGATGGTCTCGCCGCCTTCGAACCGGCCTTCGCCGCCGAACTGGCGGCGATCATGGCCTGGAGCTTCGATTTCATGCAGCGGGACGGCGGCCCCGCCCGCGACCCACGCACCGGTCTGGCCGACGATAAAGGCAGCGCCGTCTATCTGCGCCTCACCACCCGCCCGCTGGAACAGCCGCCGCTGCCGGAAGCTGGGTTCCGCGATGGGGTGCTGGCGGGCGGCTATTGGTTGCGCCCGCCAGGGCCGAACTGTGAAACCGTGATCGCTTATCAGGGGGCCGTCGCGCCAGAAGCGATTGCCGCCGCCGCCCAGATTGCGCAAAAGCGCCGGGACGTCGGCCTGCTCGCCATCACCTCCGCCGACCGGCTGCACGCGGGCTGGCTGGGCGCCCAACAGCTTCGCCAAGCGGGCCAGACGGCGGACTGCGCCGTTGAACGCCTGCTCGCCCCGCTTCCCCGGCACTGCCGGATCGTCACTGTTCTCGACGGTCATCCGGCGACGCTGGCTTGGTTAGGCGGGGTGCTTGGGCATCGCACGATCGCGCTCGGCGTCGATCATTTCGGCCAAACCGGGACCATCGGCGACCTCTATCGCCACTTCGGCATCGATACGGCGGGCATCGTCCGGGCGGTGTCTAGCCTGACGCCCGGCGCGCCGATTTCCTGATCCACGTCAAGCGATCAAGCGGGGGGCCGCGCAAACCGGCCCCCTATCGGCGCGGCCCATAGCAGGTTTATAATCGTAAATCTATTAACCATGCCAAACCCGATATGGTTAATTCTGAAAATGGTATTGGACGCCCTCCCCGCACCTGCTTATCGTTTAATTCGTCCTTAAAAATAAATCTGACCAGCGGAAAACGCGGCAGTGAAAGGCGGAGGAACGACAGAATGCAGAGCAATAGGACGATGGCCTAAGCGCCAATCGTCGTCCCAGAGACAGTTCTAATCCTGACCGGCCCAAATCCTTTGTTTGGGCGGAACAGGCTTGTACTGCCCCAAAATTCCCCAAAACGCCCCACCGATCAACATCAGATCGGCGGAGGATTGTTGCACCCAAAAAAACTGTGACCCAAGGAAGGAAATGTCATGACGCGGACCAAAATTTCGGCGCTGCTGGTCGGTGCCTCGCTCGCCGTGCTCTCGACCGGTGCCAGCGCCCTCACCATCGGCTTTTCGCAGATCGGGTCAGAAAGCGGCTGGCGCACGTCGGAAACCGAATCGATCAAGGCCGAAGCCAAGAAGCGCGGGATCGACCTGAAATTTTCCGATGCGCAGCAGAAGCAGGAAAATCAGATTAAGGCGCTGCGCAGTTTCATCGCCCAGGGTGTCGACGGCATTCTGCTGGCCCCGGTGGTCGAAACCGGCTGGGATCAAGTGCTGAAGGAAGCCAAAGACGCCAAAATCCCGGTGGTTCTGGTCGATCGCGGTGTGAAAGTCGCCGACGAATCGCTCTATCTGACCAAGGTCGCGTCGGATTTCGTGGAAGAAGGCCGCTTGGCCGCGGCTTGGCTGGCAACCCGCACCAGCGGCAAGTGCCGCTATGTGGAACTTCAGGGCACCGTTGGCTCCAGCGCCGCAATTGACCGCAAGAAGGGCTTCGAAGACGTGGTGAAACTGTTCCCGCGCATGGAACAGGCCCGGTCGCAAAGCGGCGATTTCACCCGCTCTGGCGGTAAGCAAGTAATGGAAAGCTTCCTGAAGGCCGAAGACGGCGGTAAGGCCCTCTGCGCCGTTTATGCCCATAACGACGATATGGCCCTCGGCGCCATTCAGGCGATCAAGGAAGCCGGGCTGAAGCCGGGCAAGGATCTGTCGATCATCTCTATCGACGCCGTGCCGGATATCTTCAAAGCGATGGCCGATGGCGATACCAACGCCACCATCGAGTTGAACCCGCATCTCGGCGGCCCGGCCTTCGATGCGATTGACGCCGCCAAGGCGGGCAAGCCCGTCGCGAAGTGGATCAAGGCCCAAGGCCCGCTCTATCTGCCGGATACGGCGGCGGACGAGTATAAGCGCCGCAGCGCCCAGTAATCGGCTCCCCCTGGGGTCGGGCCGGTTTCTAATCGACCGCCCGGCCCCTTTTTCGCGTTTTATGACGAAGGGGCTGCTATGACATCGCTGCCGCCCGTACTGACCCTAACGGGTATTACCAAGCGTTTTCCGGGGGTCTTGGCCCTCGATGGCGTCGATTTCGACCTTTACCCCGGCGAAGTGCATGCCTTGCTCGGGGAAAATGGCGCTGGAAAATCGACGCTGATCAAGGTTCTCACCGGTCTCTATCGCCGCAATGGCGGCGCGATGCGCCTGGACGGCGCCGAGATCAACCCGCGCAGCCCGCAGGACGCGCAGGCGCTGGGCATTAGCACGGTTTATCAGGAAGTGAACCTGGTGCCGACGCTGACGGTTGCCGAAAACCTCACCCTCGGGCGCCAACCGCGCCGCTTGGGGTTGATCCGCTGGGGCGCCGCGCGGGCGGAGGCGGAAGCGCTGCTCAAGCCGCTCGGCCTGTCGCTTGATGTCGGGCGGTTGCTAGGGTCGTACTCCATCGCCATTCAACAGATGGTCGCCATTGCCCGCGCACTCGCCGGGGATGTGAAAATCCTGATTCTGGACGAGCCGACCGCCAGCCTCGATACCCATGAGGTCGAGGTGCTGTTCGATCTGCTGCGCCGCCTGAAGGCGCGCGGCATCGCTATCGTCTTCGTCACCCATTTTCTTGATCAGGTCTATGCGCTGTCCGACCGCATCACAGTTTTGCGCAACGGTAAGCGCGTCGGCACCGCCCGTGCCGCCGATCTGCCCCGGCGCGAGCTGGTGCAATGGATGCTGGGCCAGCATGTCGACGCCGTGACCGCTCATCGCAGTGCGGAGGCGAAGGCGCCGGACGGCCCGCCGCGTCTGGTGGCCGAAGGCATCGGCAAACGGCATATGCTGGAGAGTGTCGATCTCAGCGTTCACGCCGGGGAAGTGGTCGGCTTGGCCGGGTTGCTCGGGTCGGGTCGGTCAGAAACGGTGGAACTGCTGTTTGGCGCTGCCCGCCGCGACCGGGGGCGCGTGCTGCTGGACGGGGCGGCGGTCGATATCCGCTCCCCCCGCCAAGCGATCCGCCACGGCTTCGCCTTCTGCCCGGAAGACCGCAAGCACCACGGTATCGTTGCCGACCTATCGGTGCGCGAAAATATCATTCTGGCCCTGCAAGCCCGCCAAGGTTGGCTGAAGCGCGTGCCCCACGCGACCCAGCAGGCGATTGCGGCGGAGATGATCGACGCGCTCGGCATCCGCACCCCCGATGGCGAAAAGCCGGTGGGGCAGCTCAGCGGCGGCAATCAACAGAAGGTCATTCTGGCCCGTTGGCTGATCACACACCCCAAGCTGTTGCTGCTCGACGAGCCGACGCGCGGCATTGATGTCGGCGCCCACGCCGAAATCATGACGCTCATCCGCAAACTCTGTGCGGAGGGGATGGCCCTACTGCTCGTTTCCTCCGAACTTGAGGAAATCACCGCCGTGGCCGACCGGGTTGTCGTGCTGCGCGACCGCCGCCGCGTTGCCGAACTGACCGGCGCGGGGGTGACGGAAGCCGGAATTATCGAGGCTATCGCCCAATGACCCCGAAACTCTCGTTGCAAAACCGGCGTTGGTTGCTGCCGGTAGCGGCGCTGCTGCTGATCTTGGCGGCCAATCTTGTGCTGTCGCCCGGCTTTTTTGCCTTACGCATCGTCGATGGCCATTTGTTCGGCAGCACGGTGGATATTGTTCACCGCGCCGCCCCCCTGGGTTTCGTCGCCCTCGGCATGGCGGTGGTGATTGCCACCGGCGGGATTGATCTCTCGGTCGGCGCCATTATCGCGATTTGCGGCGCGGTTGCCGCCGTCTTATTACGCGCGGGTGATCTATCCCCCACGGCAATTCTGCTGATTGTGCTGATGGTTGGTGTCGCTTGCGGCCTGTGGAACGGGTTCCTGGTGGCGTTTTTGGAAATCCAGCCCATCGTCGCCACCTTGATCCTGATGGTGGCCGGGCGCGGCATTGCGCAGATGATTACCGACGGCCAGATCGTCACCTTCCATAGCGCGGTCATGGATTTTCTCGGCAGCGGGTATCTGCTGGGGATCCCGTCGCGGGTGTGGCTGCTGGCGGTTTTCGCCGTTCTCGCCGGGTTGCTGTTACGGCGCACCGCGCTCGGGCTGTTTCTCGAAGCCGTGGGCGGCAATGCCGCCGCCAGCCGCCTTGCCGGGATCGAAGCGCGCGGGGTACGGCTGGCGGCCTATGCCTTCTCCGGTCTCTGTTCGGCGCTGGCAGGCATTATCCTGACCGCCGACATTCGCGGGGCGGATGCTAATAACGCCGGACTGTGGCTCGAACTCGATGCGATTTTGGCCGTGGTCATCGGCGGCGCTAGTTTGATCGGCGGGCGCTTCTCCCTCGGCCTCACCCTGATCGGCGCGCTGGTGATCCAAAGCCTGACCACCTCGATCTTGGTCAGCGGCCTGCCGCCGCAATATACGCTGGTCGTGAAAGCTGTGGTGATTTTGCTGGTGCTGTTCCTGCAATCGCCGCGCCTCGGCCTGCTCGGTTTCGCCCGGCGCTAGGAGGCTGGAGATGCTTAAGAACGAACGCCTAATCCCGCTCGCCGCGACTCTGCTTGTCTTTCTGCTGCTCTATGGTCTGGGGATGGTACAGTACCGCAATTTTGCCTCCACTCTGGTGCTCGGCAATCTATTGACCGATAACGCTTTTCTGATCACGGCGGCGATTGGCATGACCTTCGTCATCCTGTCGGGCGGGATCGATCTCTCGGTCGGCTCCATGATCGCCTTCGTCGGCGTCGGCTTTGCCCTGCTGGTCACGCAAGCGGGCTGGCACCCGCTGGCCGCCGCCGGGGCGGCGCTGGTCTTCGGCGTCGCATTTGGGGCCGCGATGGGCTGGCTGATCGAAGCCTTCGATATTCAGCCCTTCATCGTCACCCTGGCCGGGATGTTCCTGCTGCGCGGGCTGGCCTTCGGGTTAACGCTGGAATCCATCGCCATCCAACACCCGTTTATCGACATGCTGGCCGGGGTGCGCGTGCCATTGCCGGGGCGCGGCGGGCTGACGGTCGGCGCGCTGATCATGCTGGCGGCGCTGGCGGGTGGCCTGATTCTCGCCCATTGGACCCGGTTCGGCAGCAATGTCTATGCTTTGGGCGGCGACCGCACCTCGGCGGTGCTGCTGGGGGTGCCGGTACGGCGCACGGTGATCGGGATTTACGCGCTCAGCGGCTTTTACAGCAGCCTCGCCGGGATTCTCTACACGCTCTATACCGCCTCCGGCTATCCGCTGGCGGCGGTGGGGGTGGAGCTTGACGCCATCGCCGCCGTCGTCATCGGCGGGACGCTGCTGACCGGCGGGGTCGGCTATTTGCTGGGCACCTTGTTCGGCGGGCTGATCCAAGGGGTGATCCAGACGCTGATTGCCTTCGACGGTAGTTTGAATTCCTGGTGGACGAAGATCGCCGTCGGCGGCTTGCTGTTCGCCTTCATCGTCTTCCAGCGCGGCATCGCCCGATCCTTCGCCAGCCTGCGGCGGGGGGCGGCATGATGCGGCGTAGTCTTGCGGTCTTGGACGATCAGACGGTCGAAGTCGTTACCCTGGTTCAGGGCGCGTTGCGTGCCGAAATCCTAACCCTTGGCGCCACCGTGTGGGATCTGGTGCTGACCCTGCCGGAGGGGCCGCGGCCCTTGGTGTTGAAACACGCCGATCCACTCGGCTACCTCAGCAATCCCGCCTATCTTGGCGTAACCGCCGGGCGTTATGCCAACCGCATCGCACAAGGGCGCTTTGAGCTGGATGGGCAGCGCTACGAGGTCGATTGCAACGAAAAAGGCCGCCAGCATCTGCACGGCGGCACCAGCGGCGTTTCGCGGAAAAACTGGTCCGTCGTCGCGGTTTCAGACAACTCAGTGACGCTGGAACTGCTCTCGCCAGCAGGGGATAACGGGTTCCCGGGCACGGCGCGCTTGCAGTGCCGCTACACGCTGGACGCCCCGGCGACCTTGCGCGTCGAGTATCAGGCCGTCAGCGATGCCGTAACGGTGATGAACCTCGCCCATCATTCCTATTTCACGCTGCAACCGGGCAGCGACAGCCGCGACCATCGCTTAGAAATCGCCGCCGATTTCTACACCCCCGTCGATACCGACCTGATCCCGACGGGGGAAATCCGCCGGGTGGCCGAAACACCCTTCGATTTCCGCACGCTGCGCCGAATCCGGCAGGCGCCGGATCATCCTTACGATATCAATTTCGTGCTGCGCAAACCCGCCGGGCACTTCGGCCCCATCGCCCGGCTGATCGGCCCGGATGAGCGGCTATCCTGCGCGATTTGGACCGATGCGGCAGGGCTTCAGGTCTATGATGGCCACGGTCTGCCAACGCCGCACGGCGCTTACGCGGGCTTGGCGCTCGAGCCGCAGTTCTTCCCCGATAGCCCGAACCAGCCGCATTTCCCCTCCGCCCGTTTGGCACCCGGGGACAACTACACGCAGCGGACGGAGTATCGGCTCGCACCCCTGTGATCAGCACAGAGCCGACGAAAGATCGTATCGAGTTGAAGATTTTGGAGCGGGTGAAGGGAATCGAACCCTCGTCGTAAGCTTGGGAAGCTTCTGCTCTACCATTGAGCTACACCCGCACGGCGCATGTCCGCGCGTCAGTGACAGTCTTATAGGCAAGCCCGCGCCGGGATGCAAGCCCGGAAGGCGGAGAGGATCAGGACCGCCGACGAGAGGCAAAACCCGTGGCTTTCCCGCATCAATGCGGCAATTTCGCAACGAAAGCGGCGAATCCATCGGGTGGAGAGCCACGTGATACATCTTCGCGTCGGTTCAGGCTTGCTCCCCCGGCGCGCGCGCATTAGAAATGGCACCATGAGTTTAAAGGTTGAGGCTCGCCCTCAAGCGCTGGCGCGCCCGGGCTTGGGCGAGACAAAAAAGGAGAATGCGATGAAGTCGGTTAAGCTGCTCGGTGTTGTTGCCGGTCTGGCCCTTCTGTCGGGCTGCGGCGCTTTGGATATCGACGCGCTGCGCGGCACTACCGAGCCGTCGCAGGGCACTGCCTTCACTAAGGCACTCACCACCGAATATCGGTCGCTGACGATTTTCGAAGCCGATGAAATGAAGGATTGGCCGGATGCCTATACCTTCGCGGCGAAGGGCTTGGCCGCCTCGCGCGGTGAAAACGTGCTGCCGGAAGTGCTGACCAATTGGTCGCTGACCCCGGAAAAGGCCCAGGAACTCGGCACCGCCCGCGCGAAGCTGATCCAGGCGCTGGATGCCAATGCCCGCACCACCAAGCCGGCGATTGCCGCGAAGGCCCAAGCGGCTTTCGATTGCTGGGTTGAGCAGGAAGAAGAAGCCTTCCAGTTGGCCGATATCGCGTCGTGCCGTGGCACCTTCGAACACGCCCTGGCCCAGTTGGTGACCCCGGTTGCCACCCCGGCCCCGGCCCCGGCGCAGCCCGCTGCGCTCAGCAAGAACTTCATCATCTACTTCGCTTGGGATAGCGCGCGTCTCGATGCCGCTGCCCTGCGCATCATCGATGAAGCCTCGGCCTCGGCGAAAGCCACGGGCAACGCCCGCATCACCATCGTCGGTCATGCCGACCGCTCGGGGACGCCGGAATATAACACCCGCCTGTCGCTGCGTCGTGCCGATGCGGTCCGCAGCGCGCTGGTCGCCAAGGGCATCGCCACCGAACGCACCTCGGTCACCGCGCTCGGCGAAACCGAACCCGCCGTTCCGACGGCGGATGGCGTGCGCGAAGCCCGCAACCGTCGCGTTGAACTGACCATCCGCTAAACTGCGGCCAGTCAGTCCTAGCCTATATGGCGCCGGTCCCTTCGGGGATCGGCGCTTTTGTTTTTGCAGGGGGGGCGCTAGGCTGGGCCCGAATGATCACCGCCCCCGCTGAACGGGGCCGCCAAGGAACCGAACCCCTTACCATGTACCGCGCCACCACCCGTGCCATCACCGTGACCGTGCAGCCGACGTTTCTGGAAGATCAGTCGGAACCTGGGGAAGGCCGCTTTGTTTGGGCCTATCACATCCGCATTGAAAATGACGGCGACCGCACCGTGCAGCTTCTGAACCGCCATTGGGAGATTACCGATGCGCTGGGGCGGCGGCTGGAGGTGCGCGGGGCGGGCGTGGTTGGCGAACAGCCGGTGCTAAAGCCGGGCCAGGCTTTCGAATATACCAGTGGCACGCCGCTGGCGACGCCCTCGGGCATCATGGTCGGCAGCTATGAGATGGAGGCCGAGACCGGCGAACGGTTTGAAATTGCCGTCCCCGCCTTCTCGCTCGATTCCCCGCACGCGGTCGTTCGGCTGAATTAACCCCGTACAGCGCTTGACTTTGTGGGTAGGGGCGCCATGTCTCAAAGGCTTGCAGGCGCCAACCTGCTGAAAGGTTCGGCAGACTGACTCCACGGGATGGGTTTCCGGCCCGCGCGTCGGACGAAAGGATTGATCGTGAACGCATTCATTACCCCTAAAACTGACCTTGTTTCCTCCGAAGCGGTGACTGAGGCGCCCCGCCCTAGCCGGGAGGAGGCTGAAGCCGCCGTGCGCACGCTGCTGCGCTGGGCGGGGGATGATCCCAGCCGCGAAGGGCTGGTCGATACGCCCGCCCGCGTTGTTCGCGCGTATGAAGAATGGTTCGCCGGCTATGCGGTCGATCCGAAGGATATGCTGCAACGCACCTTCGAAGAAACCGACGGCTACGACGAAATGGTGCTGCTGCGCGATATTCGCTTCGAATCCTACTGCGAACATCATGTGGCGCCGATCATCGGCAAGGCCCATATCGCCTATCTGCCGAAAAACCGCGTTGTCGGCATCTCCAAGCTGGCGCGGGTGGTGGAAGTTTTCGCTAAACGCCTGCAAATCCAGGAAAAGATGACGGCGCAGATCGCCAATGTGCTGGACGAGGTGTTGCAGCCGCTCGGTGTCGCTGTGGTTATCGAAGCGCAGCACCAGTGCATGACGACGCGCGGTGTGCACAAGCCGGGCGTGGCGATGGTGACCAGCCGTATGCTCGGCGCCTTCCGCAGCAATATCGAAACCCGGCGTGAATTTCTGGCGCTGATCAGCCAGCCGGGTCTAAGCTCCTCAGCGGTATAAATATTGCGCGGGCGGGGGAAACCCTGCCCGCCACCGCCAAGGAAAATTATCGTGCCGCATGGTATCCGCCTGACTGCACGGGAATGGCTCGACCGTCTGGTCGCCTTCCCGTCCGT
The DNA here is from genome assembly GCF_002251735.1 of Elstera cyanobacteriorum. Lineage (NCBI taxonomy): Bacteria > Pseudomonadati > Pseudomonadota > Alphaproteobacteria > Rhodospirillales > Rhodospirillaceae > Elstera > Elstera cyanobacteriorum. The sequence continues at coordinate 225,748 of NZ_NOXS01000031.1, read as the reverse complement.
ATCTTCCGACAGCAATATGGATTTGATCCGCTGTGTGGGGGAGTATCTTGAAAGCTGGCACGTCCCCTTCCGCCTCACTCAATCCGTCGATGGTCATAAGGCCAATCTCTTTGCCACGATTGCCGCCCACGATGGGGAAGCAACGCGGGGCGGGTTAGTGCTCTCCGGCCATACCGATGTCGTGCCGGTCGCGGCGCAGAACTGGACCAGCGATCCCTTTACGGTCACCGAACGCGGCGGGCTGCTGTATGGGCGCGGCACGTCCGATATGAAGGGCTTTTGTGCCGTCGCCCTGGCGCAAATTCCGGCGTTAGTGGCCAATCCGCTGCCGGTGCCGCTGCATATCGCCCTATCCTGCGACGAGGAAACCGGCTGCCAGGGTGTGCCGTCGCTGCTGGTCGATTTGCTGGCGGAAGGAATCCGCCCGCGCGCGGCGATTATCGGCGAGCCGACCCTGATGCAGGTCGTGAACAGCCATAAAGGCTGTTACGTGATGGAAGCGCTGATTACCGGCATTCCCGCCCATTCCAGCCAGCCCCATCGCGGCGTATCGGCCATTTCGGCAGCGGCCAAGCTGATCGAGGTGATCGAAGCCGAAGACCGCGCCGCCCAGGCCCGCGCCCAGGACGGCAGCGACTTCGCCCCGCCCCGCTCCTCCGTCACCGTCACGATGATCGACGGCGGCACGGCTACGAACATCATTCCGGGCCGCTGCCGCGTCGCCTGGGATCTGCGGCTTGCCCCCTGGGATCGGGCGGAGGAGATTCTTGGGCGCATCCGCGCCAAGGTGGAAGAAGACATCCGCCCCGCCCTGAAGGCCCAGCACCCGGACGCCGATATCGAGATCCGCGCCCTTGCCACCGTGCCGCCGTTGCGCCCCGATCCCGACTCGGCGCTGGAGCGCTTGGCCTTGACGCTGACCGGCCATAACCGCGCGATTGCGGTCTCTTACGCGACGGAAGCCGGGCTCTTCCAACAGGACGGCATGGATACGGTGATCTGCGGCCCCGGGTCGATCGATCAGGCCCATCAGCCCGATGAGTTTATCGATCCAGTGCAGCTCGACCTCTGCGCCGATTTCCTCAATCGGCTGTTCGATAAGCTCCGCACTGGGGCTTTGACCACATAAACAAAAGGGGGCCTGCGTGGCCCCCTTTTTCCATTGGTCGGTGTCATACCCGCCTTAATCGTCGTGGCGCCCCTGGTTCATCCAATTGCGCATATTGCTGACGAAGACTTCCGGGTTCTTTTCGACGAGCTTATTGATCTGCTTAACGAGAGAAACCCGCACGCCGCCATCGACCCCGCGCAGTTTCATCTCGATTTCCTCGGCCAGCGGATCGCGCTCGGCGCCAGGAACGGGCATCGGGGGTTTGGCCATGATGAAACCTCGCTCGGTAAACTCTGGCGCGCAGTTTACCCCTCTACCCGCACGATACGCAAAATATTCGTAGCCCCCGGCGTACCAAAGGGAACACCCGCCGTCACCACGAGCTTCTGCATCGCATGGGCCATCTCGGTTTCCCGCGCGACCCGGCAGGCAATAGCCACCATATCGTCGAACTCGCGGCAATCGTCGCAGACCACGGGGTGCAGCCCCCACACCAGCGCCAAGCGCTGCGCTGTTTCCGGGCGGGCGGTCAGCGCCAGAATGCGCGTGCTGGGCCGTTCACGCGCCACCCGCAGCGCTGTAAGGCCCGAGGAGGTGAAGGTCACAATCGCGGCGGCCTTAATGGTTTCCGCCACTTGGGCCGACGCGGCGGCCACGGCATCGGACGCGGTTTCGTCATGGGTCGGCACTTCAGCCATCATCAGCGACCGATAAAGGCTGTCGCGCTCCGTCCGGCAGATGATGCGTTCCATAATGCTGACCGCTTCGATCGGATATTGCCCCGCCGCCGTCTCGGCAGAGAGCATCACCGCATCCGCCCCGTCATAAACGGCAGTCGCCACGTCCGAGGCTTCGGCGCGCGTCGGCGTCGGGGCGGTGATCATCGATTCGAGCATCTGGGTTGCCACGACCACCGGTTTCCCGGCGCGGCGGGCGGCGCGGACGATGCGACGCTGCAAGGCCGGCACATCTTCCGGCGGCATTTCCACCCCAAGGTCGCCACGCGCCACCATCAGCGCATCAGAGAGGGTGATAATATCGTCGAGATGATCGATGGCCGACGGTTTTTCGATCTTTGACAGAACCCCCGCGCGGCCCCCGACCAGCTTGCGTGCTTCCGCCACATCCTGCGGGCGCTGCACGAAGGACAGGGCGACCCAATCCACCCCCAATTCCAAGGCAAAGGCCAGATCGGTGCGGTCTTTTTCGGTCAGGGCGGCCAGATCGATGATCGCATGGGGCACATTCACGCCCTTGCGGTTCGACAGCGGCCCGCCGGTAATGACCTCCGTCTCGGCAAAGTCGGTGCCGTTTTCGACAATCCGCAGGCGAACCTTGCCATCATCCAGCAAAAGATCCTGGCCTGGGGCAATAGCGGCAAAAATTTCGGGGTGCGGCATGCCAACGCGCGTGGCCGTGCCTGGCGTGAGGTCGAGATCGAGGCGAAAGCGCTGCCCCGCCGTTAGCTCCACCTTGCCCTCGGCAAAGGTCGCGATGCGCAGCTTCGGGCCTTGCAGATCGGCCAGAATACCAATCGGGCGCCCAACCTCTGCCGCAACGCGGCGAACGGTATGGTAGCGGGCGGCGTGATCCTCGTGGCTGCCGTGGCTGAAGTTCAGGCGGAACACATCCGCCCCGGCCTTAATCAGCGCGGCGATCCTTTCCGGGCTGGAACTGGCCGGACCCAGGGTAGCGACAATTCGGGTACAGCCTTCACGACGCATCTTATCCTCCCCAGAGCTGATTATGCCGCCACTGTCGGAGGAACCACAGAAATTATCAAGTGAAATCAATTTGTTAGAGTGTAGTGAGCGAGTTGCTCACTACATGTTCGCATCCGCAAGATCAGCGTTTTGGCACCAAAACTTCGCGCTTGCCCACGTGATTGGCCGCACTGACCACGCCTTCCGCCTCCATCTTTTCGACCAACCGGGCCGCCCGGTTGTAGCCAATCTGCAGGTGACGTTGGATAAAGCTGGTCGAAGCCTTGCGTTCGCGCGCGACCAGGGCGACCGCTTGATCATAGAGCGCATCGCCGTCGCTGTCGGTATCGCCGCCGCCCGCGGCAGCGGTTGCCTCGTCATCCTCTTCCAACACGGCATCGACATAGGCGGGTTCGCCCTGTTGGCGCAGGAATTGCGCGATTTGTTCGACTTCTGCATCGGAAACGAAGGGGCCGTGGACGCGGGTAATCCGCCCGCCGCCCGCCATATAGAGCATATCGCCCTGCCCCAGCAGTTGTTCCGCCCCCGATTCGCCCAGAATGGTGCGGCTATCGATCTTGCTGGTCACCTGGAAGCTGATCCGGGTGGGGAAATTCGCTTTGATCGTGCCGGTAATAACATCGACCGAGGGTCGCTGCGTCGCCATGATCAAATGAATGCCCGCCGCCCGCGCCATTTGGGCGAGGCGTTGGATCGTCGCTTCAATCTCCTTCCCCGCCACCAGCATCAGATCGGCCATTTCATCGACGACGATGACAATGTAGGGCAGCGGATCGAGGTTCAGCGGCTGATCTTCAAACAAAGGCGTGCCGGTCACTTCATCGAAGCCCACCTGCACCCGGCGGGTGCGCGACGCGCCGCTATCGGTCAGTTCGGCGCAGCGGGTGTTATAGCTCTCGATATTGCGCACGCCGATTTTCGCCATCGCGCGATAGCGGTTTTCCATCTCGCGCACGGCCCATTTTAGCGCAACGACCGCCTTCTTGGGGTTGGTGACGACCGGCGTCAGCAGATGCGGAATACCGTCATAGACCGATAGTTCCAGCATCTTCGGATCAATCATGATCAGGCGGCACTGTTCCGGGGTCAGCCGGTACAGGATCGACAGGATCATCGCATTGATGCCAACCGATTTGCCCGAGCCGGTGGTCCCGGCGATCAGCAGATGCGGCATCTTGGCAAGATCGGCCACCACGGTGGTTCCGCCGATATCCTTCCCCAGCACCAGCGGCAGGCGGCGGGCGGGATCGGCGAAATCGGGATGGGTTAGCACGTCACGGAAAAGCACCGTCTCGCGCCGGGCGTTCGGCACTTCGATCCCCATAACGGTCCGGCCCGGTACGGTCGCGATGCGCACGGCCAGCGCCGCCATCGAACGGGCGATATCTTCCGACAGGCCGATGACGCGGGCCGATTTGGTGCCGGGGGCCGGGTCAAGCTCGTACATGGTCACGACGGGGCCAGGACGCGAATTGACGATTTCCCCCCGCACGCCGAAATCTTCCAGCACCGATTCCAGCAGCCGGGCATTCTGTTCAAGAGCGGCGGTGGACGGCAGCGCCGTTTCGGCGGGCGGCTCCAGCAGCATGGTTACCGGCGGCAGGCTATGCTCGCCCGAGGGTTCGGGCAGGCCAGGGTAAGCGGTCGGCTGAAATGCCCCGGCCTTGGTTTCGGCCTTCGCGACGACCCGCTTGTGCGTCACGGTTTCATGGGACGGTTTCGGGCCAACCACGGACGGCGCGGCGCTCGGGGCGGTCGCCGTCTCCTGCCGCGCGGCGGCAACGAAGGCCGGGGCATCGAGATCGGCTGCGGCATCGGGGGCAGACGGGCGCGGCGCATCCGCCGCCGTGACCGGGCGTCCGAAGCGCGGTTCGGCCCGGCTTTCCCCGCCCGCCGTCTTCGCCATAAACGGATTGACCGGCTTGGCCCCGCCCTTGCGGTTCAGCAGCCCCCCGAGGCCGGAGGCAATCGGCGGCATTTTCACCGCCAGCGACGGCACATCGATGCTGGGGCGCGACGGCATCGGCAGCCCTTGCGCGCGGGCACGCAACTGCCCCATCTGCTTCCGCAGTTCGCGCCACTCGCGCCCGCCAAAGCCCAGCGCCCAAATCGCCAGGAAACCCGTGCAGCCCGCCGCGATCAGCCCAATGGTGGACCGGCTGGCGCCGCCGATCATCGGCCCCAAGGCGCTAATCGGCTTAAAGGCCAATTCGCCGATCACCCCGCCCGGCCCAGCGGGCAAACCATAGGCGATCCCATGCGGCAAGGCGCCCGCTGCCAAAGCCGCGCAGATTAGGGTCGGCGGCAGCAGCGAAACGCGCAGCCACAGGCGCGTCAGCCCGTGATTGGCGAACAAACGCCAGCCCCAGGCGGCAAGAATACCGATCAGGGCGAGATGGGCGAGGCCCAGCGTCTGTAAACCCACATCGCTGACCGTCGCGCCGAAAGCGCCCAGCAGATTGCGCACCGGCCCTCCCGTTGCCTTCAGCGGCGACGGATCGGCGGGATAATAGCTGAGATAGGCGAGGAACAGCGCCGCCGACAGCAGCAGCAGCACGAGGCCCGCCGTCTCCTCCACCCGCCGGATGATGAACTTATCGGCTCCGACGGGGAGCAGCGCGGCGCGGCCCTTCCCACTGGCGAAATCGGTCATCGGGCAGGCTCCTCAAGGGTTTGGAGGCAGTCGGCGAGACGGGTCAAAGCCGCGCGGATCACCTCCGGCGGATGCACCAGGGCAACGCGAATATAGGCGGCACCGGGGTTGGAGCCATCGGCCTGATCGCGGGCGAGATAGCGGCCCGGCAGGACTTTCAGCCCCGCGTCGCGCCACAAGGCACGGGTCGCGGCTTCACCATTTCCGACGTTCAGCCACAGGAAGAAGCCGCCCGGCGGCGTGAAACGGCCCCAGCGGTCGCCGATGATCTCGGCAGCGGCGGCAAAATTGGCGCGGTAGATGGCGCGGATCTCTTCGACATGGCTGTCGTCACGCCATAAGGCCGCCGCTGCGGCCTGGATCGGCAGCGGCATCCCTGCCCCGCCATATTCCATCACCCGCGTCAGCGCGCCGATAATGGTGGCATCGCCGGCCACGAACCCGGAGCGCAGCCCCGGCGCGCTGGAGCGTTTGGACAGCGAGTGGAAAACGACGAGATTATCCAGCGCCCCGCTGGCCTGGGCGACCTCCAGCCCGCCGGGCGGCGGCGTTTCCGCATAAATCTCGGCGTAGCATTCGTCGAGCGCCAGCACGAAATCATACTGACGGGCGAGCGCCAGCAGCCGGGCCAGATAGGGCTTCGGCGCCACGGTGCCTTGCGGGTTCGCCGGGGTGCAGAGATAGAAGATCGCCGTGCGGGCCAAAAGCTCCGGTGTCAGCGCGTCGAGATCGGGCAGAAAGCCGTTTTCCGCGGTTGCATCGACGAACACCGGCTCTGCCCCGCCCAGCACCGATGCCCCGGCATAGACCTGATAAAAGGGGTTCGGCATGACGACGGCGGGCACCTGCCCGTTCTTCGCGGTCGGAATCGCCGCCAGCCCGAGCAGGAACAGCGCCTCGCGCGTGCCCGGCGCAGGAACGATCGTCTTATCGGGGTCGATAAACCCGTCAGCCAGCCCATAGCGGCGGGTCAGCCAGCCCGCTGCGGCGGCCTTCCAATCGGGTGCCCCGGCGGCGGGTGGATATTTGTTGAAGCTGGCAGCGGCCCCCGTCAGGGCCGTCATCGCCAGCGGCGGCGTCGGTAGTTGTGGTTCGCCGATGGACAGCAGCAGCGGCGCGGGATCGACCGGCGGGGTGACGTCCGCCAGCAGCGCTGCTAGGCGCCGGAACGGATAATCTCCCAATTTATCGAGTCGATTATTAAGCATGGTTTAGCCCGAAATCCGCCGCATTAAGCGTCCTACGATTTATGACGCAGGGCTAAAGATGCCATTCAGCGCTTTGTCTTACAACACAAAAATCTCTTAACTTAAAGCAATGTGTTAATTCGAGGATTGCCGGTATGATGCGTAAGACGTTAACCGGCGTCAACCTTTCGGCGGGTCTCCTATCATGAGGAAACCTATGGCCCCGCCAAACCGGCGCATTCCCTTGTATGACGCGGCAGCGGCCCCCTGACCAGCCCCCGACCAGCCCATGAGCAGAAAATCACACACCGCGCCGACTTGGCTCAAATGCCGCCCAAACGAAAAAGGGGGCCGCCGCAGCAGCCCCCTTCCCCGTGCAAACGGATGGGATCGGCTTAGTGAACCGATTCGCCGTGCAGGCGCAGGTCGAGACCTTCGCGCTCCGCATCCACATCAACCCGCAGGCCGACGATCAGATCGACAACCTTGAGGATGATGAAGGTAACGATGGCGGTGTAAACTAGGGTCACGCCGATACCATAGAGCTGCAGCAGCACCTGACCGCTATTGCCTTCCAGCAGGCCCGACTTTTCGGGAACGCCGGTGATGGCCTGGCTGGCGAAAACGCCGGTCAGGATCGCACCGACGATACCGCCAACCCCGTGCACGCCCCAGGCGTCCAGGCTGTCGTCGTAGCCGAGGGCGTTCTTCAGGCTGGTGGCCGACCAGAAGCAGATCACGCCCGAGATCAGACCGATGATGATCGCCGCACCCGGCCCGACGAAACCGGCGGCAGGGGTGATAGCGACGAGACCAGCAACCGCACCCGAGATGATCCCGAGGATCGAGGGCTTACCGCGCATGGCCCATTCGGCGAACATCCAAGCGAGAGCGGCGGCGGCGGCGGCAACCTGGGTCGCCAGCATGGCCATACCGGCACCAACGCCCGCCGTGACGGCCGAACCGGCGTTGAAGCCGAACCAGCCCACCCACAGCAGCGAGGCGCCAATAACCGACAGCACGAGGTTGTGCGGCAGGAACATTTCGGTGCCATAGCCGCGACGCTTGCCGATCACGATAGCCGCGACCAGACCGGCGACACCGGCATTGATGTGAACGACCGTCCCGCCCGCGAAATCGAGCACGCCCGCCGACCCGAGGAACCCACCGCCCCAGACCCACTTGGCCACCGGCACATAGCACAGCAGCAGCCAGAAGATCGTGAACAATACCAGGGCCGAAAACTTCATGCGGTCGGCGATGGCGCCAGTGATCAACGCGACGGTGATGATCGCGAAGGTCATCTGGTAGGTGACGAAAACCGTTTCCGGGATCGTCGCGGCTAGGCTGTTCACGCTATCCAGCGTGACCCCCGCCAACAGCACGTTCGACAGACCGCCGATAAAGTCGCTGCCTTCGGAGAAAGCCAGGCTGTAGCCGACCAACACCCACAGGATGGTGACGATGCAGGTGATCGCGAACGACTGCATCACGGTGGACAGCACGTTCATCTTGCGGACCATACCGCCGTAGAACAGCGCCACGCCTGGAATGGTCATCATCAGCACAAGCAGAGTGGAGACCAGCATCCAGGCGGTATCGCCCGTATCGATTTTCGGCTTAGCCGCTTCTTCGGCCAAGGCCGGGGCGGCGGCCAGCGCAACCGCTGCCAGGGCCGCCAAACCACGGCCGACCTTTTTCACGCTTTCCTGCATAGGGAAGGTTCCTTCTTGTCGAACGTCGGGGGTCGTGAAACCGGACATTAGAGCGCGTTGCCGTCGGTTTCGCCGGTGCGGATGCGCACGGCACGGGTCAGATCGAGGACGAAGATCTTGCCATCGCCGATGCGGCCCGTATGGGCGGCCTTTTGGATGGCTTCGACAACTTGGTCTTCCAGTTCGTCGGCAACCGCCACTTCGATCTTTACCTTCGGCAGAAAGCTAACGGCATATTCTGCACCACGGTAGATTTCGGTCTGGCCCTTTTGGCGGCCAAACCCCTTCACTTCCGACGCCGTCAGCCCTTGGATGCCAAGCGCCGTCAGCGCTTCGCGTACATCCTCTAGCTTGAACGGCTTTATGATCGCAGTGATCAGTTTCATAGCCCGGTTTCTCCCTTGTCACGCCGCAGTGAACGGCATCGGTTGCAGCAAATTCAAAAAGCGTGCCGCAATGCGAAACCGGGATGAATCAGCCATATTTTCGCCTAAGTCTCGCTTTGGGCGCTCAAATAATAGGCAATGACTGTTTTTTAATCAATGAATTGGGGTTAAAAACAAATAAGCCGTTACCATTTTCGGGTAACGGCCTGTTTTGTTTAGAAAAAATTTAGAAAGCTTGCCGTAAAATCGGGCGGGAGTGGAAAACCGACCGAATTCTGCCTGTTTTCGCGCCACCCGGTCGGGAGGGCGGTTAGGGAATATCGCCCGGGGCGGGTTCGCTGCGCACCCCACGCTTCGAGGTGGTCGCTGCGGCTTCCGCCACCGTTGCATTGGCGGGAAGCTGTTGCAGCAGCGTATCGGCGAAGGAAATGAAGCGCTGCTGGTCTTCCTTATCCTTGCCTTCCGCCAGCATATCCTGCACCAGGGCGGGCACATTGCGCAGCGGGTCGATATGGCGCCCGTCGACGATCAACTCGAAGTACAGATGATTGCCGGAAGCGATCCCCGTGCGCCCGACCGTGCCGATCACCTGACCTTGCCGCACCGGCGCGCCTTCGCGCAGCCCCTTGGCGAATTGATCGAGGTGGGCATAGATCGTTTCCGTCCGGTCATCATGAACAATACGGATATATTTGCCGTAGCCACGATGAAACTTGACGGTTTCGACGATCCCATCGCCCGCCGCCACCACCGGGGTGCCGCGTGGCGCCGACCAATCGACGCCCTTGTGGAACTTACGCGCCCGCAGCACCGGATGCATGCGCCAACCGAAACCGGACGTCATGCGCTGGCCCGGCAGCGGGTGGATAAAATCCGGCCCCTGCGCCAACCGCACCTTGCCTTCCTGGTCGATCAGATGGGCCGTGCCTTCTTCCGGAACGTAATAGTACAAACGGCGGCTCTGCCCAGCGTGGCTCAGTTCCGCCGACGTCAACACCGGTTCGGCGGTTTGATCGGACGAGGCACGGTATAAGACATCGAAGGAAAGATCGTCGGTCGAGGCCAGCGGCATCTTGCCATCGGCGGCGAAACTATCGAGCACCTGCTGCACGACCGAGGTTGGCAAACCGGCGGCGGCCAGCGCGGGGCCGAGGTCGCCTTCCTGCACTTGCCCGGCAACGCGCAGATGGAACCCGAGCGGCGCCTGTTCAGGCGGCGCATCGGTGAACACACGGCGCGCCCCCTCCGGCTTCGGGGTGGGCGTAAAGGGACCAACGGAAAAAGCCTCGAGACGGGCGGTTTCCCGACTAACTTCCCCCGGCGGGGCGGCGGGCGGTTCGCTAACCACAGCCACCTCAGCAGCAGGCGCCGGGAGCGTCTGATCGGGCACCGGAACTGCCGCGACTGGTGCCTCTACTGCCGGCGCTGCGGCGGTGACGGGCGCGGACAGGGGCGCAACCGGCGCCGGATCAGCCACCAACGTCGCCGGGGCATTGGTGCCGCGCAGCCACGTGTAGGAGACCGGGCCGTCTAGGGCCAAGGAAACGGAAATCACCTGCACCCGGCGCGGGTCGCAGCTATCGACGTACCGCGCAACGATGACCGACCCACCGGTCAAACTGCCCCCTGCCCGTTCGGTAAGGGTGCGCAGCGAGCTATCGGCTTCCGCGCGGGTCAGCCCCAACCCTTCAAGGCGGCGGTTGATGCCTTCAAGCGCCGTCACCGGCAGGGTCTGAAAATCGGCATCAACCAAGTTCGGCACGCAGCCCGGCGGCAACGGCGCCGCGCTCGCGGGGATAACCTCGGGCGCGGGGGGGGACGGCGCTTTGACCGGCACGGCCTTCGGGGCCGATTTCGGGACCGGGGCTTTGACGGTGACGGGTTTGGTCGGCGCGGATTTGGTCGGTGCGGTTTTCTGGCCGGTCTTCGCCACAGCAGACTTCGGCGTCGGGGCTTTCGGCGCGTCCGGCTTTTGAGCGGCAACCGACGCGGTCTTTGGCGCCGACTTCGCCGGAGCCGGTTTCCCAGTCGCGACGGTAGGCTTGGTTGCCGGACGCTTTTCCGTCACTTCCTTGCCGGGTTTAGCGTCGGCGGGGGTGGTGGTCTTTGCGGTGGCGACGCAAGGGACAGCGATCAAGGACAAAAATAGTGCAGTAAGCACAGGTGCCCGCTGAACTCCCTTCGTCATACGTCCCTCCCGCCTTTAAACAGATGGGAGAGTCACTACAGGAGGTTTTTCCGCTTGTCCAGGTAATACCCCTCCCGCAGGTGCGCTTCGCTTATAGCAAGATTGAAGGTGTCGCTCAAAATATCCAGTCGATATTTTTGGGTAATATTGGTTAATCTTGCAAACACTCCCCAATAAAACTCCTGCTAAAGTTTCTGAAAATTTTGGCGATTCTTAGGCGGTTTGGATTTGAGACAAAAATTGATCGACATGCTCGCGCATGTTGGCGATCTGACCATTGATCGAGGTCGCCGCCTGCAACACTTGCTGCGCTGCATTCCCGGTTGATTTCGCTTCGGTCGTTACGACCTGGGCTTGCTCGGTCAGGCCGGATGCGCCAACCGCCGCCTGCCGCACGTTCTGCGCAATCGCCATCGTCGCCTGCCCCTGCTGCGATACGGCGGCGTTGATCGTCATCGCGCCTTCATTCATTGACCGAATGATCGCGCCGATCTTTTCGATCGCATCGACCGTGCTACCGGTCGCGGTTTGGATCGCGCCAACCTGGGCCTGAATATCCTCGGTCGCTTTCGCCGTCTGGGTCGCGAGGTTCTTGACCTCGCTCGCCACCACGGCAAACCCCTTGCCCGCTTCCCCGGCGCGCGCCGCTTCGATGGTCGCATTCAGCGCCAGCAGGTTGGTCTGGCTGGCGATCGCATTGATGAGCTGAACGATTTCGCCGATGCGATGGGCAGCATCGGCCAAGCCGCGCACTTGCCCCGTCGTCGTATCGACGCTGACCACCGCATCGCCCGCCATTTGCACCGAGCGCTGGACCTGATGGGAGATCGCCTTCACCGACTGGCTCAGTTGATCCGCCGCCGTCGCCACCGATTGCACATTGCGCGTGGTATCATCCGCCGCCGCCGTCATCGCGCTAGTGTGGCTGATCGACGCATCGGCCAGCGAGGCCATATTCTGCGATTGGCTGATCATTTGCCCCGCTGCCCCAGCGACCGAACTCACGAGGGCCGCGACCGAGGCTTCGAAATTGCGGCTAACCTCCTGCATCGCCTGGCGCTTGGAGGCGCGCGCCGCCTCCTCAAGCTGCGCCTGTTCGGCCTGCAGCGCATCCATCCGTTCAGCGTTATCCTTGAAGACCTGAACCGACCGCGCCATCGCGCCAATTTCGTCTTGGCGTCCCAGGCTGGGAATCACCAGATTGCGCGCGCCATTGGCCAGCTCTTGCATCGTGCCAGAAATGCGGCGCAGGGGCTTCGAGATCATCCAGCCGATCACCGCGACCAGGACCACGACCAGCAGCACCATGATCACCAGCGCCGCAAGGCTGCTGTTGGTCACCGAGCTTTGGATCATGCGGTTCTGGGCGTCAAGGCTCCAGGCAATCGCAATCGCGCCGCGCACGGCATCGCCACGCCGACTGGTCACGGGGGAGACGATGACCATATGGTCCGCCGTCACCAAAACCGCACTGCGGAACTCTTTCAGCGTCGGCAAAGCCTCGGCGAACGTCTTATCGACGGGATAGGGCGGCAGGCGCTTGCTTTCGTCATCATATTGAATGATGACCTTGCCATCGATATCGAAGGCCGCTACGCTCGCAAGGGTTGAATCGGGCCGTTTGGCCAGCGGCATATATTCCGCTTCCACCCCGGCGCCATCGCCCCCGGCCACCGCCGTGCGCACAGCGACCGCCAGCATTTCCGATTTAATCGTTGCTTCCTGCCGCAGGGTTTCCAACAGATTGTCCCGCGTGGCACGCACCTGTAAGGCAATCAAAACCGAAAAACTGACCAAAACGGCCAGGGTCAGCATGACCGCGACCTTGCGGGTCAAAGTCCAAAAAGACGTCATCCCATGTCCCCCCGTGCCCAAAGCGGCGGCGACAACGGTCTCCCCCACGGTGACCGTCCTCCACAGCGACCGAAACACGCCCGAAACGCATTAAATTAACACGCACAAACCGTGCCGTTCCCGGCCCATCTCTTCTGCGCCATCCCGGATTTTCCGGTTATACTGGGGCGCGGCGGCGGGCCTTTAGGAGCGGCATCCCTGCCATTCGGAGTCTCGATACCTGACCTGTGACAGAAATGAAACTGAAATAGTATGTGACCAATCGCCGTCGGTTACAAAAGAAAGATTTTAAGCAAATGCGGAAAGAAATGGTAAAAAAATTACTAATGCTCCCCCGATTCGGCAGTATTCTCTGCCTCGCGCTTTTACTCGTCGGCTGCGCCCAACGCCCCGCCGCCCCGCCCCGAGACGCCTCGGCGCCCCCCCGGGTAGAAAGCGGATCGGAAGCCTATCTCGCCTGCCAGGCCAACCTATCGGAAGTCGGATGGGATTTCGAACCAATCGCCGACTTCAGCACGCCGGACGGCTGCGGTGTTAGTGAAGCCGTTAAGCTGCAGCGCTCGACGATGGTGCTCAGCCGCCCGACCGTCGTGACCTGTACCCTCGCCTATGCCATCGCCCGCTTCGAGTTCGAAGTGTTGCAGCCGCTAGCCGAAGAGCTGTTTAAAAAAGAAGTGAAGCGCATCGACCATGTGGGGTCGTATAATTGCCGGGGCATCCGCAATAACCGCGCCCGCCTATCGGAACACGCCAAGGGCCGCGCGATCGATATTATCGGCGTTGAATTAACCGATGGTACGAAGATCCGCGTCGAAGCCGATTGGGCCGATAAAGGGCCGAAGGGCCAATTCCTGCGCCGGGCGGCAAAAACCGCCTGTTCGCTGTTCAGCGTCGTGCTGGGGCCGAACGCCGACCGCGATCACCGCGACCATCTGCATCTCGATGTCGGCCCGCAGCGCTATTGCGGGGCCTGACGATGGCGCAGCCCGTAAGCCATGACGGCCCCCGCCACCGATAGGGCGGCCATCGCATAAAAGCCCGCGCCGCCCACCGCCGCATACAGCGGGCCGACCAGCATATAGGCGATGCCCGAGCCGATCCCCAACGGCAGGGCGGCATAAAGCCCCTGCGCCCGGGCGGAGGTGCCCGGCGGGCTGCATTCGCTCAGTAACTGCATCGACCCAAGATGCACCGCGCCGAACGTCAGGGCGTGCAAAGCCTGCACGAGCAACAGGCTATTGAACTCCGCCGTGGTGCCCAGCACCGACCAACGCAGCAGCCCCGCCGCGCCCGCAATCATCAGCAGGGCAACGGGGCGGCGCAGAAAGCCAATGCGCGGCACGACAGCAAATAGAATGATCTCGAACACCACGCCTTCGGCCCACAAGACGCCAATCTGTTCTTTACTCAGCCCCATCTTCTGCCAGTGCAGCGAGGAAAAGGCGTAGTAGAAGATATGGGCGTTTTGCAGCAGCGCCGCCGTTAGATAAAGCCGTCGCAGCGCCGGGATACGCAAAAGACCGATGAAGCCGCGCAACATTTCGCCAAGATCGGGCCTTGTTGCCGGACGGGCCGCCGTCGGGGCATCGATCAGCCCTCGGCTGGCAAGAACGGCGGCGGCGACAAGCGCGGCCATGATCAACACAATCGGCTCCGGTCCGCTCGCCTGCAAAATCGGCCCAAGCGCCAGCGCCACGACCAAAAACGCCGCCGACCCCCAGGCCCGCACCTGACTGTAGGCGAAGGCGCCCGACCGGGCTGTGGCTAGCGTCGTCGCGTCGGTAATGGCGACGACCGCTGCCTGCAAGGCGGTTGCCAGGGCCGACAGCACCAGGATCGGCACGAAGGAGGGGGCGAAATGCTGCCCGGCCATCAATAGCGCGACCAGCGCCAGAATCGCCGTAATCAAATCGCGCTTGCGGGTAACCTGATCGGCCAATTGCCCCGCCAGCAGGGTGAAAACGACCTTCATCGTCATCCCCGCCGCGAAAACAAGACCGATCTGCGCCGCGCTTAACCCGCGATAATCGAACCAGACCGCCAGAAAGGGGGTCGATACCCCCATCGAGCTATAAAAGGCCGCGAAAAACAGGCTGAAGCGCAGATAACTACTCATACGATATCCTTGCCCGGCTGCCCGCCGCGCGTCGAGATACCGTGGCGGCATGGAACCTATGCCTATGCCCCGTAGCGCAAGCTTGCTATAGACGCCGCATCTGAGAAGGAGTGAGCGCGATGCCCCGTTGGACGCCCGGCGAAACCCTGGTTCTGGCCACCCATAATCCCGGTAAAGTGCGGGAAATCGAAGATTTACTGCGGCCCTTCGCTGTTCCAGTGGTTGCCGCCGGGGCGCTGGGCCTGCCGGAGCCCGAGGAAACCGGCCTGACCTTTATCGCCAACGCCGAACTGAAGGCGCGCGCCGCCGCCGAAGGCTCGGGCAAACCTGCTTTGGCCGATGATTCGGGCCTGTCGGTCGCGGGTCTTGATGGGGCGCCGGGGATTTATTCCGCCCGCTGGGCCGGGCCGGGCAAGGATTTTGCCGTCGCGATGGAGCGGGTACGCACGGAACTGGGGGACAATCCCAACCGCGCCGCCGCCTTCCACTGCGCCCTATCGCTCGCGTGGCCCGATGGTCAGATCGTGACCTTTGAAGGCATCATCGAGGGCACACTAACCTTCCCGGCGCGCGGGCCGCATGGCTTCGGCTATGATCCGATTTTCGTGCCGAACGGTCACAGCATCACCTTTGGCGAAATGGACCCTGCCGCCAAACACGCGATCAGCCACCGCGCCCGCGCCTTCGAACAGTTGGTGAAAGCCGTTTTCGCGTGACCCTGCCGCCCGACCCGCGCCCTTTTGGCATTTACGTGCATTGGCCGTTCTGCCGGTCGAAATGCCCGTACTGCGACTTTAATAGCCATGTGCGCGAAAAAATAGCAGCCGACGCCTGGGAAGCTGGATTGCTCGCCGATCTTAAGCGCCAGAAGGCCCGGTTCGAGGCTGCGGGGCTGGGCACGCGGGCGGTTTCGTCCATCTTCTTCGGCGGCGGTACCCCGTCGCTGATGGCGCCGCGCACGGTTGCGGCGGTGATCGAGACTATCGCCCACCTTTGGCCATTGACCGCCGACTGCGAAATCACCCTGGAGGCGAACCCAACCTCCGCCGAGGCCGAGAATTTCGCGGGCTATGCTGCCGCCGGGGTCAACCGCCTGTCCATCGGCGTGCAGGCGCTGGAAAAGGACGCACTGGGCTTTCTCGGGCGCACCCATGATCCCGAGGAAGCCCGCCGCGCCATCGGCTTGGCGGCAAAACATTTCCCGCGTTTTAGCTTCGATCTGATCTACGCCCGCCCGAACCAAAGCACTGCCGCTTGGGAAGCCGAATTGAAACAGGCGCTGGACCTCGCGGTCGGGCATCTATCGCTTTATCAACTGACCATCGAACCCGGCACCGCCTTCTACGGCGCCCATGCGCGCGGCGATTTTGCCCTGCCGGATGACGCGCTGGCGGGCGATCTTTATGAGGCGACCCAGGCGCTGCTCTCCGCCGCCGGGCTACCCGCTTACGAGATTTCCAACCACGCCCGCCCGGGGCAGGAAAGTCGTCACAATCTTCTCTATTGGCGCTATGGGGATTACCTGGGCACCGGTCCCGGCGCCCACGGGCGGCTGACGCTCGACGACGGCTCCCCGCTCGGCCTAAAGCGCGCCACCCGTGCGCACAAGGCCCCGGAGACCTGGCTTGCGGCCCTGGAGCGTGGTGAGGACGGATTGACGGAGACCGAATCCGTCGCCCTGTCCGACCGGCTAATCGAACTCACCATGATGGGCCTACGCCTGACCGAAGGCATTCCTGTCGCCCGCTTCTGGCGCGAAATCGGCCAACCGCCGGAAAGCACTTTGGACCCGACCGGGCTATCGCGCATGATCGACGGCGGTTTCCTAACCCTCACCGATACCCGCATCGCCGCCACCCTGGCCGGGCGGCAGCGGCTAAACGCCTTGCTGACGCAAATTTTGCCGGAGGATGCGGCATGATCGACCTTTTCCCCCTCGCCCGCCCCTTTTTGCACCGCATGGACCCGGAAGATGCCCACGGGCTGACGCTGAAGCTGCTGGGCGCCGGTCTGGTGCCGCCCGTGCCGGTGCCGCCGCTGCCGCGCCTCGCCACCCATATCGTCGGGCGGGACTTGCCACACCCGCTGGGGCTATCGGCGGGGTTCGATAAAAACGCACGCGCCTTTTTCAACTTCCCGACCCTGGGGGTCAGTTTCGGTGAAATCGGGGGCGTGACCCCGCTGCCGCAGATCGGCAATCCGCGCCCGCGCCTGTTTCGGCTAACGGAAGATCGCGCCGTTATCAACCGCATGGGCTTTAACAATGATGGGATGGACGCGGTTGGCGCCCGCTTTGCCGCCAAGAAACGCCCGGATCAGGTGGTGGGCGTCAATCTGGCGTCGAATGCCGATAGCGCCGATCCGGCGGATGATTTCGTGCGGCTGGCGCGCCGCTTCGCCGATAAGGCCGATTTCCTGACCTTGGATATTTCCTGCCCGAATACGGCCAATGGCAAAATGTTCCTCAGCCCCGGCCCTCTGCGCGATCTATTGGACCGGTTGGCCGCGCTGTTCGCCAGCGGGGTGCGCCGCCCGCCGCTGGTCGCCAAGATCGCGCCGGATATCGATGATGCGGGGCTGGATGCCGTGCTGGCGGTGCTACTGGAAAAAGGCATCGACGCGCTGACCCTCAGCAATACGACCCTTGCCCGGCCCGACGGTCTAAAAAGCCCGCAGAAAGATGAACGCGGCGGCCTATCTGGTCTGCCGCTGTTCGGACTTTCGACGGAGATTTTGGCGAAAGTCTTCCGGCGCACGCGCGGCAGCCTGCCGCTGATCGGCGTCGGCGGGATCGCCAGCGGCGCCGACGCCTATGCCAAGATCAAGGCCGGGGCCAGCGCACTGCAGCTCTATAGCGCCCTCGTCTACGACGGCCCCTGGGCCGTCCGCCGCATCCTCATAGAGTTGGACGCCTTACTTGCCCGCGACGGGCATACCCGCCTGACCGACGCCGTGGGGATCGAAGCCTAAGGCCTACCGTTCGCGCTTGATCAATTGAATAATTGACTCTAGCGTGAACAAAAATTCAGGGAGGCCGGAGTGGCGTTCGATCTGGTGATTTTCGACTGCGACGGGGTCTTGGTCGATAGCGAAGTGATTAGCTGCGCCAGCTTGGCCGATCAACTGACCGCCGCCGGTCTACCCACCAGCCACGAGGAGGTGATGGCCCGCTTCCTCGGGCGCAGTACCGCCGCGATTGCCGAGGATTTCCGCGCCCGCACCGGGAGCGAGTTACCGGAGGAGTTTCTGCCGCGCTTTCGACTCGATGTCGCCGAGCGCATGCGACGCGAGCTTCTACCGATCCCCGATATTCAAGGGGTTCTGGAGGGGTTGCGCACCCTCGGCCTGCCGTTTTGCGTCGCCTCCTCCTCCGAGCGGCCCCGGCTCGACCTTGCGCTCACGCTCACCGGCCTAATCGACTTCTTCGATGCACGGATTTTCAATGCGGCGATGGTGGCGCGCGGCAAACCGGCGCCCGATCTCTTTCTGCACGCCGCCGAAACCCTGGGGGCCGATCCCGCCCGCTGCCTAGTGATCGAGGATAGCCCCGCCGGGGTTCTGGCCGGAAAAGCCGCCGGAATGACCGTCTGGGGCTTTACCGGCGGCAGCCATCAACGCGCCGGGTCGGCGGAAACACTGGTAAAGGCCGGGGCGGATCGCCTATTCAATAGGATGCAAGAGTTCGACGTGCCGGAGTTTACCCGCAATCATGGCCAGCAGCGACACCGACAAGTCGCGCCTCGATGACGCCGCCCGCGCGGGCTGGCTCTATTTCATCGCGGGCAATACTCAGGACGAGATTGCAAAAAAGCTAAACGTCTCGCGCCCCACGGCGCAGCGGCTCGTCTCCTTGGCCGTCTCCGAACGGCTGATCACCTTCCGGCTCGACCATCCCATCGCAGCCTGCCTCGAGTTGGCGGCGCGGCTGACGGCGCGCTATGGGCTACTCTATTGCGACGTGGTGCCGACGGACCCGGACTCGACCAGCAGCACCCTCGGCATCGCCCAATCGACCGCCGCCTTCATCGAACAGAAGCTACGGTCGGAAAAGCCGATCATTCTGGCGGTCGGTACCGGCCGCGCCCTGCGCGCCGCCGTTGAACAATTGCCGCGCCTCACCTGCCCGCTGCACGATGTCGTTTCGCTGATCGGCAATATCTCCCGCGACGGCACCGCCAGTTTTTATGATGTGCTGAGCCGCCTCGCCGATCTCACCCAAGCCCGGCACTACCCAATGCCATTGCCGATCTTCGCCACCTCGCCGGAGGAGCGGGAGTTGCTGCTCGGCCTGGATGCGGTCAAGAAAGTGCGCAGCCTCGCCAACCGCGCCGATGTCACCCTGGTCGGCGTCGGCCAGATCGATGGGCAGGCACAATTGCATGTGGATGGCTTCATCACCCGCGAAGAATTGATGGATATGATCCGCATGGGCGCGGTCGGCGAGGTGGCCGGTTGGGCCTTCAATGCGGACGGTCAGATTCTCGACGGCGGCACCAACCGCACGCTGATGAGCGTGCCGCACCAAGTGCCCGCGCAACGGCTGATCGTCGGCGTCGCGCAGGGCAGTGCAAAAATTGAGGCGATTCGCGCCGCCCTCAAGGGGCGGATTCTAAGCGGCCTGATCACCAACGAAGCCACGGCCCAAGCGCTTCTGGGGTAAATCCTCCCCCGGCCAAACCTTTCTTTTTGCAGCGCAATAATCCCCGGCGCAGGCGCCTGCCTGCGGCGAAAGCGCGCGTTTTGCGATTGACAGGGCGGCCTCGAAAATTGAACATACGCTCACTACAAGAACATATGCTCATCCTT
This sequence comes from Elstera cyanobacteriorum, assembly GCF_002251735.1. Lineage (NCBI taxonomy): Bacteria > Pseudomonadati > Pseudomonadota > Alphaproteobacteria > Rhodospirillales > Rhodospirillaceae > Elstera > Elstera cyanobacteriorum. Next base: position 206,008 of record NZ_NOXS01000031.1, on the reverse strand, counting down.
TAGGGAGGATACCAATGCGTATGACCCTCGGTGCTCTGTTGGGCGCCGTCTCTCTGCTCGCGCTGCCTGCCGCCGCCCAAACCAAGCTGACCATCGCCACCGTGAACAACGGCGACATGATCCGCATGCAGGGCATGACGGCCGATTTCACCGCCAAGAACCCCGGTATCACCGTTGAGTGGGTGACCTTGGAAGAAAACGTGCTGCGCCAGCGCGTGACCACCGACATTTCGACCAAAGGCGGCCAGTTCGATATTCTCACCATCGGCACCTACGAAGTGCCGATTTGGGCCAAGCAAGGCTGGCTGGTGCCGCTCGATAAGCTCGGCGCCGACTATGACGTCGATGATCTGTTGCCCGCCATCCGGTCGGGGATTTCCGAAGGCGGCAAGCTCTACGCGGCGCCTTTCTACGGCGAAAGCTCCTTCGTTATGTACCGCACGGATCTGTTCCAGAAGGCGGGCCTGACCATGCCGAAGGAACCGACCTGGGATTTCATCGCCGAGGCCGCGAAGAAGGTCAGCGATCCCGCCAGCCAAACCTATGGCATCTGCCTGCGCGGCAAAGCAGGCTGGGGCGAGAATATGGCCTTCCTGACCGCGATGGCCAATTCGATGGGCGCGCGCTGGTTCGATGAAAAATGGAAGCCGGAATTCGACGGGCCGGAGTGGAAGAAGACCCTGTCCACCTATGCCCAGATCATGAAGGAGTCCGGCCCGCCCGGTGCCTCCTCCAACGGCTTTAACGAAAACCTCGCCCTCTTCAATGCCGGGAAATGCGGCATGTGGATCGATGCCACCGTCGCCGCCTCCTTCGTGACCAATCCGAAGGAAAGCACGGTCGCCGATAAGGTTGGCTTCGCCATCGCCCCGAATGCGGGCCTGGGTAAGAACGCTGGCTGGCTGTGGGCGTGGAATCTGGCGGTTCCCGCCGGTTCCAAGAAGACCGACGCCGCGCAGAAGTTCATCGCCTGGGCGACCAGCAAGGACTATACGAAGCTCGTAGCCGCCAAGGAAGGTTGGGCGAATGTACCGCCGGGCACGCGCAAGTCGCTCTATGCCAATCCCGACTATCAGAAGGCCGCGCCCTTCGCCGAACTGACCCTATCGGCGATCAACGCCGCCGATCCGATCAAGAGCACGGTGAAGCCGAAGCCCTATGTGGGCGTGCAGTTCGCCGCGATCCCGGAATTCCAGGGCATCGCCACCCGCGTCGGTCAGGCTTTCTCCGGCGTCATCGCGGGCGCAACGTCGGTAGACGATGCGCTGAAGTCGGCGCAATCGCTGACCGAACGCGACATGAAGCGGGCCGGTTACATTAAGTAAGATCCCCTCCCGGACTGGGGATAGCGTGATCCGTCGCGCTATCCCCCCTTTTTCTTCAGTTTTGGGAGCACCGGCATGGCCACCCGCCATAATAGCATCGCCGCCCGGCTCGCCCTGTCGCCCTCGGTCGTCCTGCTGTTTTTGTGGATGATCGTGCCGCTGGGGCTAACGCTGTATTTCTCCACCCTGCGCTATAATCTTCTATCGCCGGGCACCGAAGGCTTCATCGGCTTTGAAAATTACGCCTATTTCCTGACCGATCCCGATTTTCTGACCGCACTTAAGAATACCCTGGTGCTGGTTGGCGGGGTCTTGGCGATTTCCATCGTCTTCGGTATCGGCATTGCCTTGTTGATCGATCAGCCGATGTTCGGCCAGGGCCTCGTGCGCATCATGGTCATCACGCCGTTTTTCGTGATGCCGACAGTCAGCGCGCTGGTGTGGAAAAACCTGCTGATGCACCCGGTTTCCGGCCTATTTGCCTGGGTCGCGGGCCTGTTCGGCCTTCAGCCGATCGATTGGTTCGGCCAGATGCCGCTGTTTTCGGTCATTCTGATCGTCGCTTGGCAGTGGTTGCCCTTTGCCGCGCTGATCCTGCTGACTGCTTTGCAATCCCTGGATGGGGAACAGAAGGAAGCGGCCGAAATGGACGGGGCCGGGCCGTTTTCCTATTTCTTTTATATCGTCCTGCCGCATCTCGCCCGGCCGATCACCGTGGTGATCATGATCGAGACGATTTTCCTGCTGTCAGTCTTCGCGGAAATTTTCGTGACAACCGGCGGCGGCCCCGGTGTGGCGACGACCAATATCGCCTTTCTGGTCTATGCCCAGGCGCTTATTCAATTCGATGTCGGCGGCGCCTCCTCGGGCGCGATCATCGCCGTCATCCTCGCGAATATCGTCGCCTTCTTCCTCGTCCGCCTCGTCGGCAAGAATTTGGAGGCGTGATATGGCCCGTGCCACCCCCCTGCCCCGCCGCCTGATCAATACCGCCGCCGCCTGGGCCGTTGGGCTGCTGATGTTCCTGCCCGTGCTGTGGATGGTGCTAACCAGCTTCAAGACCGAGCTTGAAGCCTTCGCCATGCCGCCGAGCTTCCTTTTCTTTGATTGGACGCTGGAAAATTACCTGACCGTGCAGGAGCGCAGCGACTATCTGCACCACGCCTGGAATTCGATTTTCCTCAGCTTCGGCGCCACCATCTTCGGCTTGCTGCTGGCGATCCCCGCCGCCTGGGCGATGGCCTTCGCGCCGAACAAGCGCACCAAAGACCTGCTGCTGTGGATGCTCTCCACCAAAATGATGCCCGCCGTCGGCGCGCTGGTGCCGATCTATCTGATCTTCCGCGATACCGGCTTGCTGGATAACCGCTGGGGGCTGCTGGTCGTCCTCGGTATGGGCAATCTACCGATCGTGGTGTGGATGCTCTACACCTACTTCAAAGAAATCCCCAAGGACATCCTGGAAGCGGCGCGGATGGATGGCACCAATTTGGGCCAGGAAATCCTGTTCGTACTGTTGCCGATGGCCGTGCCGGGCATCGCCTCCACCGTGCTGCTGAACGTCATCCTGGCGTGGAACGAAGCGTTTTGGACGCTGAACTTAACGACCAAATCCGCCGCGCCGCTGACCATGTTCATCGCGGCCTATTCCAGCCCGGAAGGGTTGTTCTGGGCGAAGCTCTCCGCCGCCTCCACCCTCGCCATCGCCCCCATTCTCATCGTCGGCTGGTTCAGCCAGCGCCAGCTTGTGCGCGGTTTGACCTTCGGCGCGGTGAAATAAGAAAAGAAGGAGCGACCTCATGGGCGCGATCCAGCTTAAAGGTGTCAAAAAATCTTTCGGGGCCGTTGATGTCATCCCCGGCGTCGATCTCTCGATCAACGATGGCGAGTTCGTCGTCTTTGTCGGCCCCTCTGGCTGCGGTAAATCCACCCTGCTGCGGCTGATTGCCGGGCTGGAGGATGTCAGCGGCGGTGCCATTCTGATTGATGGACAGGATGTTGCCCCGCTGCCGCCCGCCAAGCGCGGCCTGTCGATGGTCTTCCAGTCCTACGCGCTCTATCCGCACATGAGCGTGCGCAATAATATCGCGTTCGGGCTGAAGATGGCCGGGATGCCGAAGGCAGAGATCGACAAGAAGGTCGATGCCGCCGCCGCGATCTTGAACCTCACCCCCTATCTCGACCGCAAACCCGGCGCGCTGTCGGGCGGGCAGCGGCAACGGGTGGCCATCGGTCGCGCGATTGTGCGCCAGCCGAAAGCCTTTCTGTTCGACGAGCCTTTGTCGAACCTCGACGCCGCTTTGCGCGTGCAGATGCGGCAGGAAATTACCCGGCTGCAACGGCAGCTCGCCACCACCGCCATTTATGTCACCCACGATCAGGTGGAGGCCATGACAATGGCCGATAAGATCGTAGTGCTGAATGCCGGACGGGTGGAGCAGACCGGCTCGCCGCTCGACCTCTACGACCACCCGGCAAACCTCTTCGTCGCCGGGTTTATCGCCTCCCCCAAGATGAATTTCATCACCGGGGCAGAAGCGGAACGCGAAGGGGCGGCCACCCTCGGCATCCGGCCCGAACATCTCAACCCCACCCGTGACGGGGCGGGCTGGCGCGGCACCGTGGTCGCAGCAGAGCATCTGGGCAGCGATACCTTCCTCTATACCGACGTCCCCGGCATCGGCGCGATGACGGCGCGGGTCCAGGGCGAAGTTGGCCTTAAGGTCGGCGATAGCGTCGCCCTGGCCCCGGACCCCGCCCGCCTGCATCGTTTCAACGCCGCCGGAAAGGCGATCTGACCATGAAACTTCAAGGGAAGGTCGCCGTCATTACCGGCGGCGCGCGCGGCATCGGCCTTGCCATCGGCGCGCGCTATGTGGCGGAAGGCGCCACCGTTTTTCTGGCGGATCGGGATGTGGAGGAGGCCGTAAAAGCCGCCGCCGCCCTCGGCCCGCAGGCTCAGGGCATCGCCCTTGACGTGACCGATGCGGCCTCCATCGAGGCGATGGTCAAGGCCGTGATCACGCAGGTGGGCGGCATTGATATTCTGGTGAACAACGCCGCCGTCTTCGACATGGGGCCGGTGCTGGAGGTGACGGAGAAAAGCATCGACTTTCTCTTCGCCGTCAACGTGAAGGGCCTGTTCCTTTGCCTGCAAGCCGTGGCGCGGCAGATGGTGGCGCAGGGGCGCGGCGGCAAGATCATCAATATGGCCTCCCAAGCCGGGCGGCGCGGCGAGGCGTTGGTCTCGATCTATTGTGCCACCAAGGCCGCCGTCATCAGCCTCACCCAATCCGCCGGGCTCGATCTGATCAAGCACCGCATCAATGTGAACGGCATCGCGCCGGGCGTTGTCGATACCCCCATGTGGGACGAGGTTGATGCTCTCTTCGCCCGCTATGAAAACCGGCCCCTGGGCGAAAAGAAGCGCCTGGTCGGGGAAGCCGTCCCCTATGGCCGCATGGGCAGCCCGGAGGATCACACCGGCGCCGCCGTCTTCTTAGCCTCCGCCGACGCCGATTATGTCGTCGCCCAAACCCTCAACGTCGACGGCGGCAATTGGATGAGCTGATCTCGCCGCCGTTCTTTTCAGTCCCTAGCCTGCCGTGGAAACTGCCATGTACCTGAATAAATTCAAGCTCACCAACCGCGTCGCCCTGGTTACCGGCGGCGGGCGCGCCATCGGCCTCGGGTCAGTCGAAGCGCTGGCCGAAGCGGGCGCGAAGGTCATCATTGCCGATTTCGATGCGGCCGTTGCCGCCGACGGCCAGGCCCAGATGAAGGCCAAGGGCTATGACGTCGATACCGTGATTATGGACGTGACCGACAGCGCCCAAGTCAGCCGCGTTGCCGACGAAACCGTCGCCAAATACGGCAAGATCGATATTCTGGTGAATAATGCCGGGATCGCCCGCAGCGAAACCCCCGCCGAAACCGTAGCCGACGAGCATTGGTTGAACGTCCTCGACGTCAATCTCAACGGCACCTTCTGGTGCTGCCGCGCTTTCGGGAAGCATATGCTGGCCGCTAAAAGCGGCACCATCGTCAACATCGGCTCCATGTCCGGCTTTATCGTCAATAAACCGCAGGAGCAGAGCTATTACAACGCCTCGAAAGCCGCCGTGCATCACCTGACCAAATCGCTCGCCGCCGAATGGGGCGCGCGCGGCGTGCGGGTGAATGCCGTCGCCCCGACCTATATCGCGACGCCGCTGAATGAATTCGTGAAGTCGAAGCCGGAGATGTATAAAGCATGGCTGGACGGCACCCCGATGGCCCGCCTGGGCGAGATCGACGAAATCGCCTCTGTCGTGCTGTTCCTCGCTTCCGATGCCGCAAGTCTGATGACCGGCAGCGTCGTGGTGGTGGATGGCGGGTACACCTGCTGGTAAAGCTAGGCCAACGATAAAAAGACCGCAGGGGATGGGAATGGAAAAGGCGTTCATCGGCATCGACATCGGCACTGGCAGCGCCCGCGCCGGGATTTTCGATCCCGAGGGGCGTCTGCTGGCGAGCGCCAAACATCCCATCCGCCTGTGGCAAGACGCGGGCGGCGTGGCGGAGCAATCGTCGGACGATATTTGGATGGCCGTCTGCACCGCGACCCGGCAGGCGCTGGCGGCATCAGGCCTGCCCGCGCAGCAAATCACCGGGATCGGGATCGATGCTACCTGCTCGCTGGTTGTGCTCGATGATCGTTTTCAGCCGGTGACAGTCAGCGCCTCGGGCGAGGCCACGCGCAATATCATCGTTTGGATGGACCATCGCGCCACGGCGGAAGCCAAGGAAATCAACCAGTCTGGCGCGCGGGTGCTAGACTATGTTGGCGGCTCCATTTCCCCTGAAATGCAATCGCCGAAGCTGCTCTGGCTGAAACGCCATCTGCCGGAAAGTTTTGCCAAGGCCGCGCATTTCTTCGATCTCTCAGACTATCTGACCGCGCGGGCCACAGGGTCGCTGGCGCGGTCTACCTGCACCGTCACCTGCAAATGGACCTATCTGGCCCATGAAAAGCGTTGGGACGGCGATTTCTTCCGCGCCATCGGCCTGCCGGAGTTTCCGGCAGAAGACTATACCCGTATCGGCACCGATATTCTCGACCCCGGCACGCCACTGGGCAGGGGGTTGACCGCCGAGGCCGCTGCCGATTTGGGCTTGGTCCCCGGCATCGCCGTCGGCGCGGCACTGATTGATGCCCATGCGGGCGGCGTCGGTACTGTGGGGGCAATTGGGCCAAACGGTGAAGCGCCGGACCCGCTGGCGCGGGTGGCCTATATCATGGGAACCTCCGCCTGCATCATGGCGAGCACGGAAAGCCCTTTGTTCGTCAAAGGCATCTGGGGGCCGTACCAGTCGGCGATGATCCCCGGCCTCTGGCTCAATGAAGGCGGCCAATCGGCAGCGGGCGCGGCTATCGATTATCTTCTGCGCCTACACCCCGCGTTCCCGGACCTCGAAACCCGCGCTAAGGCCGATGCTCTCGCACCGCTGGAGTGGCTCGAAAAGGCCATTCTGGCGCGCGGCCCGGCGTCGGACGCGGTGCTGGCGACGCAAAATCTCCATATCGTCCCCGACCTGCTCGGTAACCGCTCCCCCTTCGCCGATCCCGACGCGCGTGGGGTGATCTTAGGGCTGGATATGGAACCGGGGATCGACGGGCTAATCCGGCTCTATCTCGCGGCGCTCTGCGGCCTCGGCTACAGCACCGCCCAGGTGATCGACGCCTTTCGCACGGCGGGCCAAGCCTGCACGACCCTGGTGATGAGCGGCGGCGCCAGCCGGTCCCCGCTGGTTCGGCAAATCATGGCCGATACCACCGGCTGCACAGTGGCCTATCCGACAACGGCGGAACCCGTGCTATTGGGGGCCGCGATGCTGGGCGCGCTCGCCGCAGGACGCTTTGCCAATCTGCCGCAAGCGATGGCAGCAATGTCGCGCATCGGTAGCTTAACCCAGCCTGCGGCGGGGGGCCTCGCGGCGTTCCATACCCAAAAGCGGCAGATCTTTACCCTTATGCAGACCCTGGACCGCGAAGCGCGGTCGATGATGGCGGAGTAACATGACCAGAGGATGGCTTTTGAGCTGCGGCGACGCGCTGATCGATTTCATGCCGACCGAGAGTAAAGACGGCACGCGGGTGATGGAGCCCATCGTCGGTGGCTCCTGCCTCAATATCGCTGTGGCGATGGCCCGGTTGGGGGCGCCGACCGGCTTTGTCGGGGCGTTATCGACCGATATGTTCGGCGATATGATTGCCCAACATGCCGAAGCTTCGGGCGTCGATTTACGCTTCTGCGACCGGCTGCCGAACCAGAACACCCTGGCCTTCATTCAATTGAACCCCGATAATTCCGCAAGCTACGCCTTTTATGACGAAGGCAGCGCCGCACGCGCTTGGCGCTTCCAGCCGGAACGGTTTCCGTGGGCGGAGATTGCAGCCCTGCACGTTGGCTCCACAACGCTGATCGACGATCCCAGCAGCTCGGAAACCCTGGCCCTTGCACGCGCCGCAAAAGCCGCCGGGGTGCTGGTCTCGCTCGACCCCAACTGCCGCCCGATTTTGGTGAAGGATCGCAACGATTTCCGCGCCCGGATCGCCACCTTTGCCCGGGAAGCCACCGTGATCCGCATGTCCGACGAGGATTTCGAGTTTCTCTATGGGACCGCGAACACGGATACGATTGCCGAAGGATTTTTGGCACAGGGGGTCGAACTGGTTGTGCTGACGCGCGGGCGCCACGGGGCCACCGCCTGGAACAAAGCCGCCGGAGGGGTCCATATTCCCGCCCCCGAGATTAGGATCGCCGATACGATTGGCGCTGGGGATACCTTCTTGGCGGCCCTGCTGGTGACCCTGCAAGACCGGGGCTGGCTGCGCAGTCTCGATGCCCTGCTTCCCAGCATTCTTGGTGATTGCCTGCGGTTTGCGGTCCAAGCAGCAGCCATCACCTGCTCCCGTCCCGGGGCCAATCCACCGTGGCGGGATGAGGTCGCCTAAAACCAACAGGGGCATCCGATCACCGGATGCCCCCGCATAAAGCCTAGCGTTCGATCATCTTATTCCAGCGGCTGTTCCAGTCGGGCCGCTTTTCGTTGATTGCATCCCAATCCAGGTTAACGGCGGTCTTCATATAGGTGTGGAAGACTTCCAGTTTCTTTTCCGCCTCCGGCGTCGTCGCTTTGGCGGCGGGGTTCGAGGGTACGATATTCCCGGCGGCCAGCGCCTTGCTTTGCGCTTCTGGCGACAGCAAATATTCAGCCAGCTTCTGCGCCAGTTCCGGTTCGGAATTCTTGGCGATGACGCACTGCGCCACCATCAGCACGACCGACCCTTCCTTGGGCTGGGCATATTCCACCGGAATGCCCTTGTCCTTCAGGTTCGATACAGCGGTCGGGGTCAGCGGGAAGATCGCGGCTTCGCCAGTCTGTACCATTTCGGAAATTTTGGCGGAGCTGGGGATAAATTCCAGCACATTGCCGCCGATCAAGCTGGTGAACTTGTTAAAGCCCGGCTCGACATTGGTTTCGGAGCCGCCCTGGATGCGGTTGAACATCAGGAAAGCGTGCAACCCGAAGGAGGAGGCGGAGGCCGATTGGAAGACAACCTTGCCCTTATACTTCGGGTCGGCAAGGTCCATCCACGACGTCGGGGCGGCCCAGCCCTTTTCGTCGAACATCTTCTTATTGTAGGCGAGGCCGGTCATGCCAAGGTCGATCCCAACCGCCATATCGTTCTTCATGCGGCTGCCGGGCAGCACGGCATTGAGATTGGCCGAGGGCTTCAACGGTTCGCACAGGCCCGCGCCGATCGCGCGCACCATCACGCCGTCATCCAGGAACATGACGTGCATCTGCGGCTTATCTTTGGCGGCGGTGGCCTTCGCCAGAATATCCGCCGAGCCACCGGGGACGACGACGACTTTCACATCGTTCGCCTTCTCGAAATCCGGGAAAACGGCAGAGGTAAAAGCTTTTTCGAAGTTACCGCCGTTCATGCCGACGTAGAGCGTCTTGCTCTGGGCGGCGGCGGACCCGGCGGCGAGTGCCAAGGCGGCAGCGGAAACGGTAATAAGGCAACGGGTCTTAGTCATGACGGAAAACCCTCTCTCTGTTCAGATTTTTGCTGGTTGTTTTGGTCTTGCGCCCCGGTTAGGCCGGGCGAAGCGGGGGACCGGGCGGGCCGAAAGCGCGCCGGGGAAAAAGCGGTAATCGGCGTCGGGCTATGACCGTCGCGCACAAGCTCGGCCAAGACCTCGCCAACGCCGGGGGTAATCTGGAAACCGGCGCCGGTGAAGCCAAAGGCGTGGATCAGCCCGGGCGTTGTCGTGCTAAAGCCAATGATCGGGTTCTTGTCGGGGGTCGCCCCCTCCGTTCCCGTCCAAAAGCGGATGGCGTGGGCGTGTTGCAAGGCCGGGAAGAAGCGGGCGGCGCGGTTCATGATCGCCCGCGCCCCGTCGCTGCTGGGGCGGGAGAAATCGGGATCGGCCAACACGAGCCCGCGCTCGCCGCCAATAACGCAATTGCCGCGCGCCACCTGGCGGGCATAGATCGCCCCGCCTTCCATGCCGATATTCACATCCATCAGCGGCGGCAGGGGTTCCGTCACGATCATCGACGGGTAAATGCGGCTAAGCGGCAAAGGTTCGCCGAAACTCTCGGCAAACGGCGCGGCCCAGGCACCTGCGGTATTGAGGACAATCCCCGCCCGCACCCGCAGGTTCGTCGCGGTTTCAAGCCAAAAGCCGTCGGCCTGACGGGTCACGCCGACCACAGCGGTTTGTTCGAAGACCTGCGCCCCCGCCCGCCGGGCTGCTGCCGGAAAGGCTGTCGCCACAAGGCGCGGATTGGCGTGCCCGTCGGACGGGCAGTAGGAGCCGCCGACCATCCCGTCGCCGATCCAGGGAAAGCGCTTTCGCAGGGCGGCGCCGCCCATCAGTTGCAGATCAAGACCATAGCCCGACACCGTCTCGGCATAGGCTTCCAGCGCCGCCATATCGGCTTCAGTCTGGGCCAGCTTGAGATGACCGGAGCGTTCATATTCCCCGTCAATCCCGATCAGCCCACGCAACCGCGTCCAAACGCCCGCCGCGCGCGCCGCCAGCGGCAATTGTTCGGGCGGGCGGCCCTGACGGCGAACCCCGCCGTAATTGACCCCGCTCGCCTGCGCGCCACAGAAACCTTTATCAAACAGCGCAACGGAAATGCCCATGCCCCGCAGGGCGAGCGCCGCCGAACTGCCCGCAAGACCGCCGCCAATGATGGCGACATCGACCGATAGCCGCCCGCTCATTCCGCCGCCTCCAGGGTCAGCGGCACGGGCTTGACCGGCGCCTGTCCGCGCAGCCGCCCCACGGCCGCAACCTCGCGCCCGCAGGCGCCCGCCAGCACTTCCGCCACCGCCGCGCCGCACATGCGGCCCTGACAGCGGCCCATACCGGTGCGGGTGACAGCCTTCAGCCGGTTCATCTCGGTCAGCCCAAACGCTTGCACCGCCTGCCGAACGCTGCCGACCGACACATCTTCGCAGCGGCAGAGGGTTAGATCATCTGGCAAGGTTGCCGCCCAATGGGCCGGGAATGGGAACGCGGCTTCCAGCATGTCGCGGATTTTCTCGATCTTGGCGAGGTCAGACTCGAGCGCCGCACAGCGCGCCGTATCGACGGGGAAAGCCCGGTCTTGTAGCAGGGCCAGCGCCGCCCGTTCCCCGGCCCGTTCCGCCGCATCGGCCCCGGCGATCCCGGCGCCATCGCCCGCAAGATAAACGCCCGCAACCGAACTGCGGCCTGCGGCATCCTTCTGCGGCACGAACGCGCGGTCGCGCGCCGAAAAACGAAACGCGCAACCGGCGAGATCGGCCACTTGGGTTTCGGGTCTAAGGGAAAGGCCGTAACCGATCCCGTCGCAGAGCAGATGATGCTCCCGCCCGCCCGCGCGCCAAGAAATCCCCTCCACCCGCGCGGTGCCGCCAAAGCGCAACGCCTCGACGCCCGAATAGATTGGCACGCCTGCGCGCTTAAGATCGAAGCCGAATTTGAGGCCGCGCAAAACAATGGCCGGGGCCAGTGTCAGCCCACGCACCAACGCCAGCTTGGCCGATGCGGGTGCGGTATCCAGCACCGCCGCGACCGTCACCCCCGCTTTCCAATATTGCCAAGCGACGAGGTATAAGAGCGGCCCAGTGCCGCAAAAAACCACTTTCCGCCCAATCGCGCAGCCCTGCGCCTTCAGGGCGACCTGCGATCCGCCGAGGGTATAGACACCCGGCAAGGTCCAGCCCGGAACGGGCAGAATGCGATCGGTCGCGCCCGTCGCCAGGATCAGCCCATCGTAGGCGATGCGTTTTGCCCGCCCGGCAATGGCAAGATCGGCCTGCCCGTCGCGCAGGTTCCACAGCAGCGCATTCGGATAATAGTCGATCTTCCCCAGCACCCCGTCGAAGGTCCGGTGCAGATCGACCGCCTTCCCAGCTTCCGAGCCGTAAAGCGCCTGGGCGCTGCGGCCATCGGGCTGCAAAGGCTGACGATAAATCTGCCCGCCGCTCGCCGGGGCTTCATCGACCACCTGGGGCCGCAGCCCAGCGGCAACCAAGGTTTGCGCGGCGCGGATACCGGCGGGGCCTACGCCGACGATCAAGGGCGCGGTCATCGGCTGCCTCCGGTCTTCGTCACAATCCGCATGCCCGCGACCAACGGCGTGGTGCAGGCCCGGAGCCGCTCACCGCTCTCAAGCTCCACCCAACAATCCTGGCAGGCGCCCATCTGGCAAAACCCCGCGCGCGGGGCGCCGGAAAACTCGTTGCGGCGCAGGGCTTCTGCCTGGGTTAAAATCGCGGTCAGCAGCGTATCGCCCGCCCGCCCTTCGCGCGGGATACCGTCGAGCGTGAACGGCAAGGGGGTCGTATCGGTGCGGGTGAGGCGGTGCAGCAGGGGCATGGCGGCGCTCATTTCTGCCCGATCAGGATTTTATCGAGGCCGAAGGCGCGGTCGAGCACCAGCATCGCCGCCGCCGTCAGCGCGACCATCAGGGCGGAAACCGCCGCCATCATCGGGTCGATGGATTCGGTCGCATACATATACATCCGCACCGGCAGGGTGACGGTCTGCGGCGAGGTGATAAAAATCGACATGGTCAACTCGTCGAAACTATTGATGAAGGCCAGCAGCCAGCCGCCGGTAATGCCGGGCAGGATCATCGGCGCGGTGACACGGCGAAAACTGGTCCAGGACGAAGCCCCGAGCGTCAGCGCCGCCTGTTCCGCCGACCGGTCCATCCCCGCCAGCGCCGCCAGCACGAGGCGCAAGACATAGGGCAGGATGACGACGACATGGCTGGCCACCAGCCACGTAAAGCTGCCGGTCGCCCCAATCAGCGCAAATAGCCGCAGAAAGGCGACGCCCAGCACCAGATGCGGAATGATCAGCGGCGACATGAAGAGGCCGTTCAACGCCCCCCGGCCTGGAAATTCATAGCGGTCGAGCGCAAGCCCCGCCGGAACCGCCAGCGCCGTCGCAATCGTCGCCGACAGCAGCGCCAGCCACAGGCTGTTCTTGAACGAATCGACGAAGTCCGGGTGCTCGAAGATCGCGTGGAACCAGCGTAAGGAAAAACTAGTGGTCGGGATCGTCAGCGTATTTTCCGGCGTGAAGGCGACGAGGCAGATGATCACCATCGGCGCGAGCATGAACATAATGACGAGCGTGTGGAACAGCAGGGCGATCAGGCCGTTTTTCTGCATGGCGCTTACCCCAGGGTCCGCCGGGCGCGCGCTTCCACCACCCGGTTATAGCTGAGCATGATCAGCAGGTTGGCGAGCAGCACGATGATGGCGATGGCGGCGCCCAGCGGCCAGTTCAGCTCGTGCATATATTCGTCGTACACAAGGGTCGCGGCCATCTTCAGCCGCCGCCCGCCGAGCAAGCCGGGAATGGCGAAAGAACTGGCCGACAGACCGAAAACGATCAAACTGCCCGACAGCACCCCCATCGTGACCTGCGGCAGCACCACCCGGCGCAGCGTGGTAAAGCGCGAGGCGCCCAGCGTCCAGGCCGCCGCTTCCACGGTCGGATCGAGCTTCTGCAAGGCCGTCCAGACCGGGATGACCATGAAGGGCAGCATCACATGCACAAGGGCGATGACGATGGCGGTTTCGGTGTAGAGGATTTTCACCGGCCCGAAACCGAGCGCCTGAATGGCTTGGTTAACAAGACCATTGCCGCCCAGCAGCATGCTCCAGCCAAAGGCGCGTACCACGACCGAGACCAGCAGCGGCCCGAGTACGACCAGCAGGAAGATCGACCGCCAGGGGTCGCGCATCCGCGACAGAATATAAGCTTCCGGCGCGCCGATCAGCGCACAGATCACCGTCGTCAGCAGCGCCAACCGCAGGGTGCGCCAGAAGATATTCAGATAGTAATCGTCGCTGATGACGGCCCAGTAATGACCGAGGGTGAACTCATTCTTCACGCCCGCCGTATGGTCGAAGGCGTGGAAGGACAGAATGAAGGTCAGCACCAGCGGTAGGACCACCAGCGCCAGGAACAGCAGCGCGCCGGGGCCGACCAGCAGCGTGGGGGTTAGGCGCGGCGCCGTCATGCCTGCGGCTCCAGGCGCAAGCTACCGGGCAACCAATCGAGACCGACGCGATCCCCTTCGGCGGGCGGCTCCTCCCCCTGGTTCGGGGCGGACACCGCCAGCGTGCCAAGCGCCGTTTCGACGGTGAACAGCCAGGAGGTGCCGATAAAGAAGCGGCTGGCGATCACCCCTTGCACGGCGCCGCTACCCTGGGGCCGCAGCAGAATCTTTTCCGGGCGCAGGCTGGCGGTAACGGCGGTGCCATCCTGTCCATCGGCCAAGGATGCGGGCAGCAGCACGCCGCCAACCTCGACCCCGCCCGCTGCTGGGCGCCAAAGGCCCTTAAGCCGGTTCATGCGCCCGACGAAGCCCGCAATAAACTCCGTCGCCGGATGTTCATAGAGAGTATAGGGCGTATCGACCTGGGTCATCCGGCCCTTTTCCATCACCACCACCCGGTCGCTGATCGACAGGGCTTCGGCTTGATCATGGGTGACCATGATCGTCGTGGTGCCGGTGCGGCGCTGAATGCGGCGGATTTCGAACTGCATTTCCTCGCGCAGTTTGGCGTCGAGGTTCGACAAAGGTTCGTCGAGCAGCAGCAGCGGCGGTTCGATCACCAGCGCCCGGGCAATCGCCACGCGCTGACGCTGGCCGCCGGAAAGCTGGCGCGGAAACCGGTCGGCCATCGCCGAAAGCTGCACCAGCGCCAGTACATCCGTCACCCGCTTTTCGCGCTCTGCCCGCCCGATCTTGCGCATTTCCAAACCGAAGGCGATGTTTTGCGCGACGGTCATATGCGGAAACAGCGCGTAGGACTGAAACACGATGCCCAAGCCGCGCTTATTCGGCTTTTCGTGGGTAATATCGCGCCCATTCAAGGTAATGCGCCCGCCCGACGGTTCCGTTAGCCCGGCGATCATCTGCAAAGTCGTGGTCTTGCCGCAGCCGGAGGGGCCGAGCAGCGAGATAAACTCGCCCTTCTCGACCGACAGGCTCACGTCCTGCACCGCCGCCAGATCGGCGTAATGCTTGCTCAAGCGATCCAGCGTCAGAAAACTCATCACCACCTCGCCGGGAACCTGGAAACTTTCTGGGGGAAGCGCGTCACGCCGCTGTAAAACTCTGGCGCCACAGGGGGGGTTAGGGTCAACGCGAAAATCCGCTCCTGTAAATTTATTTTGACATAATTCCGTTATTCGGAATTTAATAAAGAATGACTGCTGACGAATTAACACCTTCTTCGCCCGACGCCCCCCTCTCCAGCCTGCGCCGCGCCCTGGGGCTGCTGCGCCTGCTGGGCGCGGATGACGGCGGCGGTATGCGACTAAAGGATATTGCCGCCGCCGCCGGGTGCAGCCAGCCGACCGCCCACCGCGCTTTGCAGGATTTGCAGGCGGAAGGGTTTGTGGAGCAGGTTTCGGGCGGCAAACGCTATCGGCTGGGGCTGGATTTTTTCGTGCTGGCCGCGCGCGCCGGGCAAGCGACGGGGCTGCGCGACCTTGCCCGCCCGCGCCTGCTGCGCCTCTCCGCGACCCTGACCGATACGATTTTTCTGCTGGTACGCCACCGCTACGATGTCGTGTGCCTCGACCGGGTGGAGGGCCCCTTCCCCATCCGCTCCTTCACCGGCGACATTGGCGGGCGCATTCCCTTGGGCATCGGCCAAGGCAGCCTCGCCATCCTCGCCCATCTGCCGGAAGCCGAAGCCGAAGAAGTCATCCGCTTCAATATGCCCCGCCTGCTGGATCGCGGCTTCCTGGACGAAGCAGGCCTGCGGCTGGAACTCGCGAAAGCCCGCGCGCAGGGCTGGGTCAGCCTCAATACCGGCCTGATCCCCGGCATGGCGGGCGTCGCCGTGCCCGTGCTGGACGCCAGCGGCACCCCCGTCGCCGCCCTATCGGTCGGCACCCTCGCCGAACGGCTGGGACCGGAACGGCTGCCGACCGTGCTGAAAATCCTACAAACCGAAGCCACTGCCTTGGGCGCGGCGCTGAACCCCTTCGACCCCTCGGTGCGCTACCCGTCGCGGAGTTTGAGTAGCCTGGGGTGATGCGGAACGGCGTCCCACCCCTTTGCGCTGCAGAGGGAAAAGGTTAATCTCGGAAAGAAGGTTTTCTCTGGGGGCCGTGCCGCATGACGATTATTCCCGAGTTTGATGGCACTAATGGGATGGCCGTGGCCCTCGCCCGGATTGCGCAGGAGGCAGAGGCGAAGACGGGGGGCTTGGATCTTTCTGATTTGGGGCTATCCGCATTGCCGGAGGCTCTGCGGGACGTGCCGCATTTGCGGGAATTGGATTGTTCGTGGAACGCGATCAGCAGCCTCGACGGGCTGCAGAACTGCACCGCCCTGCAAAGCCTCGACTGCTCCAACACCCAGATCACCAACCTCGACGCGCTGCAGAACTGCGCCGTCCTGCAAAGCCTCGACTGCTTCAACACCCAGATCACCAACCTCGAGGGGCTGCAAAACTGCGCCGTCCTGCAAAGCCTCGACTGCTTCAACACCCAGATAACCAGCCTTGATGGGCTGCAGAACTGTACCGCCCTACAAAGGCTCTACTGCTTCGGCACCCAGATAACCAGCCTCGACGGGCTGCAGAACTGCACCGAACTGCAAAGGCTCAGCTGCTCCTTCACCGAGATCACCGGCCTCGACGGGCTGCAGAACTGTACCGAACTGCAAAGCCTCTACTGCGCCGAAACCCAGATCACCAGCCTAGATGCGCTGCAAAACTGTACCGCCCTACAAATCCTCAACTGCTCCTACACCCAGATCACCAACCTCGACGCGCTGCAAAACTGTACCGCCCTGCAAAGCCTCTACTGCTTCGACACTCCCCTAAAAACCTATCCACCGGAGTTTTTGGCACGCCCAGCGCTGGAATCCGTAATCATCACCACGCTGTCAGGCTTCCCCCCGGAAATCCTATCGAACGGTTACGATGACAACTGCCTCCCGCGCCTGCGCGACTATTTAGCCGACCGAGAGCAAAACCCCACTCCCGTCCGCGATGTAAAACTGTTCCTGCTGGGCAATGGCGGCACCGGCAAAACCCAGATGGCGCGGCATTTGCGCGGAGAGGCCTTCAGCCCCGATTGGGATAGCACCCACGGCATTCAGGTTACCACCGCTACACTACCGGGCGACGATCAGCAGGGCGAAACACGCCTGCACCTGTGGGATTTTGGCGGGCAGGAGCTATACCACAGCACCCATACGCTGTTTTTGCGCAGCCGCGCCGTCTTTGCCCTGCTGTGGTCGGCGGATCGGGAACCGGCGGATGCCAGCACCCTGAATGTCGATCCGCGCAACTTTATGTCGCGCACCTATCCCCGCCAATATTGGCTGGACCATATCGCCGACCATGCAGGCGCGGACAGCCCGGTTTTGCTGGTGCAAAGCAAATGCGACACCCGGGCCGACGAACAGCCCGCACCGCCCACCGAAGGGGCTGCCTTCGCGTTTCTGCGCCGGTTGCAGTTCGGCGCGCAGAAACCCTATCGTGCCCGCGATCTGCGCGCCGCCCTGCAGGACGCGGTGGACCATCTGCGCGAGAACGAGGACGTGCGGGTAATCGGCCAAGCATGGCAGGCCGTGCAGCACGCGATTGAAAACCTGCGCGAGGCCGATGGCACCTATCGACCGGAGAATCAGCGGCGGGATCAAGCGTGGTTTGCCGATCTCTGCGCACAGCATGGCGTTAAAAGCGCGCCCGCAACCTTGCGCACCTATTTGCACCGCTGTGGGGTGATTTTCTACCAGCCCGGCCTGTTCGGCGACCAAATCATTCTCGATCAAACTTGGGCCATTGGCGCAATCTATGCCCTGTTTAGCCGGGACAAAGTTTATTCCCACCTTCGGGAGAAGCACGGGCGCTTTACCCTCGCCGACCTCAGCGCCCTAGTATGGGATGCGGAAGGCTTTAGCCCGGACGAACAAGCACTATTCCTTTCCTTCATGGAAACCTGCGGGATTTGTTTTGCGTATCAGGGCACCGGGGCGGAAACGATCTACCTCGCCCCCGATCTGTTGCCGGAACAATCGGCCTTCGCCCTCGAACTTGACGAGGCGTGGCATAGTTTCCCCGGCCAGCCCGCCACCATGACCTATGACTATAGCTTGCTGCATCGGGGCATCATGCGCGCCTTGATCTGCCGGATCGGCCAGGAAGCCCAAATGCGCGGGCGCTATTGGCGCGACGGGCTGTATGTTTACGAGGCAACAACCCGCAGCCGGGCTTATATTCGGCAAATCTTCGGCCCGCGCGATGGTCACGCCACCGCAGCCCCCTGGGCGGGTAGCCTGACCCTTGAGGTCAAGGGCGATCGCGAAAAGCGTTTATTTGATCTGCTGCGCGGGTGGATCGAGGACATTAACCACGACTTCGGCGTGAAAAACCCCACCCCCCGCGATACCCCACCGCCCCGGCCAGACGAGGCGGAAACCTTCAAGCCGACCTTCACCGAAGAACCGATGAGCGATTACAAGCTCTATGTTTCTTATTGCTGGAAGGATTTGCAGGCGGTTCCAAAAGACGAAAAAGCCGCTGTCGAGACCTTTATGGAGACAGCGAGAGGAAAAAATATTCCCGTTCTAAGGGATAAAGATGCGATAAAATTCGGCGAAAAACTCAAAAACTATATGAAATCCTTGAGCCAGGGCCAGCGCATCTTCATTTTTATGAGCGATTCTTATTTACGGTCGCCGTACTGCATGTATGAGCTTTATCATATCTGGAAGTTTAGCGAACAATGTAAAATAGATTTTATCGAACGTGTCCGCATTTACCTACTCGGCGGCTTAAAAATAACTAAACCACAGGATATTGCCCCCTATGCCGAATACTGGGAATCTGAACACGCCGAACAAAAACAAGCCTTTGACCGCATTAGCGCGGCGGATCCAGCGCCGGAATTGCGGGAAAATTTTGGCCTTATCACCCAGTTTTACCAGTCCATCGCCACCATCCTCTCTACCATCAACAGCCATCTTAGGCCGGTAGAGTGGGATGAGTTCATCCAATACGCCCTGGATGACCTCACCCCGTCCCCCTAACGCGCAAACTTCTTCGCCCCGGCGACGCACAGCACCACCGCGCCCGTAACCGCGACCATCGGCCAGGCGACGCTTTCGCCGACCAGGGTCGCGGCCAGGGTCAGGCCGAAGAACGGCTGCAAAAGCTGAAGCTGCCCAACGCCCGCGATGCCGCCGAGGGCGAGGCCGCGGTACCAGAAGACGAAGCCGATCAGCATGGAAAACAGCGATACATAGCCAAGGCTCCAGAGCGCCGGGGTGCCGACGTGCGACCAATCGGCGGGCTGGGTCAGCAGCGCGGCGGCAGCCATGAACGGCAAGGAGAGGACGAGCGCCCAGGAGATCACCTGCCAGCCGCCCAAGCGGCGCGAGAGGGCCGCGCCTTCGGCATAACCAAGACCGCAGACGATAATCGCCGCCAGCATGAAGGCATCGCCGACCAGCGTGCCGCCGCCGCTCTGGAACAGCGCAAACCCGGCCACGCAGGCACTGCCGATGCCGGAGAAGAGCCAAAACAGCGGGCGCGGACGCTCGCCGCCCCGGATCACGCCAAAAATCGCCGTGGACAGCGGCAGCAGCCCAACGAAGACGACCGAATGCGCCGAGGTGACATGCTGTAGCGCAAGGCCGGTCAACAGCGGAAACCCAACAATGACGCCCAGCGAGACAATCAGCAACGATGGCAGGTCGCGGCGACTGGGGCGGGCTTGGCGGAAGATCAGCAGCACCCCCCCGGCCAGCAAACCGGCGATCGCCGCGCGGGCCAGCGTTAGGAAAAACGGGTCGAAATCGGCCACCGCCAGCCGCGTTGCGGGCAGCGAACCGCTGAAAATCAAAACGCCCAGAAAGCCGCTGATCCACCCATCAAGACTCTTATCCATCCCACCATCCTCCAAACCATCACGCCGATAGCTTGACAGAAGCCGCTTCGAGTGCCAGAGACAGTTCAGGACAATTCAAGAAAACTGTACTGATCAATTTAGGGAGACGGTGATGACGGTCCTTGCAGCCTCCAGCACGCTGGTCGATCAGGTTATGCAAATCATCCGGGGCCGCATCGCCGCCCGTGCGCTGGTGCCGGGGGCGAAACTACCGTCCATCCGGGCGCTGGCGGAAAGTCTCACCGTCTCGAAATCGACGGTGGTGGAGGCCTATGACCGCCTGAGCGCCGAAGGGATCATCCGCGCCCGGGCTGGGTCGGGCTTTTATGTTGCGGGCGCCTTGCCGCCGCTCAGCCTCGCCGATATCGGCCCGCGCCTGGATCGGGAAATCGATCCCTTCTGGGTCTCGCGCTACTCGCTGGACGCTGGGGAGCATATGCTGAAGCCCGGCTGCGGTTGGTTGCCGTCAGACTGGTTGCCGGACGGTAGTTTACGCCGGGCCTTGCGCGGCTTCGCCCGCGCGCCGGACATGGCGCCGTTTACCGACTATGGCTCCCCCCTCGGGCTGCCCGCCCTGCGCTTACTGCTGGCGCGGCGGATGGCCGATCAGGGTATCGAAACTGTACCGGATCAGATCATGCTCACCGAATCCGGCACACAGGCCATCGACCTTCTCTGCCGTCTGCTGTTGCAACCGGGCGATTGTGTGCTGGTCGATGATCCTTGCTACTTCAACTTCCACGCCCTGCTGCGCGCCCATCGCGCCACGATCATCGGCGTGCCCTATACGCCGCAGGGGCCGGATCTCGAGGCTTTCGCCGCCGCCTTGGCGGAACACCGCCCGCGCCTTTATATCACCAACGCCGCCCTGCATAATCCAACCGGCGCCACCCTATCGCCGCTGATCGCCTTCCGGCTGCTGAAACTGGCGGAAGCCCATAATCTGATCATTGCGGAGGATGATATTTTCGCCGATTTCGAGACCGAACCGGCGCCGCGCCTCGCCGCCTTCGACGGGCTGAACCGGGTGGTGCGCATCGGCAGTTTCTCGAAATCCCTGTCCGCCGCCGCGCGCTGCGGCTATATCGCCGCCCGGCCCGATTGGATCGATGGGCTGGTCGATCTCAAAATCGCCACCTCCTTCGGCGGCGGGCGCTTGGGGGCGGAACTGGTGCTGGCCGTGCTGAAAGACGGTAGCTATCGGAAGCATATGGATAGCGTGCGCGCCCGCTTGGCCCGCGCCATGTCGCAAACCATCCGCAAACTAAAACCGCTGGGGATCACCCCGTGGTTGGAGCCGCGCGGCGGTATGTTCTTATGGGCCAAACTACCGGATGGGCTGGATGCCGCCGATCTGTCGCGCCGGGCGCTGGCGGATAAGGTAATCCTCGCCCCTGGTAATGTGTTCAGTGCCGCCCAATCGGCCAGCGGCTTTCTACGCTTCAACGTCGCCCAATCGCTGGACCCGCGCCTGTTTACGGTCTTGGGGCACCACCTGGGCCAGCGCTAAGAAACGGTCGGGGGTGGCGCCCCCGACCGTCCGCAGTCCCTTAAATCTTCCGCACGGCGCCAGTGGACGCGCTGGTGGTCAGCGCCGCATAGGCCCGCAGCGCCGCCGATACTTTGCGCGGGCGCGGCTGGGCCGGCGTCCACCCGGCGGCATCCTGGGCGGCGCGGCGGGCGGCAAGAGTCGCCTCGTCAACCGCCAGATGAATGCGGCGGGTGGGAATATCGATCTCGATGCGGTCGCCATCCTGCACCAGCCCGATCAGCCCGCCATCCGCCGCTTCCGGCGAGACGTGACCGATGGACAGGCCCGACGACCCGCCGGAGAAACGGCCATCGGTGACCAGGGCGCACAGGTGATCGAGCTTCTTCGACTTCAGGTAGCTGGTCGGATAGAGCATTTCCTGCATGCCCGGCCCGCCCTTCGGCCCTTCGTAGCGCACGATCACCACATCGCCCGGCTTGACCGTATCATTGAGAATGCCGGTCACAGCGTCGTCCTGGCTTTCGAAAACGCGGGCGGTGCCGGTGAAGGAAAGCATACCGTCCTTCACCCCGGCGGTCTTCACGATGCAGCCTTGTTCGGCAATATTGCCGTAGAGCACGGCGAGGCCGCCGTCTTTCGAGAAAGCATGCTCCGCCGACCGGATGACGCCGCCCTGGCGGTCGGTATCGAGACTGTCGTAGCGGGCGGCTTGGGAGAAAGCCTTCTGGGTCGGGATACCGCCCGGCGCGGCGCGGTAGAAGGTCTGCACGTCCTCTGACGGATTGCGCTTCACGTCCCAAGTATTCAGCGCGTCGGCCAGGGTGGCCGAATGCACGGTCGGCACATCGGTGGTCAGCAACCCGGCGCGATCCAACTCGCCGAGGATGGCCATAATGCCGCCCGCCCGATGCACGTCTTCCATATGCACGTCGGACTTCGCGGGCGCGACCTTCGACAGCACCGGCACGCGGCGCGACAGGCGGTCGATATCCTTCATGGTAAACGGCACTTCCGCCTCGAAGGCCGCGGCGAGCAGATGCAGGACCGTATTGGTCGAACCGCCCATCGCAATATCCAGCGTCATGGCGTTTTCGAACGCCTTGAAGGTGGCGATATTGCGCGGCAGGACGGAAGCGTCGTTCTGCTCGTAATAGCGTTTGGCCAGCTCGACGATGCGGCTGCCCGCTTCCAGGAACAGCCGTTCGCGGTCGGCGTGGGTTGCCAGCACCGACCCATTGCCGGGCAGCGACAGGCCCAGGGCTTCGGTCAGGCAGTTCATCGAATTGGCGGTAAACATGCCCGAACACGACCCGCAGGTTGGGCAGGCCGAACGCTCGATGGCATTCACATCGCTATCGCTGACTTCCGAATCCGCCGCCGCCACCATCGCATCGACGAGATCGAGCGCCCGCTTCTGGCCGCTTTGCAGCACGACCTTCCCGGCTTCCATCGGGCCGCCCGATACGAAGATCACCGGCACATTGAGGCGCATCGCGGCCATCAGCATGCCCGGGGTGATCTTATCGCAGTTGGAGATGCAAACGATGGCATCGGCGCAATGGGCGTTGACCATATATTCAACCGAGTCGGCGATCAGGTCGCGCGACGGCAGCGAATAAAGCATGCCGTCATGGCCCATCGCGATCCCGTCATCGACGGCGATGGTGTTGAATTCCTTGGCAACACCGCCCGCGCGCTCCACCGCCCCGGCCACCAACTGCCCCAGGTCTTTCAGATGCACATGGCCCGGCACGAATTGGGTGAAGGAATTGGCAATGGCGATAATCGGCTTACCGAAATCGCCGTCGCGCATCCCGGTGGCCCGCCACAGGGCGCGCGCGCCTGCCATATTGCGGCCGCTGGTCGATGTTTTGGAACGATACGCCGGCATGTGACCTTTACTCCTCGCCCAGGAACCCATTCGTTTTTGTGCCGCCCACCATACGGCGGCTTTTCCTCTGCCGCCAAGGCAGCAGTATGTTCTTTTTAGCGCCTAAACAGATGGTTTTGTGAGCGATCATTGCAAGGATGCTCTGCCCTCCCGACGATCTGGCGCGTCCGTCGCAGATCGGCCTTGCGTTTCGCGCAGCCCTGACGGACCCTCTCTTCTATGAAAACGTTACCACCGCCCGGCGCCGTGCTGCTGCTGATCGACCTGCAAAAGGCGATCGACGATCCGTCGTGGGGGGAGCGTAATAATCCCGCCGCCGAAGCCAATATCGCGCACCTGCTAGCCCATTGGCGGGCGCAAAGCTGGCCGGTCTGGCACGTGCGGCACGATTCGGTCTCGCCGCACTCGACCTATCGCGCCGGCCAGCCGCTGCATGCTTTTAAGCCGGAAGCCGAACCGCTGCCGGGCGAACCGATTATCGCGAAGCAAACCAATAGCGCCTTCATCGGCACCGATCTTGATGCGCTGCTGCTGGCCGCCGGGTTTCGCGCGCTGGTGATCGCCGGGGTCATTACCAATAACTCGGTGGAAGCCACCGTGCGCATGGCGGGCAACCTGGGGTTCAATACTTATCTGGTTGAAGATGGCTGCTTTACCTTCGGCCGCAAAGATTGGACCGGCAAATATCACCCCGCCGACGATGTGCACGCAATGTCGCTGGCCAATCTCGACGGGGAATATTGCACGGTGATCACGACGGCCGAAGCGGTAACGGAACGCTAACGCCATGATCTCTAACGCGACCCTTACCCAAGCCGTCACACGCGGCATTATAACCGCGCTCCAGGCCGATCAACTCCGCGCGCTGGCAGGGGCAGAAGCCCCGGCGGACGATCCTGAAAAGCTGCGCTTTATCACCGGTTTCGGCGATATTTTCGTGGCGATCGGGATCGTGCTTTTTCTGACGGCGCTGGGGATTTTCCTCGGCGGGCTGGGCATGGCCGGAACGGGGGGCGCGCTGGCGCTGGTGTCCTGGGGGCTTGCCGAATTTTTCACCCGCAAGCGGCGGATGGCGCTGCCGAGCATTCTGTTGCTTGGGGCTTTCGTCGGCGCCACCTTCTTCGCCGTGCTCGGCCTGATGCCGGGCAAGCATGATGGCGCGATATTCGAAATTCTGGCGGCGGGCAGTTTTATCGTACCTGCCATATTTGCCGCCGGGGCGGCCTATCTGCACTACCGCCGCTTCCGCCTGCCCATCGCGCCCGCCGCAGGGGGCGCCGCGCTGATGGTGCTGCTGATCGCCCTGCTGTTCGCCGCCACCCCAAAGACCGCCGAACTGCTGCTGCCGTATCTGATGGTGCTGAGCGGGGTGATCTTCTTCCTGCTCGCCCTGCGGCTCGATTACAGCGACCCGAACCGGGAGACGCGACGCACCGACATGGCCTTTTGGCTGCATCTGCTGGCGGCGCCGCTGATCGTGCATCCGGTGATGCATTGGGCCGATGCGCTGGAGAATAACAGCCGCCCGGAAGTAACCCTGGCGCTCTTCGCGGCCCTCGCCCTGGTGGCGCTGGCGGCAGACCGGCGGGCGATCCTTGTTTCAGGGCTGGTCTATGCCGGGGTGGCGATCAGCTACCTCGGTCGCAACGGGCTATCGACCGAAGACCTGTCGGTCACCTTCGCGCTCCTGCTGCTTGGCGCGCTGATTTTGTTGCTCAGCGCCGGATGGCAGGCCCTGCGGGGGCTGTTGCTGAGACTTCTGCCAGAGGCAATCCGCCGCGCCCTACCCCATCCCACAGCCGATGGAATTTCACGCTAACTTGATATGGATCAGGTTGAGCCAAAGCGCCCCCCGCTAGGGTGGGCGTTGGCTTTATTAGCGAAGGAACCATCAATGCGCCGTCTGTCCGCCCTTCTCGCCGCCGCCCCGCTGCTGCTGACGCTTCCCGCCCTGGCCGATGGCGATGCCGCCGCCGGGCAGAAGGTTTTCACCACCAAATGCAAGGTTTGCCATACGGTCGATGCCAGCGGCAAAAACGGCGTCGGCCCGGGTCTCAACGGCGTCTTTGGACGGAAGGCGGGCAGTAAGGAAGGCTTTGCCTATTCCCCCGCGATGAAGTCTGCTGGCGTCACCTGGGATACCGATACGATCAAAGCCTATGTGACCGATCCCAAAAATATGGTTGCAGGCAACAAAATGGCCTTCGTCGGCATCAAAAACCCGGCAGAACTGGAAAATCTGATCGCCTACCTGAAGGACGCGACGAAGTAGACCTGCTGGCAGGCACCGGGAAAGCCCAAGGGCTCTCTCGGTTTTGCGGGCTTGATCGCTGGCTCCGCTCCGCTATGATCCGCGCGACACTGGTCCCCGCATAAGGAAGCGACGATGACTGCTGCGCATAAGCCGGTCGAAACCATTCTGGTCGATACCACCACGGTTGCCTGCGATGGCGACGGGGCAGCCCTGGGGCATCCGCGCGTTTTCCTCAATATCGAAGCCGGTGGCCGGGTGGAATGCCCCTATTGCGGCCGCGAATATGTGCTGAAGGAAGGCGCCAAGAGCCACGGCGGCCATTAAGCCCGTGCCCCAGGATAGCAAGACCGGTAAGACGCTTTACCTCGTCGATGGCTCGGCGTTTATCTTCCGGGCCTATCACGCGCTGCCACCGATGACGCGCCCTGATGGGGTGCAGGTGAATGCCGTCTATGGCTTTACCAATATGCTGGCGCGGCTTTTGGGGGATGCAGGGGCGGAACGGGTCGCGGTTATTTTCGACGTATCGCGCCATTCCTTCCGCACCGAACTCTACCCCGCCTATAAGGCCCATCGCCCGCCCGCGCCGGAAGACCTGATCCCGCAGTTCGCCCTGGTGCGGGAGGCAACGCGCGCCTTCAACGTGCCCGCGATTGAGCTTGAGGGGTTCGAGGCCGACGATCTGATCGCCGCCTATGCCGCCGCCGAAGTGGCCGAGGGCGGCGATGTGGTGATCGTCTCCTCCGACAAAGACCTCATGCAGCTTATCCGCCCCGGTGTGTCGCTGCTCGATCCGATGAAGAATAAAACCATCGGCCCGGCGGAAGTGGTGGAAAAATTCGGCGTTCCGCCGGAAAAGGTCGTGGACGTGCAGGCGCTGATGGGCGACAGCACGGATAATGTGCCGGGCGTTCCCGGCATCGGCCAAAAGACCGCCGCCGAACTGATCAATACCTATGGTGATCTCGATACGCTGCTGGCGCGGGCGGAAGAAATCAAACAGCCCAAGCGCCGCCAAGCGCTGATCGACAATGCCGAACTGGCCCGGGTTTCCCGCGAACTCGTGCGCCTGCGCGAAGACGCCCCCCTGCCCGTTGCCCTGCCGGACCTCGACAAACGCGCCCCCGATGCGGAGGTGTTGAAGGATTTTCTGGCAACGCAGAACTTCCGCTCCCTGCTGTCAAAGCTGGTCGGGCCGGAGGGGGTAAAGCTCGCCACCGCCCGCGCCGCCGCGACGCCCGCGCCGACGGTTCCCGCCGCGCCGGGAACGGCAGACGTGCCCAAACCCGCCGATGCGCCCCGGAATTACGGGCTGGTGCAAAGCCTCGACCGGCTGCACCATTGGATCGCCCGCGCCCATGCGGTCGGGCTGGTCGCCGTCGATACCGAAACCACCAGCCTATCGGCCAATGCCGCCGATTTGGTCGGCGTGTCCTTAGCGGTGACGCCGGGGGAGGCCTGCTATATTCCGCTCGGCCACGGCGCCGCCAAAGGGGAGCTTGATCTTGGCAATGCGCGCCCTGAGCAAATTCCGCTGGCCGAGGCGATTGCCGCGCTGAAACCGCTGCTCGCCGATCCCACCGTGCTGAAAATCGGCCAGAACCTAAAGTACGATATGATCGTGCTGGCCCAGCATGGCCTGACCATCGCGCCCTATGACGATACGATGCTGCTGTCCTATGTGCTGGACGGCGGCAAGCATGGGCACGGCATGGACGAGTTGGCCGACCGTCATCTCGGCATCACGACGATTTCCTATGAGGAGGTCTGCGGGAAGGGCAAAAAGCAAATAAGCTTTGCCGAAGTGCCGCTGGATAAAGCCCTCGCCTATGCCGCCGAAGACGCCGATGTGACGCTGCGGCTCTATCATCTGCTGAAGGCCCGCCTGCTGATCGAACGGCAGGTGCATCTTTATGAAACCATCGAACGCCCGCTGCCCACCGTGATTTCGGCGATGGAGCAGGAAGGCGCGATGCTTGACCGCAACCGGCTGAAGGAACTTTCGGCGGATTTCGGCGCGCGGATGGCGGTGCTGGAAAGCCAGATTCACGCGGCGGCGGGCGAAGTGTTCAACATCGCCTCCCCCAAGCAATTGGGCGATATTCTCTTTGGCAAACTCGGCCTGACCGATCAGGGCAAGACCAGCAAGACCGAGAATTTCTCCACCGCGTCGGACGTGCTGGAAGGGCTGCGCGCGGCCCACCCAGTACCGGGGCTGGTGCTGGATTATCGCCAGCTCGCCAAGCTGAAATCGACCTATGCCGATGCGCTGCTGGAGCAGATCAACCCGCGTACGGGCCGCGTCCATACGTCCTACGCGCTGGCGACCACCACCACCGGGCGCCTCTCCTCCTCCGATCCGAATTTGCAGAATATCCCCATCCGCACCGAAGAAGGCCGCAAGATCCGCGAAGCCTTTGTTGCGCCTGCGGGCAGCAAGCTGATCTCGATCGATTATAGCCAAATCGAATTGCGCCTGCTGGCCGAAGTGGCGGGGATCGACGCGCTGAAGGATGCTTTTGCCGCCGGGGTCGATATTCACGCGCTCACCGCCTCGCAGGTCTTCGAGGTACCGCTGGAGACGATGGATAAGGAAACCCGCCGCAAGGCGAAGGCCATCAACTTCGGGATCATTTATGGGATGAGCGCCTTCGGCCTCGCCCAAAACATCGGTGTGTCGCAAGGTCAGGCGCAGGCCTTCATCCGCGCCTATTTCGAACGCTACCCCGGCATCCGCGCCTATATGGACCGGATGAAGGCGCTGGCGAAGGAACAGCAGTTCGTCACCACCCTCTTCGGGCGGCGCTGCTGGGTGCCGACGATCCTGGATAAGAACGCCGCCCGCCGGGCTTTCGCCGAACGCCAAGCGATCAACGCCCCCCTGCAAGGCACGGCCGCCGACATTATGAAGCGGGCGATGATCCAGGTCAGCAAAGTTCTGGCGGAAACCAAGCTGCCCGCCAAACCGCTGCTGACGGTACACGACGAACTGGTCTTCGAAGTCCCCGACGCCCATGTGGACGACGCCATCGCCACCCTGCGCCCGGTGATGGAACAGGCCGCCGGGTCTGTGCTATCCGTTCCGCTGATTTGCGAAGCCGGGGTCGGCCAGACCTGGGCTTTGGCACACTAACTCTCTGAAAAGGTAAGAAAATGGTTGAGATTGCCGATCGCGAAAACGCGCTGTTTCTGGACCTGAAGGACGGCCGCGTCACCATCGAATTGTACCCGGACAGCGCGCCGAACCATGTCGCCCGCATTAAGGAGCTGGCGCGCGAAGGCTTTTACGACGGCATCGTCTTCCACCGCGTCATCGACGGCTTCATGGCCCAGACCGGCGATCCCACCGGCACCGGTTCGGGTGGCTCGGGCAAGAAGCTGAAGGCCGAATTCAACGACCGCAAGCATGTGAAGGGCACCTGCTCGATGGCCCGCGCCATGAGCCCGGATAGCGCCGACAGCCAATTCTTCATCTGCTTCGGCACGACGCCGCACCTCAACGGCCAATATACCGTTTGGGGCCAGGTGATCGACGGGTTCGAGCATGTGGACGCGATTAAGCGCGGTGCCCCCGGATCGGGCGCGGTGAAAGACCCGGATCAAATCGTGTCGCTGAAGGTGGCCGCCGATGTCGCTGAGTAAGCTGACCCGCCGCGCGGCGCTGGCGCTGGCCGCCAGCCTACCGCTGCTGTCCTTGCCGACGCTGGCTGCCGCGCCGGACGATACGCTGGTGCTGGAATTGTCCACCGGCAAAGTCGTCATCGACATGCGCCCGGATCTTGCGCCGAAGCATGTGGCCCGCATTAAGGAACTGGTGCGCCAGGGCTTTTACAATGGCGTCGTTTTCCACCGCGTCATCGATGGCTTTATGGCGCAGGGCGGCGATCCGACTGGCACCGGCATGGGCGGGTCGGGCGTGAAGCTGAACCAGGAGTTTAGCAGCGAAAAGCATCGGCGCGGCACCGTGTCGATGGCGCGGGCGCAAAGCCCGAATTCCGCCGACAGCCAATTCTTCATCTGCTTCTCCGACGCGCCGAACCTCGACGGGCAGTATACCGTTTGGGGCCGGGTCTCGTCGGGCATGGACGCGGTCGATAAGCTCCGCAAGGGCGACCCCAGCCGCAATGGCGTGGTCACCAACCCGGATAAGATCGTGTCCGCCTATATCCAGGCTGATAAGAAGTAATGAACCTTCCCACCGCCCCGCTAACTGTTCCCTTGCGGATCGAAACCGACCGGTTGATCCTGCGGGTGCCCGAGGAGGCCGATATGGCCGCCTTTGGCCGTTTCGGGGCGGATGAGGCGGCCATGCGCTTTCTCGGCGGCACGATGCTGCCCGAGAAAGGCGGCTGGCGCGGGCTGGTCGGCGCGCTGGGACATTGGACCCTGCGCGGCTTTGGCTTTTATAGCGTCATCGAAAAAAGCACCGGCGATTGGGTCGGGCGGATCGGCTTTCTCTACCCCGACACCTGGCCGTGCCTCGAACTCGGCTGGGGCCTGCTGTCGCCCTATTGGGGCAAGGGCTATGCGCCAGAAGCGGCCTTGGCCGTCCGCGCCCATCGCCCGGCGGGGCAACGGCTGATTAGCTGCATCGATCCGCAGAATATCCCGTCGCAGCGCGTTGCGGAAAAACTGGGCTGCCAGCCAAAGGAAGCGCTGACGCTCTACGGCACGTTTCGCTGCATTGCCTGGGAACATCCCCCGGCCTGAGTGCACTTTGTGCATTGCGGCACTGTGCGCCTGCGGAATCTGTGCTACACTTCGCCTAATCAAAAATGAGAGACGGTCAGAGGGAAGGGTACGCGATGAGCCAACCGCAATCGGCATCGACCCACGACAGCGGCGATGCGGCCAAGCGGCAAATCACGATCAAAAAATACGCCAACCGCCGCCTCTACAATACGGCGACGTCGAGCTATGTGACGCTCGATACGCTGTGCCAAATGGTGAAGGATGATGTGGATTTTGTCGTTTATGACGCCAAAACCAGTGAAGACATCACCCGGCAAGTGCTAACCCAGATCATCGTCGAAGAAGAAGCCAAAGGGCAGAACATGCTGCCGATTAGCTTCCTGCGGCAGTTGATCGGTCTCTATGGCGACAATATGCAATGGCTGGTGCCGAGCTACCTTGAAACCGCGATGCAAAGTTTTGCGCGCAATCAGGGGGAAATGCGCCAGTATTTTCAAGAATCGTTTGGCAGCCTGTTTCCCTTCGGCTCCTTCGATCAGATGAGCAAGCAGAATATCGCCATGATCGAACGGGCGATGCGCATGTTCACGCCGTTCGGCAATCAGGGCGCTGCGGGCGAGGCGGTAAAGCCCGACGCCCCGGTGCAGCAGCCGGTGCAAGTCTCTGACCTTAAGCGCCAGCTCGATGCGCTCCAGGCGCAAATCGAACGGCTGGCGCCCAAGTCCGACAGTTAGCTCTTACGGCCGGGCAGGGAACCCGCGATGGCGATCGCCCCGATCACCTATCAGCCGGTCTCCCCTGCCCGGCCGATCCGCCGCCGCCGCCCTGAAACCGAGGAACAGGCCGAGGAAAAGCGTGCCGAGGAGGTTTCCTCTGGCACGCGAACGGCCCGCCCCCGCTTCGATCTCGACGATGACGGCCCCGAGGATTTTGCCGATCCCGACCGTCGCCGCCGTTCCCGTGGTTTGGCGCTGGTTTCGGCCCAAGTGACGTTTCAGGCCCAACAGTACGCCCAAGAGCACCTGGGGAGCGGGCTGTATTACGAACCCTGGCGCGATGCGACCCAAGCCTACGAGCGCTGGTCGCGTACTTAACCCCGCCGGGTCAGCCGGGGCCGCCAATAGAAGCGTTCGGCCAAACTAACGCTGGTTTGGGTGACAATAAGCAACACGATCAATCCAGGGATCAGCCACGTCCGGGTATCGCCGCCCAGGATCATCGGCAGAACCCGAAGCCCGAGCGCGACCAGTAAGCCGCTATAGGCGCCGGACATAGCGCGATAGTGCCGCAGCAACCAGACGCCGTTGCGCGTCCGCCGCCATGCAACAAGGCACGCCAGCCCCCCGATCACCGACATCACCGTGACGGCGGAGAGGATATGCAGAAAGCTCCACCCGCCGGTCAGCCCGCGCAGGAAAAAGCCGGAAATCCCCGTGCCCAGCAGCCCCGCAGCCGCCAGAATGCCGAAGCGGCGATGCCAAGCATTGCCTTTCCCTGGGATCAGATAAAGGATGCCGCCACAGATTAGGGCGAGCAGACTGGCGGCGATATGAAGGCTCAAGGGATCAAGCGGCATGGATCTTACTCCGGGTAAATTGCGCGGCCTCTTCGGCGGCGCGCTTGGGGTTGGACTGTTCCTGGCGGTGCTGGGGCCGTTCGGCAGCTACGCTGCGCCCCTGCTTGACCGGCTGATTTTTTGGGTGGCGACCGTGTTGCTGGGAACCGGCCTGTCGGTTCTGGCGGCGCTGCTGCTGCCCGCGCGCTGGCGGCAAGCGTCGCTGCCGCTCTATGTGCTTGGGGCAACGCTGGTGCTCAGCCCGGTGCAGACCCTCGGCGTGCGCCTGTTGCTGCCGCTGATCGCCCCGCCCGATCTGGTCGCCCGCTTCAGCTTCTGGGATAGTCTGCCGCAGGCGATGCTGCTGATGGCCGTGGGGACGGCGGCGTCCATCCTGTTCGTTCGGTTCCCGCGCCCGCAGGCGCCAGAAAGCGCCGCCCCGATAAGCCCGCTGCCGCCACTGCCCCCGGTCGCCGCGCCCTTCTTCGATCGGCTGCCGCCCGCCCTGGGGCGCGATCTTCTGTGCCTTGAGATGGAGGATCATTACCTGCGCGTCCACACCACCCTCGGCAATAGTCTGATCCTGCTGCGCCTGCGCGATGCCGTGGCCGAATTGCGCAGCGTCCCCGGCGCCCAGGTGCATAAAAGCTGGTGGGTCGCCCGGGCCGCCGTGACCGGGGCCGAGCGCGGGAAAAGCGGCTGGGAGCTGGTGCTGACCGATGGGCGGCGCGTGCCCGTGGGCCGCAGCTTCCGCGCGGCTTTGGCAGCAGACGGCTGGTTGCCCCAAGGGCGGACGGTGGAGGAAAATTCGCATGCCCCCGGCGTAGCAGAACCGCCGAAAACCCCAAGCGCCGCTTCGGAAACCACCCGTCCGGCGTCGTAAAAACCGTTGGCGCTTCGTCAACGACAGCATCGCGAAGGGCTGGCATCCGCACTGCACGCTACCAAGGCTTAACGGGTTTGCCCTAAACTGCCGCCATGATCCGCCTGATCCTACTCTTTCTGCTGACCTGCCTCGCCCTACCCGCCGCCGCCCAGCAGACGCAATGCCATCTGCCGGAACGGCTGAGCGTTGCCGCCTGTGATAGCCGCAGCCGCGACGGGCAGGACGCCGCCGCGCGCGGCACGCCGGGCGATTTTGATTTCTACGTCCTCGCCCTATCCTGGTCCCCGGCCTTCTGCGAGCAAGCGCGCGACCGCGCCGGGGTGGATCTGCAGTGCCGCCGCAACCGCTTCGGTTTTGTCGTGCATGGTCTCTGGCCCCAGTATGGGCCGGGAAAAGCCAGCGGCTGGCCGCAGTTCTGCACCCCGACCGCCCCGGTCCCCGAATCGACCCTCCGCCGCGCCCTCTGCCTGATGCCCAGTGAAAAGCTGGTGCAATGCGAATGGGCCAAGCACGGCACTTGTTCCGATCAGCCGACGCCCGATGCCTATATCGATAAGATCCAGCGGCTAATGAGCACGCTGGTCCTGCCCGATTTCGGCAAGGGCGGCAGCCAAACCGTGGGCGAGATTGCCGACGCCTTTATCAAGGCCAATAGCGGCAAAACCCTGGCGGCGGCGCATCTGCGCATCGATCTAACCCGCGACGGAAAGCTGGAGGACGTGCGGATTTGCTACGAAAAGCGCCTCAATCAATTCCAAGCCTGCGGGCAGACCGTCAGCGGCTTCGACCCCGCCGATCCCCGCGACCGGGGGCGCCGGGTGCTAATCCGCGCGATGGCACCATCATGAAGCGCCTCACCTTTCTGCTGATGTTGGCGGCGCCAATGGCGCTGGCACAAGCCCCGTCCGGCACCGGCAATCTGCCGCCTGCCGCGGTTCAGGCGCCAAAGCCCGGGGCGCCCGCGCCAATTCCCACCGGGATGTTTTTGCCTGCGGCGGCCGAAGTGCGGCTGCGGCTGGAAGCGCTGCTGGGGAAATTCCTCGAGAAACCGCAGCTCGCCGCCGTCGCGGGCGGTTGGAAGACGGCCCTGGGGGAAGCGCGCATTGCCCAGAATGCCTATGCCGACCGGCTGGCCGCCGTCACCGGCCTCTATCGCGGGCGGGTGCTGGAACTGCTGCCGCCGGTCGAGCAGATCGGCGCCTTCGACAGTATGCCGCTGCTGCCGAAACTCGAGAAGGAGCGCGGCCTGCCGCTGACCAAGGAAGAAAAAGCCGCAATCTTAGACGCCGACAAAGCCCGCCGCGCCCAAAGTCAGCAGCTTATGGCGCGAATGATCGAAACCTATGCCGCCGCGATTGCCCAGCCGGCCGATAAGGTCGCAAAGGCGCTTAGCCTCGCTCCGGCGGCATCAACACGACCGTCCGCTGCGCCGCCGGCCAAGAACTGAAGGCAAAGACCCAGACCGCCAGCGGTAGCAACGGGGTGAGGCCGATCAAGGCCCACCAGCCGGAATAACCGGCCCGCTGTAAAATCCGCGCGAGGATCCACACCCACAGCAAGGCCATCGGAATAAACAGCCCGAGCAGCAGCGCGGTCGAGGCCAGCATCACGATGCCCCAGACGGCACTCAGTAGGCCGAAAATCAGCGCAAAAAAACCTTCGATCATTTGAGCCGCCGATACTGAAGCCGCGTGTCGCCCTCGAGCTTCGGCCAGGCGGCAAACGCCAAAATCGCCGCCGCCAGCACGGGACCGGCCAAGGGAATGAGCACGATAAGAGACAGGAAGGGCGATAGGCCCGCCTTATCATAGGCACGCCAGACGGGCACGACGATCAACAGCCCGAGTAAGGTCAGCGGGTCCATAGATGCTCCTCAACGCTTTCCGGTGAGATGGGGGCGCCCGGCCCCCACCGCAAGGCGGGCAGCCGGTTATTCCGCCGCGCTGGGAAAGCTGGCGCCGGGCGGCGGGGCCGCCGGGGCCGGGGCATAGCCGGTCTGGGTGCGGCGCTGCCGCTGGCTTTCCGACTTCAACTGACCGCAGGCCGCGCCGATGTCGCGCCCGCGCGGCGTGCGCACGGGGGAGGCATAGCCCGCATTGTTCAGCACCGTCACGAATTTATCGATCTGGGCATCGGTCGAACACTCATAGGGCGCGCCCGGCCAAGGGTTGAACGGGATCACGTTGATCTTGGCGTGAATGCCCGCCATTAAGCGCACCAATTCCTTCGCGTCGGCCACGCTATCGTTCACGTCGCGCAGCATCGTATATTCAAAGGTGATGCGGCGGGCGTTGCTGGCCCCCGGATAGGTGCGGCAGGCTTCCAGCAACTCGGCAATCGGATATTTCTTATTCAGCGGCACGAGAATATCGCGCACATCGTCGCGCACCGCGTGCAGCGAAATGGCCAGCGCCACGCCGATTTCCTCGCCCGTCCGCTTGATCATCGGCACGACGCCGGAGGTGGAGAGCGTGATGCGGCGGCGCGATAAGGCGATGCCTTCGTGGTCCATCACGATCTGCATCGCTTTTTTAACATTGTCGAAATTATACAGCGGCTCGCCCATGCCCATCAGCACGATGTTTGACAGCATCCGCCCATCCTGCGGGCTCGGCCATTCGCCGATACAGTCGCGCGCCAGCATCACCTGACCGACGATCTCCCCTGCATCGAGATTGCGGACAAGTTTCATCGTGCCGGTATGGCAAAAGCGGCATGTGAGTGTGCAGCCGACTTGGCTGGAGACGCAAAGGGTGCCGCGATCTTCTTCGGGGATATAGACGGTCTCGATCTCGTTACCGTCATCCATGCGCAGCAGCCATTTGCGCGTGCCGTCCACCGACAGACGGTCCACCTTATTTTCCGGGCGGCGCACCTCGAATGTCTCGGCCAAGCGACGGCGGAAATCCTTATGCAGCGTCGTCATCTTGTCGAAGTCGGTTTCGCCGCGATGATAAAGCCAGTGCCAAAGCTGCTTAGCGCGGAAGGGGGCTTCGCCCAGCCCCTGCATTTCCGCCTTCAACTCGTCGCGCGTCAGGCCGATCAGATTCTTTTTGCGCGGGGTTTCCACTGCCGTTTCAACCGCCTGATCCGTGCCAACCGCCTGCGTCACGCCTGCTCTCCTAACTATAAGGCCGCTGTCGTAATCCTTCTGTATAGCAGGGGATATCCTGCTTTCCCAGTGAGGGATTTCACATATCGCTATGCAAGCGATTTGATTTCGTTTGCATCAAAAAATAGCAGGGACAAAGCTAGGGAAATCGTTAATAATTAACGCCAATCAAAAGCAAACAATGATTGGTATAACAAATGAACAAGATGGCACAGATGGTAAGCAACGCCGCCCAAACTCGGGAGGAGCGGCTGCGTTTCTTGAATATTTCAGCCGCTGATGCCGAAATTTTAACCGAAATTCGCGGAATTGTCACCCCAGAGCTTCCGAGAATCGTGGATGCATTTTACGGGCATTTAGCTAAATTTTCTAAATTAAGCGAGATGATCGCCCGAGGCGGCGGGACCGAGCGGCTGAAAAAGACGCAGATCGAGCATTGGACCGCCCTACTCTCCGGCCGCTACGACGACGAATTCTTTACCCGCGTTACGCGCATCGGCCTCGCCCACGCCAAGATCGGGCTGGAGCCGCGCTGGTATCTCGGCGGCTATTGCTTGGTCCAAGCCCATCTTGATGAGGTTTTGGTCAAAGCCATCCGCTGGAACCGCGAAAAGCTGGCGCGCTATCTGCAAGTACTGCATCGGGCAATTTTTCTCGATATGGACCTTGCCGTCTCCGTCTACATCGAACGGCTGGAAGACCAGAGCCATGACGTGCGCGTGCAGGTTGCCGCCGCCCTGGAAAACCGGGTGAAGGGGGTCATCGGCGAATTGCAAACATCGGTGGACCGGATGGAAAAAACTGCCGCGCAAATGAGCGCCGCCGCCGATCAGACCATCACCCAGACTGCCAATGTCACAGTGGCCAGCGAACAAGCCTTCAGCAATGTCGAAGCGGTCGCCGCCGCTGCCGGGCAATTGACCGCCGCCATTCACGAGATCGCGCGGCAAGTCTCCCACTCCGCCCGCATCGCCTCGCAAGGGGCGGAGGAGGCCAAGCAGACCGATGTGAAAGTGCAGGGCCTCGCCGATGCCGCCCAACGCATTGGCGAAGTCGTCCGACTGATCAACGATATCGCCGGACAAACCAACCTGCTGGCGCTGAATGCGACTATCGAGGCCGCCCGCGCCGGGGAGGCCGGAAAAGGCTTTGCCGTCGTCGCGTCAGAGGTCAAGAACCTCGCCAGCCAGACCGCCCGCGCGACGGAGGAAATCACCCAGCAGATCGCCGCGATCCAGGCCGCGACCGACGAGACGGTGGAGGTGATCCACGGCGTCGGGCGGACCATCGGCGAAATCAACGAAATCACCTCCACCATCGCGGCAGCGGTGGAAGAACAAGGCGCCGCCACCAGCGAAATCGCCCGCAACGTCCAGCAGGCGGCCGGCAGTTCCGGCGTGGTCAGTAGCAATATCGAAGGGGTCATGATGGCGGCGAAGACCACGGCCAACGCGGCAAAATCGGTGCTGGAAACGGCCAAAACCATCGGCGGTGAAACCACGACGTTGGACGGTGCCGTGCAAGGGTTTCTGGCCGACATCCGCAGCAGCAAGCGGGTTAGCTAGCGTCCCGGCCCTTCTGGGCGACGGCATCCAGATCGGCCTTCAGCGCGTCGGGCAGGTGTTGCCAAGGATACCCGCCCAACGCCCCCGCCAGGGCGTAGAGCGCCGTGCGCGTGACTGCGGGTCCGAAGCGAAAGCGCAGCCGGTGCCAGGCGTCGACCGCCCCAACCTCGGCCAATTGATCGAAGGTTTCGATCCCAACCTCGCGCAGCCGGGCCGCCGTGCGCGGGCCGAGGTTTAGGGCTTGGGCAAGATCATCCATGCGGCGCCGTCTCCAGGGTTTTCAGGTAATCGGCCAAGGTCTTGCCGGGTTCCGGGCTAAAGCGCGCGTCGGTCATCGCAAGCTGTTCGATCCGGTCGAGGCGGAAGACGCGAAAATCCTGGCGACGCTCGCACCACGCTGTGAGCGTCCAGACCATGCCCCAAAATTCGAGCGACAGCGGGCGGATACAGCGGGTTTCCGCCACCGCCCCCGGCTTGGCATAGGTCAGGTACAGCTTTCGCCTCTCGGCGAGCGCCTGCCGAACGTGACGCAAATGGCGCCGAACCGGGGCCGGAAGCCGCCCACCGTAGCTATGGATGGGCGTTGGCGGGGCAGCGCTGCCAACCGCCTCCAACTTAATCAGCGCTTCCTGGGCTGCGGCGGCGAGATCGCTATCGGCCCAGGCCGAAACCAGCCGCGCCCCGACGAGCAACGCCTGATGCTCCGCCGGGGTCAGCGCCAGCGGCGGCAGAAAGAAGCCGGGGCGCAGGATATATCCAACCCCCGCCGCACCGTCGATGGGTACGCCGGACGCAATCAAATCGGCGACATCGCGGTAGATCGTGCGGGTCGAAACCTCTAAGGCCTCGGCCAAAGCCCGGGCCGACCGCAAGCGCCCGCCGCGCAGATGCTGAACAATCTCGAAAAGGCGATCCGCGCGGCGCATCGCACCCGTCAGGCCGCCATATGGACCTGAGCGGTCACATGCTTCATCGTCACGCTCGGCCCATCAATGGCGGCAACGAAGTCCGGCACCCCCGGCGCGCGCATAAACGCTTCGGCAGCGGCATGGGCCGACGCCATATCCGCCCATTCGACGATATCGAGCCAACGGCCCGCATCGCCCTGGGTCAACCAACGCTGGCGAAAGCCCGGTGCCGCCCGGCAAAAAGCCTCGGTCGGCGGCACCAGAGCCAAAAACGCTTCCGCATCAAGGCCCGGCTTCAGGGTGAATTCGACGATTTCAAAAACGCTCATCCCGTTTCTCCTACTGGGTTAACGGGAAACAGCCTATCAGGGGCCTGCTGACAGCCTTCTGTCAGCAGGCTTTTCCCTTACTCGACGGTCGGCAGAATCTTCGCCAGGGTTTCGACGATCCGGTCGATTTCGCTCTTTTCGATAATCAGCGGCGGCGACAGGGCGATAATGTCGCCGGTGGTGCGGATCATCAGCCCGGCTTCATAGGCCTTCAGGAAAGTCTCGAACGCGCGGGCGGTCGGCTTGCCGGCGCGCGGCTCCAGCTCAATCCCGCCAACAAGGCCAAGGTTGCGAATGTCGATCACATGCTTCACGCCCTTGAGGCTGTGCAGCGCGGCTTCGAAATAGGGTGCCAGATCGGCGGCGCGCTGGAACAGGCCTTCGTCGCGGTAGACATCCAGGGTCGCCAAACCGGCGGCGCAGGCAATCGGGTGGCCCGAATAGGTATAGCCGTGGAACAGCTCAATGGCGTTATCCGGCCCATTCATGAAGGTATCGTAGATACCGTCGCGGGCGAAAACGGCGGCCATCGGAATAACGCCGTTGGTAATGCCCTTCGCCGTCGTCATCATATCCGGGATGACGCCGAATTTTTCCGCCGCGAAGGCCGACCCGAGGCGCCCGAAACCGGTGATGACTTCGTCGAAAATCAACAGAATGCCGTGCTTGTCGCAGATCGCGCGGATCTTCTCCAGATAACCCTTCGGCGGAATCAGCACGCCGGTCGACCCGGCCATAGGCTCCACGATCACGGCGGCGATGTTGGAGGCATCGTGCAGAGTAACGATGCGCTCCAGCTCGTCGGCCAGATTGGCGCCATGCTCCGGCTGGCCCTTGGAGAAGGCGTTCTTGGCAATATCATGGGTATGCGGCAGATGATCGACGCCGGTCAGCAGCGACCCGAACCATTTGCGG
This sequence comes from Elstera cyanobacteriorum, assembly GCF_002251735.1. Lineage (NCBI taxonomy): Bacteria > Pseudomonadati > Pseudomonadota > Alphaproteobacteria > Rhodospirillales > Rhodospirillaceae > Elstera > Elstera cyanobacteriorum. The sequence goes on along the minus strand of NZ_NOXS01000031.1, from coordinate 166,593 downwards.
TTCGTGACGATGCCGCCGACCGAAATGCCGCCAAAGCCGACGCCATGATACCCGCGCTCGCGCCCGATGATGCGGGTACGGGTGCCGTCGCCGCGCGCGCGATGGTAGGCGATGGCGATCTTCAGCGCCGTATCGACCGCCTCCGAGCCGGAGTTGCAGAAGAACACCGAATTAAGGTCGGCGGGTGCCAATTGCGCAAGACGCGAAGCCAGCTCGAACGCGCCCGGATGGCCCATCTGGAACGCCGGGGCATAATCGAGCTTCGCGACCTGCTTCTGCACCGCTTCGACAATCGGCTTGCGGCTATGACCGGCATTCACACACCACAGCCCGGCGGCGGCATCCAGCACCTGGCGCCCATCGTCCGTCGTGTAATACATGCCCTCGGCGCTGACCAGGATACGCGGCGCGGCCTTAAACTGCCGGTTGGCGGTAAACGGCATCCAGAAGGGCCGCAGGTTATTGACGGTCGAACGGGTATCGTCGGGCATGATGGCTTCCTTTGGCTGCACGGGTTGACCAACCGGTCAAGAACGCTAGATCGAATTTTTTGCGGGCGGAAGCCCCGATTTTACCCGCAACGCGCGGCAAAAAGCACCGATTGAAATTTTCACCTGAGACGCTTGTGCCGAACGGTGCCGGGGGCCTAGCCTTAGGGCATGAAAGCCAGCCACCCCACCCAGGCGCGCCGCGCCGCCCGCACCCTCAGCGAAGCCCCCTCGCGCAATCTGGTGATGGGGCTGGCCGGGCTGGCGGGCTTGATCAATGCGGCGGGGTTTCACGCCATCGGTCATTTCTCCTCCCACCTCTCCGGCACGGTCGCGGTGTTTTCCGACGAGGTGGCCGGGGCGCAATGGAGCTTGGCGCTGCTGGCGGTCTGGGTGATCGTCGCCTTCATCCTCGGCGCAATGGTGACCGCGCTGATGATGACCCGCCTGCGCGAAACCCACCGCCCCGGGCGCTATGCCCGCTGCCTGATCGTCGAGGCTTTTTTGCTTGTGGGGGTGGCGGCGGTCGACCGCTTCATCGCCCCGGGGCCGGAGTGGTTGCCGGGCCTTTCGGCGCGCCTGCTGCTGCTCGTCGGCGGGCTAAGTTTCCTGATGGGGTTTCAGAACGCCATCGTAACGCAGATTTCCCACGCCCGCATTCGCACCACCCATGTGACGGGCATGATCACCGATATCGGCGTCGGCTTGGGCCAGCGCCTCGCCCATCGCCTGCACCCGGACTGGCACATTCCGAGCGGTTTTGCCCGCACCCCGCTAATGCTACACCTTATGACGGTCAGCGCCTTCATTGTCGGCGGTGTCATCGGCGTGATCGGTTACCGCTGGCAGGGGCCGGGATTTTTACTGCTGACGGCGGGCGCGGTGCTGGCCGTCGGCCTCTATGATTTGAAGCGGCGGCAGTAGCAAGGCTACCGCCGCCAGCCTGCCTTACTTACTCGATCTCGAAAATCGCTTCGACTTCAACGGCGGCATTGAAGGGTAGCGATCCCATGCCGACCGACGAGCGGGCGTGCTTACCCTCTTCGCCCAGCACCGACACGAAGAAATCCGACGCGCCATTCATTACTTTGGCGTGATCGGCAAACTCCGGTACGCCGTTGATGAAGCCGACGACCTTCACCAGGCGCTTAATCCGCTCGAGGCTGCCAAGGGTTGCCTTAGCGACCGCCAGCACGTTCAGGGCGCAAAGCTGGGCCGCTTCCGCCGCCGCTTCCACCGAAACATCGCCGCCGACCTTGCCCGCCGTTACCAGCTTGCCATCGCGCATCGGCAGTTGCCCTGCCGTGAACAGAAGATTGCCCGAAATGACACCCGGCACGTAATTGGCCGCAGGCGGCACCATCGCCGGAACCACAACCCCAAGCTCTTGCAAGCGCGTTTCAACCTTACCGGCCATTCTTATCTCTCCTTAGATCACAGGCGCGCGGACGATAAAGCGGATTGCGCCGAAACGGAAGAGCGGCTGAAATGTTACGCGCGTTTTCTCGTTATTTGCTGGTTGCGATATAGACCCCATCCCAATCGGCAGGCAGGGGGCTGTCCCGGAATTCGGCAATCCGCTCCTCATAGGTTTGATAGAGGCTATAGCACGATAGGTCTTTCGACAGATCACGACACTCGGCAATCAGCGCCTCCGCCGCGTCCCATTCTTGACCACGATAGGCCGCCAGCAAGCGTTCGTGGGCAGCGGCGAGCTTTTGGAAGGCTGCGGTGCCTTTGAGCTGCGCATCGCCGACCAGGGTATAGATGCGCACAGGAACGGTTTTGCCCTTCACCTGCAACAGATCGACCTCAAGGTAAGCGAATTCCGCCGCCTGGGCCGCCGTCGCCTCCCCAATAATATTATCGACATGGTACGGCTTCGACTGGCCTTCGAGGCGGGACGCGAGGTTCACCGTATCGCCCAGGGTCGAATAGTTGAACTTCTGATTGGACCCCATGTTCCCGACCACGCAGGGGCCGGTATTGAGACCAATCCCGATATTGATCGGGATAAAACGGGTGCCCTTAGCCTCCGCCTCGGCCTTCAGTTCAGCGTTGAGGTCGATCAGCGCCGTGCGCATATCCAGCACGGTTTCGCAGGCGTGGCGCACATGGTCGGCATCGTCGAGCGGCGCGTTCCAGAAGGCCATAATCGCATCGCCGATGTATTTATCGATATAGGCGCCCTTGGCCAGGGCGATATCGGTCATCGGCGTCAGATAGCGGTTCATGAAGGCGGTCAGGCCTTGCGCGTCGAACATTTCCGAGATGGTGGTGAAGCCGCGCACGTCGGAGAACAAGAGCGTCATCTCGCGCGTCTCGCCGCCCAAGCGCAGTTGGTCGGGGTTGGAGGCCAGCCGGTCCACCATCGCGGGCGAGAGATAGAAGGCAAACGTATTGCGAATCTGCCGCCGCTGCGCCGCTTCCGCCGCGTAAGACGCGTAGGTGCCGACCATGAAAACGATGAGCGCCGATAAGGCCGGGGCCGTCGTATCCATCAGAATGCGGTTCGCGGAGAACTGGTACCAACCGTACCACAGCACCCCGCCGACGATGGTTGCGACCAGCAGCAGCGTCCAGCGCGCACCGACGAGCGGCATACCAAAAATGACCAAGAGGCCACTTAGAATAAGCAGCAGAATTTCCTGATCAATCGCATTGACGGGGCGCGTTAGCAGCGAATCCGTAAGCATGCTCTCAAGAAGCTGTGCATGCACTTCAACCCCTGGAATATCTTTATCTACGGGCGTTGTTCGCAGATCTCGGAGCCCAGATGCGGACGCCCCGAAGATCACAAGTTTGCCATCGACGCGCTTGGGATCAAAAGTTCCTTTAACAACTTCACGCGCGGAAAGATAGCGGGCGTCAGTCTTGATAGCGTAGTGAGGCCAAAGGTTAGCGCGAGCATCCGTAGGTACAACGAGTGTCGGTTGCCCCGGAACCTGAATCCCGATCTGCTCAATACCTAAAACCGCATTAGTTCGAACAGCATAGGTATTTAGACCGGCGGCAACCCGGATCATTTCCATTGATAGCGTAGGAAATGGTTTACCGCCAACATTGATAAACGCCGGTATACGCCGAACAACATTATCCCCATCGGCCGTATATGTAAATAAACCCCGCCCCTGCGCGCGCTGCTCTAGCACAGGAATATTAGGAATTAGCCCTGGAAAATTGTCCAAAAATGGAAGAGGGCTAGCCTGTATGATGGCCACTTGTGCAGGCGCTACACGATCAAGCCCGCGGGCATCAGAGGATGTCGTTTGCCCAAGAACAGAATTTGTTTCACCAAGGGCCTCTGCCAAAACAGCATCCGTATCTGGCAGTTCCCGCAACTGCGCTACCAGACTGCCCATGCCCTTAGGCAACGCCTCGGCCATCTGCTTTGGTGATAAACGATCTGCTTCGGCAAAGACAATATCGAACCCAATTGCAGCGGCGCCTGCCGCTTGGAGCTTTAGGACCATATCGGCGATAACCCCGCGCGACCAAGGCCATTGGCCGATTTCAGCGAGGCTGTCCTCATCGAGATCAACAACCGTTACCAACTGCTCATCTGACTGGCGGGGCTTCAGCACTTGGTAGGCATCGAACCCCTTAAGCCGCAAGATTTCTACCGGTGCGGGATCAAATCCCCGCAACACCACCAGCCCAACCAACGCCACCAGCGCCAGCCAGCGGCCTTTGCCGAAAACGGCTTTCAGCGCCTTGGCCGCCCGGCGGCGCACGGTTGGGCGATTATCGTTGGCGCCGCCATCGGGCGCTTCCTTTTCGATGGTATTCGCCGCCTGCTGCTGCATCGCCCGCCGCCCTTTGGTTTCGGTTGTTCTTTCTTGTACGGGAATCGCCGCGAATTTGCCGCAGTTTTGTGAGGCTTGACGCCCCCGCCCGGCCTGACTAGCGTTGCGCCCGGGATCGGTCGCCCCTAACCGGGCGTGAAAAGGGAACCGGGACAGGCCCATAAGGGCCGAAGCCGGGCTGCCCCCGCAACTGTAGGCACCGAGCCGCCCCCGCCCGTTTTTCGGGAAACCTCACTGGCCGCAACGCTGGGAAGAGGGGGCGCGGCGATGACGTGTCAGCCAGGAGACCTGCCGAACCTTGCGTGCGTGTCGCGACCGGTCGTCGGGGTGTACGGCAGGGACGGTTTCCCCGTTATGCGATTGCGCCCCTCGCGCCCCTTCCGGGTGCGGGGTTCAATTGCTTTGGACCGAGGATACCCGATGCGACCGACCTATCGCGCCCTAATCACCACCGCCCTCGCTGCTCTGACCCTGCCCGCCTGGGGCCAGGGGATCGGCACGCCACCCGCCGACAGCGTCACGGTTCTGGAGCCGGTGAATGTGACCGCCCAGCGCCTGCCCAGCCGCAGCGCCGAAACCGGCAGCGCGGTGACCGTCATCACCCCAAGCGAGATGGAAAAGCGCGGATCGGTGGAGGTGCTGGACCTGCTGAAGCGCGCCCCCGGCGTGTCGGTAGCCCGCAACGGCGGGTTCGGCGCCACGTCCAATCTGCGCATTCGCGGTTCCGACGTTGGGCAAGTGCTGGTGCTGATCGACGGCGTGCGCGTCAACGATGCCGCCGACGCCAGCGCCGCCTATGATTTCGCCGGGCTGACCGCCGATAGTGTAGAGCGGATCGAAGTGCTGCGCGGCCCGCAGTCGGCGCTGTATGGCAATGATGCGATGGGCGGCGTCGTCAATATCATCACCAAAAAAGGGCGCGGTCCCGCCAAGATTACGGCAATGACCGAAGCAGGCAGCTATCAAACGTTCCGCCAGCAGGCCGGGATTTCCGGCGCGCAGGATGGGTTCGATTACGCCCTGACCGCCGCTCATAGCCAAACCAAGGGCTTTTCCCGCATTTATGCCGGGCCAGAAAAAGATGGGGCGGAGCAGGCCAGCATCACCGGGCGCGGGGGTTATCGCTTCAACGAGACCTTCCGCCTGGGCGTTTCGGGCGGCTATCAGCACCTTGAATCGGACTTCGACCCCAGCGCCACCCGCGACGGTCCGGCGGTCGCCACCTCGAAGAAGCTCTTCGGGCGGGTCGACGGTACGGCCACGCTGCTCGATGGCCGGTTCGAGAATATCCTATCGTTGACCGCCAGCGATACCGACCGGGATTACGACGAACCCTTGGGCTTCTATCGCACCTCGCGCTACGAGGGGCAGACCTATGGCGCCGAGTATCAGGGCAATCTGACGCTGTTCGGCCAGGATGTTCTGACCGGCGGCCTATCCACCCGCACCGACAAAGCGCGCACGACGACCAACGGCAAGGCCGGGCCGCGCTTCAGCCAGGATACCAACAGCGTCTTCGGGCAATATAAGTGGAAGGCGACGGAAGCCTTCACCGTCACCCTCGGTGGGCGCTACGACGATGTGGAAAGTTTCGGCGGCAAAGGCACCTACCGGCTGACCGGTGCCTATCGCATCGCCAGCACCGGAACCACGCTGCGCGCGAGCTATGGCACGGGCGCCAAGGCGCCGACGCTGTTCCAGCGCTTCGATCCGCTCTACGGCAACCGCGCCCTCGACCTTGAAACCAACAAGGGTTTCGATGCCGGGATCGAGCAAGAGATCGGCAAGACGCTGACCGTCTCAGCCGGGGTCTTCCATACCCGCTACCGCAACCTTATTCAGTATCAGGGCCTTGGCTATACCAACATCGGCCGCGCCACCATGCGCGGGGCTGAATTTGGCGTGACGTGGAAGCCGCTGAGCGATCTCAGCCTCGCCGCCAATTACACCTATCTCGAAGCCGAAGACGCTAGCACTGACCAGCGCCTACCGCGCCGCCCGAAGCATACGGTGAACCTGACCGCCGATTACGCCGTCACCGAAAAATGGCAGGTCGGCGGGGCCATGCGCTTCGTGACCGAGCAGAACGACAATAGCTTCTCCAGCGATAAAATCCCGCCGGGGCTGATTTTCGATGCGCGCACGGCCTATCAGGTGATGCCCTGGGCGCAAATCTACCTGCGCGCCGATAATCTCTTCGATGCCGATGGCCGCGAATCCGCCCGCTACCGCGCGCCGGGCCGGTCGGTCTTCGCTGGGGTGAAGGCGGAGTTTTGATCAACCGGACGAACCCGTTAGGGGCGCGCCCCCCGGCAGGCGGCTGATGCACGCGCGGCTTTTGCTCGCCGCCCTCGCCGGGGTCGCGGGGCTGATTAGCCTGTTTTGGGGCGCATTGCCGTTGCGGCCGGAGACGGTCGTGCGTGGGCTGCTGGGCCAGGGGGACGCCGTCTTGATCGTGCGGGAAATCCGCCTGCCGCGCGCCGGGCTGACCCTGTTGATCGGTGGCAGCCTCGGCCTGTCCGGCGCGGCCTTGCAGGGGTTGCTGCGGAATCCGTTGGCGGAACCCGGCCTGCTGGGCGTCTCGGCCTGGGCCGGGTTGGGCGCCGTGCTGGCGCTCTATTTCGGCCTATCCGTGGCGTGGCCCTTCGCGCTGCCTTTGGCGGCTTTGGCTGGCGCGGCGGTTCCTGCTGGGGCGCTGCTGGCGCTGGCGCAACGCGACGCGCGGACCGGGCCGATGATCCTGGCGGGGATCGCCCTCTCCTCCTTCGGCGGAGCTTTGACGGCGCTGGCATTGAACATGGCGCCGAACCCCTATGCGCTGTCGGAAATGATCCTGTGGCTGCTCGGGTCGGTGCGCGATCGGTCCTTGGACGATCTCACGTTGGTCTTGCCCTTCGTGCTGGCAGGCTGGGCGATGCTCCTATCCTGCGCGCGGGATTTGAACGCCCTCACCTTGGGGGACGAGGCGGCGGTGAGCCTGGGCGTGCGCCTGCGCTGGCTGAAGCTGCGGCTGATCGCCGGGGTATGCCTATCGGTTGGGGCGTCCGTCGCCGTGGCGGGCAGCATCGGGTTCATCGGCTTGGTGGTCCCGCATCTGGTGCGCTGGATCAGCGGCCCGGCGCCGGGGGCGGCCTTGCTGCCGTCGCTGCTGGGTGGCGCGGCCTTGCTGACCCTGGCCGATCTCGCCGTGCGGCTGCTCCCTAGCAGCGGCGAGTTGCAATTGGGCGTGGTAACGGCGCTGATCGGCGCCCCGGCCTTTATCACCCTGCTCTGGCGCTATCGGGGGCAGGCATGATCCGGGCGGTAGGCATCAGCGTCGCCCTCGGCGCACGACAACCGCTGCGCGGGGTCGATTTCGATGCAGAAGCCGGGCAGGTGACGGGAATCATCGGCCCCAACGGATCGGGCAAGACCACGCTGCTGCGCGTGCTGGCGGGCGTCCAGCCCCCAAGCGCCGGGCAGGTGTTCCTTGAGGAGACACTGCTTTCTACGCTCTCCCCCTCCGCGCGCGCGCGGCGTCTCGCCTACCTGCCGCAGAACGGCACCGTCGCGTGGCCGCTGCGGGTGCGGGAGGTGGCGGCCCTCGGGCGGTTGCCGCTCAGCCCCGCCCCGCTCGACCGGCCCACGGCGGAGGATCGCACTGCCATCGCCCGCGCGCTCGACCGCGCCGCTTGCACGTCCCTCGCCGACCGGCCCTTCCCCGACCTCTCGGGCGGTGAAAAAGCTCGCGCCCTCTTGGCCCGCGCCCTGGCGACCGAAGCGCCGATCCTACTGGCCGACGAACCGGTGGCCGCGCTCGACCCGGCCCATCAGGTGAAAATCCTGACCAGCCTGCGGGCGGAGGCAACGCGCGGCGGCTGCGTTGTGCTGGTGCTTCACGATCTTTCGCTTGCCGCGCGCTTCTGCGACCGGCTGGCGCTGCTGACCGACGGCACTCTCGCCGCCGCTGGTCCAACAGCGGCAGTTCTGACCGCCCCGCTGCTGGAAGCGGCTTTCGGTACCGGCTTTCACCGCGACTTCACCGGCCCGGTTCCCGTGCTGGTGCCCACCCATGCGCTCCCCTATGCGAAAGAAAATCCCGATGCCGGTTGAGCTTTCGGTCTGCACCTCCTGCCGTCTTGACCGCTCCGGCCCCTATGATGCCGAGAAGACCGACGGCAAACCCTTCGCCGCCTTGGTTGAAACTGAGGTTGGCGAGGAAAGCGCCATTGCCGTGCGGCGCATCGGTTGCCTGCTGCAATGCACCCTCGCCTGTTCCGCCGGGCTGACCGCGCCGGGGAAATGGAGCTACGCTTTCGCCGGGCTGCCGCCGACCGCCGAGGGCGCCGCCCTGCTGACCGCCTTTGCCCGGCTCTATGCGGAAAGCGAGGATGGCGTCGTTCCCTTTGCGCGCTGGCCCCAGGGCATACGGGCGCATTTCAACGCTCGCCTGCCTCCTATGTCGAAATAGAGCGGTATGCGCCTCTCGCATACCGCTCTAAAGCCGTCATTGCGGCGGCGGCCAAGGCTGCGGAGCAGCCGCCCGGCGAGGGCAAACAAAAAGCGAGAGCACCTGCAATGTGCTCTCGCCAGGCGAATTTGCTTGGCAGAGGGGGCATGCTTCGGCTTATCTGACGCGCCCGCCATTTCCGTAACCATGACTGGCTTGCCGTGACGAACGCCTCGGTATCTTTTGCGCCTGCCGTTTCGGCGCCCGCCACCCCGACGCTGCTGCCGACCGGGCTGCGCGACGCCCTACCCCCCGAAGCCGAACATCAGGCCGCCTGCGTCGCCGATCTGTTGCGCGGCTTTGCCGCCGAAGGCTATGAGCGCGTCGAACCGCCCTTGGTGGAGTTCGAAGACTCGCTGCTGGCCGATGCCGATACCAGTGTCGCCCGTCAGACCTTCCGGCTGATGGACCCGGTATCGCAGCGCATGATGGGCGTGCGGCCCGACATCACTATCCAGGTCGCGCGCATCGCCACCAGCCGCCTTGCCCATCGGCCGCGCCCGCTGCGCCTCGCTTATGCTGGGGACGTGCTGCGCGTAAAGGGCAACCAGTTGCAGCCGCAACGCCAGTTTACCCAGGTCGGGGTCGAGTTGATTGGCGCGGCCTCCGTCGCCGCCGATGTGGAAGTGATCCGCTGCGCGCTCGATGGGTTGAGCCGCTTGGGGGTTGCCGGGTTGACGGTTGATCTGACCGTTGCCGCCCTGGTGCCGCAACTCTTCGACCTCTATGGCCTGCCCACCGCCCAGCGTGCGACAGTGCGCGATGCGCTGGACCGCAAAGATGGCGCCGCTGCGGCCGAACAGGCGGGGCCACTGGCCGATCTTCTGACTGGGCTGCTGGCCGCCACCGGCCCGGCGCGCGCCGCGCTGATGCTGCTAACCTCGCTCGATCTGCCCGACGCCGTGCAGCCGCTGCGCCGCGATCTGACGGAGGTTGCCGAAGCGCTACTGCATCAGGTGCCGCAAGTGGGGCTGACCGTCGATCCCATTGAAGGGCGCGGCTTTGAATATCACACTGGCGTCGGCTTCACCCTGTTCGCCCGGCAAGTACGCGGCGAACTCGGGCGCGGCGGGCGCTATCAGGCCGGGGTCGATCCCGTTGAAGCCTCGACCGGCGTGACGCTGTTTATGGACGCTATTCTGCCCGCCGTTCCGGTCCCCGCGCCGCGCCAGCGGCTGTTTCTGCCAGCCGGAACGCCGGTGGACGTGGGCCGCAGCGCCCGGGCCGACGGCTGGGTGACAATTGCCGGGCTTGACCCGAAGGAAGCGGCGGAAACCTCCGCCAAACGCTTGAACTGCCAGGCGATTTATCGCGATGGCCAGATTGTGGAACTTAAGGAACGCGCATGAGCCACGTTGTCGTAGTCGGCTCCCAATGGGGGGACGAGGGGAAGGGCAAGATCGTCGATTGGCTGTCGGAACGCGCCGATGTGGTGGTGCGCTTCCAAGGCGGTCATAACGCCGGGCATACGCTGGTGATCGACGGCACCGTCTATAAGCTGTCGCTGCTGCCCTCGGGCGTGGTTCGCAAGGGCAAGCTGTCGGTGATCGGCAATGGCGTCGTCGTCGATCCCTGGGCGTTGCTGGCCGAAATCGACCGGATCGCCGCACAAGGCGTAACGCTGACGCCGGAGAACCTGCGCGTCGCCGATAATGCCGCCCTGATCCTGCCGCTGCACGCCGCCATCGACCGCGCGCGCGAAGAGGCCAGCGGCGCCGCCAAGATCGGCACCACCGGGCGCGGCATCGGCCCGGCCTACGAAGATAAGGTCGGCCGCCGCGCTATCCGCGTCTGCGATCTGGCCGATCCGGCTGAACTCGAAGCGAAGCTCGACCGGCTGCTCGCCCATCATAACGCGCTGTTGCGCGGCCTTGGGGCGACGGAGATCGATAAGGCCGAAATCCTTCAGCAGTTGACCGACCTCGCCCCGCGCCTGCTGCCCTTCGCCGGGCCGGTCTGGCGCCTGCTGGACGAGGCCCATAAGACCGACAAGCGCATCCTGTTCGAAGGCGCGCAAGGGGCGATGCTGGACGTCGACCACGGCACCTATCCGTTCGTTACCTCGTCCAACACCGTCTCGGGCCAAGCCGCCGCCGGGTCGGGCCTGGGGCCGTCGGCGCTGTCCTATGTGCTGGGCATCACCAAAGCCTATACCACTCGCGTCGGGTCCGGCCCCTTCCCGACCGAACTCACCGATGAAATCGGCGAAACCATCGGCGCCAAGGGCAAGGAATTCGGCGTCGTCACTGGCCGTAAGCGCCGCTGCGGCTGGTTCGATGCGGTCATGGTGCGGCAAGCCATCAAGACCGGCGGCATCACCGGCATCGCCCTGACCAAGCTCGACGTGCTGGATGGGTTCGACGAGCTGAAAATCTGCGTCGGCTATCGCCTCGATGGGCAGGAACTCGACTATCTCCCCGCCCTCGCCAGCGCGCAGGCGAAGGTGGAGCCGATCTACGAAACCCTCGAAGGTTGGTCGGAAAGCACACAGGGTGCCCGCTCCTGGGCCGATCTGCCTGCGACCGCGATCAAATACATTCGCCGCCTGGAAGAACTGGTAGAATGCCCAGTCGCCCTACTCTCGACCAGCCCGGAGCGGGACGACACGATTTTAGTGCGCGATCCGTTCCATCCGTAAGCCTTTGTTTCGGGTCGACTCTTAAGTAATACGCTTTGACCCGAAAAACTTGTTGGAACCTACGGCGATTCCACACAGAATAGGATCGCATTGGTGTGGGCGGGACTCGATCTTTCGGGGGCCGCCCATATCGTAATGGCAGAATGTGGCACGCGGGCGGTATCCACCGTCGGCCGCCTCTCAGAATGAGTGGCACACGATGGACTTGGCTGAGTCGGACATGCTTGATCACGATCAACCGCAAGAGGCGGCAGACCCTGCCCCCGCGGATGACCGCGATGAAGAACAGGAAACGCGATCAGACGCTGTTATCGAACTGAAACAGCGGTTCTTGGTCTATTCCGATCAGGCGCTGCCGCAGTTAAATAGCGGCGAAGCGATTGCCTACCACGCGCAGTTGAAAGCCGATACGGCGCGGCCTTTCTACGCCCTGCTGCCGCCGGATGATGTTCCGGCCCGGACGGATATGCTGGATACCATCCGTAATCTCAGCGTGCCCGGCATGCTGAAACTGGCGGAATGGGGTAAGATTTATTGGCCACCGGAAAAGCGCCATCGCTTCGTGATCGTTCTGGAACGGCCCGGCGGTGTGCGCGTTTTCCCCGATCTGACTGTGCCGCAAGCGCCAACCCAGGAAGAGGATTTGATCTCCGGCTTCCTGACCTCGCTGATGCCGATGGTACGGGAATTCACCGGGCGTATGCTGTCGCATCGCGCCATTCGCCCGGACAATCTTTTCTACGCCGACGCGGGTCGCCGCTCGATGGTGCTGGGCGAATGTGTCTCGTCGCCGCCGGCCTATGGTCAGCCTGCCGTTTTCGAGACGATCGAAAGCGCGATGTGCCACCCGACCGCACGCGGGAACGGCAATAACACGAACGATCTCTACGCCTTGGGCGTGACGATGCTGTTCCTCATCCTTGGCCGCAACCCGGTGGCTGATTTGGATGACGACCGGATCTTGGCGAATAAGATCGAGTTCGGCTCCTACGCCACCCTCGTGGGGCAAGCGCGCATTCCGCTGTCGTTGATGGAACCGCTGCGCGGTCTCTTGACCGACGACCCGCGCGAACGCTGGACGTTGCAGGATCTCGATATGTGGCTGGCGGGCCGCCGCCAGTCGCCAAAGCAGCCGAAGCTACCGCAACGCGCCTCCCGCCCATTCGTGTTCAACGAGGTCGAGTATTTCAATACCCGCAGCCTCGCGAATGCCTTGGCCAAGGATTACATCAACGCCGTCACCGTCGTGCGCTCGAAGCAACTCGATGCGTGGCTGCGCCGCAGCCTGAACGACGAAGCCCGTGCCGAAGCAATGCAGCAGGCGGTTTCCTCGACGGCCAATCACATCAGCGCTGGGCGCGGGTCGGAAGACCGGCTGGTCGCCCGCGCCTGCGTGCCGCTCGATCCGTCCGCGCCGATCCGGTACCGGGGATTCGGTCTTAGTGTCGATGGGATTGGTCCGGCCCTGGCCGCCGCGCTGAATAACCGCGAACGCCGCCAGATGATTGCCGAGGTGATTTCCTCGCGCCTGCCGGTGCATTGGGTTTCGGCCCAAGCCAAGCCGCGCCCGGAAGATCTGCGGGCGGTTCAATTACTCGACCGGCTGCCGGCGATGATCGACAATCCGGCCATTGGCTATGGGGTCGAACGCGCACTGTACGAGCTGAACGTCGGCGAACATTGCCATAGCCCGATCTTCGAGCGGGATTATGTCGCCGATCTGTCGCATATCGTTCCGGCCCTGGAACGGGTTGCCCGGCGCAACAATCGACCGGAAACGCCGCTCGATCGTCATATCGTTGCCTTCGTCGCCGCCCGCGCGCGCCGGATGAACGATGAGGTGGTTAAATCCCTCCAGAACCCGGATACGGCAACGCGCGCGCTTGCGACCCTGCGCCTGCTGGCCTCCGTGCAAGACCAGACGAACAGCGGCCCCGCCCCGGCTTTGGCGCAATGGATGGCGGGAATGCTGGGCGGGGTCGTCGGCTCCTACCACCACCGCAAGCGCCGGGAAAAAATCGGCGAGCGCGTACGCCGGGCCGCGATGGACGGGCAAATGTCCGAACTGCTGTCGGTGGTGGATGATGAGTCCGAACGCGCCGCCGATACGCGCGGCTTTAACGAAGCTGCGTCGGAATATCGTGCCATTGAATATCAGCTCAAGCAGTTCGAAACCGAAAAACCGCGCCGCGATGAAGACTCCCGCCATTTCGGCGAACAATTGGCCGCCGCCATCGGCGGGCTGTTGGTTAGCGTCGTGACGGCCGTCACGATCTTCGCGACGATGATGTAAGGAAAGCGCGTTATGGCCGATATGCTCCGCCGACCGGGCCCGTCCCGGGGTCAAAAAAAGCGCTCCAGCCCGATGGCCTTTTGGGCCTGGATTGTTGTGCCGCTGCTGATCGTCGTCGCCTGGAAAGTCGCCGTTCTCGTCGTGCTTGGCATGCTACCCACGCTGGTCGCGCTGATCATCGACCGCCGCCCGGAAAAATATGCGGCCTATTGCGTCGGCGGGTTCAACCTCTGCGGTCTCGTGCCTTGGGTGGTGAAACTCTTCGTCGATGGCCAGAGCAGCGTTGCCTTGCAGCATATTATGACCAATCCTTTCTCTTGGTTGGTGATCTATGGGGCTGCCGCTATCGGCTGGCTGGTCTTCTCCTGGACGCCGGAACTGGTACTGCGGATGACGGCATTCCGAGACCGCCAGGAAATCGCCTCGCTGCAAAAGCGCCAGGAAACCCTAGTCGAAGAATGGGGCCCGGACATTATCCCGCCGCGCGCCGAAGAGTTTTAAGCCCCCTCGGTTTCCCACAAAACGCCGCCCCCACCGGGCGGCGTTGTTATTTGGGGGGTTCGAAATAGGCGAGATACCGCCGCAGCAAATCATCAAGCTGGTCGAAATCCTCGGCGCTGAGCGGCGCGGTGATGGCCGCTTGGGTCGCCACATGGCTTGTAACCGCCGCATCAACCAACTCGCGTCCGGCCGGGGTCAGCGTCACGATGACACTGCGCCCATCGTCTGGGTTAGGCTGCCGGGACACCAGCCCCAGCCGTGCTAACTGATCAACCCGCGTCGTCATCGTGCCGGAAGTGATCATCGCCGTGGCCAGCAACTCCCCCGGCGAGAGGGCAAAGGGCGGCCCCGCCCGCCGAAGCGTCGCGAGAATATCGAAGTTTGGCGCCGACAGCCCATGCTGGGCCAAATTGCCTTCGATCTCTCGACGCAAATGCACCTGCAAACGGGCCATCCGCCCCAAAAGGCCCATCGGCGTGACATTGAGGTCGGGGCGTTCTCGGCACCACTGCGCCAAAATCTGATCGACGGCATCCATCGCTCTACAGAAACGGTAATTTATCTTGACGTCAAGACAGATCAGTTTATCTTGATCTCAAGATATAAGGAGACTGCGATGGCCGAGCGTGCCGATCTTGCCCTAACCGCCCTCGCCCCGGCGATCTGGGGCAGCACCTATCTGGTAACGACGGAACTGCCGCCGCCGGGCTATCCGCTAACGCTATCGCTCCTGCGCGCCCTCCCCGCTGGGCTGCTGCTGCTTCTCCTCGTGCGCCAACTGCCGACCGGCCTGTGGTGGAACCGCGTCTTCCTGCTCGGGGCGCTGAATTTCTCGATTTTCTGGGCGTTGTTGTTCGTCGCCGCCTACCGGCTGCCGGGCGGGGTAGCCGCGACCGTCGGGGCGGTGCAGCCGCTGATCGTAGTTGGGTTGGAACGGCTGTTCTTCAATGCACCGATCCGCCGGGTCTCGGTCATCGTCGGTCTGGCGGGGATTGCGGGGGTCGCGCTGCTGGTATTGACGCCGAAAGCGGGCCTCGATCCCATCGGGGTAGCCGCCGGGCTGGGCGGCGCGGTCTCAATGGCCTGCGGAACCGTGCTCACGCGCTACTGGCGCCCGCCCGTTTCGGCCCTGACCGTCACCGCCTGGCAGTTGACGGCGGGTGGCCTGCTGCTGCTGCCCGTCGCCCTACTGCTGGAGCCAAGCCTACCGATGCCCAGCCTGAAGAACCTTGCAGGCTTTGCCTATCTTGGCCTGATCGGCGCGGCGCTGACCTATATCCTGTGGTTCCGGGGGATCGGTACCCTGCGCCCCAGTTTGGTCGCGCCACTCGGTTTTCTGAGCCCGCTGATGGCCGTGCTGCTGGGCTGGGGCGTTCTTGGGCAAAGCCTGACCCCCGCGCAGCTCGGCGGCGTCGCCATCGTGCTTGGCAGCGTCTGGCTTAATCAGCGGGCCGCCCAGAAAGCCTAGGCCGGATCGGGGGCGATCATCTTCTCCGGGCGCACCAGCGCATCGAACTCGGCATCGGTCACATAGCCGCCGCCCACGGCTTCCTCGCGCAGTGTGGTGCCATTCTTATGGGCGGTTTTGGCAATCTTGGCGGCGGCGTCATAGCCAACCTTCGGCGCCAGGGCTGTCACCAGCATCAGCGAGCGGTTCAGCGCCGCCTGGATATTGTCTTCGCGCGGCACGATGCCGGTCACGCAATGGTCGGTGAACGACCGCGCGGCATCCCCCAGCAACTGCACCGATTGCAAGAAGTTATAGGCCATCACCGGGTTAAAGACGTTCAGCTCGAAATGCCCCTGGCTGCCCGCGAAGGTTAGCGCGGCGTGATTGCCGAAGACCTGGCAGCAGACCATCGTCAGCGCTTCGCATTGGGTCGGGTTAACCTTGCCGGGCATGATCGACGATCCCGGCTCATTCTCCGGCAGCGCCAATTCGCCCAAGCCGGAGCGCGGGCCGGAGCCGAGGAAGCGAATATCATTCGCGATTTTGAACAGGCTGGCGGCCACCGTATTGATCGCCCCGTGGGTCATCACCATCGCGTCATGGGCGGCCAGGGCTTCGAACTTATTCGGTGCGCTGGTAAACGGCAGGCCGGTCAGCGCGGCGATCCGCGCCGCCACCCCTTCGGCGAACCCGTGCGGGGCGTTCAGCCCGGTGCCGACCGCCGTACCGCCCTGGGCCAATTGCATCAGCAGCGGCAGGGTCTGTTCGATCCGGTGGATGCCATTTTCCACCTGCTGGGCATAGCCCGAGAACTCCTGCCCCAGGGTCAGCGGCGTCGCATCCTGGGTATGGGTGCGGCCGATCTTGATGATATGGCCCCAGGCCGCCGCCTTCGCCGCCAGCGCCGCGTGCAGATGCTTCAGCGCCGGGATGAGGTGGTGGACCACCTGCACCGCCGCGGCAACATGCATCGCCGTCGGATAGGTATCGTTGGACGATTGGCTCATATTCACATGGTCATTGGGATGCACAGGCTTTTTTGAGCCTTTTTCCCCACCCAAGAGCTCGATCGCGCGGTTGGAGATCACTTCGTTGGCATTCATATTGGTCTGGGTGCCAGAGCCGGTCTGCCAGACCACCAGCGGAAAATGCGCGTCGAGGTGACCGTCGATCACTTCCTGGGCCGCCGCAACGATAGCGTCTTTCAGCCCCGTCTCGAGCTTGCCCAGCGCATGATTAGTTTCGGCGGCGGCCCGCTTGATCACACCCAAGGCCCGAACGACCGGCACCGGCTGTTTTTCCCAGCCGATCTTAAAATTCCCGATGGAGCGCTGCGACTGCGCCCCCCAATAGACCGAGGCATCGACCTCGATGGGGCCGAACGTATCCGTTTCAATGCGCGTCGCCATATCTCACCTGTTCTAAAGGGCCAAGGGGCGGCCCGGACTATCGCTCAGATTGGCGCGCCGATGGGGGAGAACAAGGAAAAATAAGACTAAGTCGCAAAAATCGCTCAAAAAAAGGGGGCCGCAGCCCCCGACACGCTGTGATTAAAGCGGCGGCTGACCGTAGCCGCGCGTGAGCGCCACCATCATCGTGATCGCGCAAGGCACCAGGATCAGCGCGGTGAAGAAGATCACCTTCGGGCCGAAGATCAGCGCGCTGAGGATCAGGGCCAGCAGCAGATTGATCACGAACAGGGTGGCATTATCGATCCCGTCGGGCTTGCGCGGGGCGTCTTCAAGGTGCATCGCAACCAACTCCGTCCAAAACTCGTCAATAACCGCTGAATTCAAGCGATTTTGAGCGTTGTAACAAAGGTGCGCTGCAAAATCACTGCGACAGAAGGGCCGCCGGGGCATAGCTGCCCCGACGCTTAGGCGGCCTTGACCCCGCGCAGGAAGCCATCGACGACAGACCGCAGTTCGGATGCCTGCTGCGACAGGCCCTGCGCCGCGGCCAGCACCCGCCCCGCGGTAACCCCCGTCTGGCCGGCCACATCGGTCACCCCGCCAATCGTCTCGGAAATCTCCTGCGTGCCTTCCGCAGCCTGCTGGACGTTGCGGGCGATTTCGGCGGTCGCGGCGGCTTGCTGCTCGACGGCAGCGGCCACCGCCGTCGCAATCTCGTTGATTTCGGAAATCCGCCCGAGAATGCCGTTGATCGCCGTCACCGCATCTTGCGTGACCGACTGGGTTGCCGAAATCTGGCGGTTGATCTCCTCCGTCGCCTGCGCCGTTTGATTGGCGAGACTCTTCACCTCATTGGCGACGACAGCAAAGCCCTTCCCGGCCTCCCCAGCCCGGGCAGCTTCGATGGTGGCATTGAGCGCGAGGAGATTGGTCTGCGCCGCAATTTCGTCGATCAACCGCACGACAGTACCGATGCGCTCGGCGCTCTCCAGCAACCCCTGCACGGTCGCCGTCGTCGCTTCCGCTTCTTGGGCGGCTTGGGCGGAAATTTCGCTGGATTGCGCCACCTGCCGCCCGATTTCGCGGATGGAGGAGGAGAGTTCGTCGGCGGCCACTGCCACCGTATGGACATTCTCCGACGCATGCTCGGTGGCCGTTGCCACGACCTGCGCCTGCCGATTGGTCTGTTCGGCATTGGCGGACATGGTTTGCGCCGTCACTTCCATTTCCTGCGAGGCGACCGTGACCGACGATAGAACGCCGGAAATCGCCCGGTCGAAACTGCCGGTCAACTGCTCCAGCGCCTCGGCCCGCGCCGCCCGCGCCGTCAAAGCCGCTTCTTCTGCCGCCGCCAAGGCATCGGCGCGCAGGGCGTTATCCTTGAAGACGTGCAAGGCCGCCGCCATCGAACCGATTTCATCGCTGGACACCGGCGGGACAGCAACCGCCCGGTCACCATCGGCCAGCGCCCGCATCACCTTCGTCGTGGCCAGCAGGCGCGCGATGATCTGGCGGTTGACGTAGAAGGACCCGATAGCGAGCGCCAATACCAGCGCCCCCGCCGCAACAACGATCATCGTGCTCATGCCCGATTTTACCGCCGCGTCTACCTCCGCCGTTGCCTGATTGACCCCCGTCCGGGCCTGGCTAACAAACCCGGCAATTTCCTTGCGGACCGATTCGACGACGCTGAGGTTGGAGGTCAGCATATAGTCGCGGTCCTGCATATCGAAGAAACGGTTGCGCTGCGCTTCGAACAGGTTGGCCGCCATCGCGGCCTTGACCCGCTCAACCGACGCGAGGAACTGGGTTTGATCCTCTTGATCCAAAGCCCCAATCAACCGGGATAGGCGGTTCCATTGATGCTCCGCCTGCGCTTTCAGCCCATCGATTTCGCTATCGCTCTGCACCGTCAAGAGGTTCCGCACTTGACTAGAGAGTCGTCCGGCGAACTGAACGATGGTTGATCCTTCGTCGGTGCCACGCAGCACCCGCGCCGCCGTCACCCCAATGTCGCCGACCGCCCCATCAAAATCACCCAAAGCCTTCTTAAGCTGGATGTCGGCTTCGACCGCCGAGCTATTTGATTTATCAATCGCAGCCAGATTGCGCAGCAAATCGTCGATGTAATTCTTCAGATTACTGACCGCCGTGGGGGAAATGCCCCCCGCTTGCAAGGCGGCGATCAGGCGCAGGGCTTCGGCCTTGTCCGGCTCGATCTGGGCGCGCACGGCATTCCGTGCGTCCGCCGTGGGGGCCGCCACCACGGCGGCCCCAAGGCCGACCAGTTTTTCGCCCTGGGCCTGAAGCTGCAAAGCAACTTCGATCTGCGGCAGCCGGTCGTTCACGACCGTATCCATCCGCACCATCACCGTCTGGAACGCAACCCAGGCCGCCGCCGTGGCGAGAATCGGCAAGAAAGAAATGACCCCGAAGGCAAGCCATAGCCGTCCCCGAACCCCCAACGCTCCCGATTGCCGCATTCCGTTGCCCCTCCTGGCGTTAATTTTTGTTGGTTCGAATTTATGACAGTTTTGTGTGATACGCCAGAAACAAGAAAGAACCCCAGGCGGTAAAACCACCCAGGGTTTGCAGATAGAGGTTGAGATATAACCTAAAAATCAGATATTGCGCGGTTTTTTGGCGATTAGGTCCAGCACCACCTGGGCGGCATCCAGAACATTGGTCCCCGGTCCGAAGACCGCCGACACCCCGGCATCGAGCAGGAACTGATAATCCTGGCGCGGAATCACGCCGCCGCAGATAACGACGATATCGCCGCCGCCCTTGTCCTTCAGGGCCTCGATTAGTTGCGGCAGCAGCGTCTTATGCCCAGCAGCCAGCGAGGAAACGCCGATGGCGTGGACGTTCGCGGCCAGTGCCATGTCGGCCGCTTCCTCCGGCGTTTGGAACAACGGCCCGGCAACAACCTCAAAACCGATGTCTGAGAAGCCGGAGGCGATGACCTTCGCCCCCCGGTCGTGCCCATCCTGCCCCAGCTTGGCCACCATGAGCTTTGGTTTGCGCTTCAGTTCTGCGGCATAGGTGTTGAGGCGCTCCTGCAGCACGGCCATTTCCGGCTCGCCCTCATAGGCTTTGCCGTAAATATTGGTCACGACTTCCGGGGTTGCGGCGTGATTACCGAAGACGGCGCGCATGGCGTCGGAAATTTCCCCGACCGTCGCGCGGGCGCGGGCAGCCTCGACGGCAGCGGCCAGCAGATTACCCGTACCGCTGCGGGCAATGTCTTCGAGCGCCTTCAGGGTTTCAGCGACTTTTTCGGCGGAGCGGCGGCGCTTGGTTTCTTCCAGCCGCTTTATCTGGGCGAGGCGAACGGCAGTATTGTCGATCTCCAGAATGTCGATCGGCTGCTCGTTTTCCAGCCGGTACTTATTGACGCCGACGATCACCTCGTCGCCCTTATCGACCGCCGCCTGACGGCGCGTCGCGGCTTCTTCGATCAGGCGCTTCGGCAGGCCTTTGTTGACCGCCTGGGTCATGCCGCCCATCGTCTCCACTTCCTCGATCAGCGCCCAGGCCTTTTCGGCCAGTTCGTTGGTCAGGGACTCGACGTAGTAAGACCCCGCCAGCGGATCGACGACTTTGGTGATCCCGGTTTCGTGCTGAAGGATCAACTGCGTATTGCGGGCGATGCGGGCGGAAAATTCCGTCGGCAGGGCAATCGCCTCATCAAAGGAATTGGTGTGCAGCGACTGGGTGCCGCCCAAGGCCGCCGCCAGCGCCTCATAGGCGGTACGGACGATATTATTGTAGGGGTCTTGCTCCTGCAACGACACGCCGGAGGTCTGGCAATGGGTGCGCAGCATCAGGGAGGATGCTTTTTTCGGCGCAAATTCCTTCATGATTCGCGCCCACAGCAGGCGGGCGGCGCGCAGCTTCGCGGCCTCCATAAAGAAATTCATACCGATGGCGAAGAAGAAGGATAGCCGCCCGGCAAACTCATCGACGTTCAGGCCCTTGGCCAGCGCCGCGCGCACATATTCCCGCCCGTCCGCGAGCGTAAAGGCAAGTTCCTGCACCAGCGTCGCCCCGGCTTCCTGCATATGGTAGCCGGAAATCGAGATAGAGTTAAAACGCGGCATTTCTTTCGCGGTATATTCGATAATATCCGCGATGATCCGCATCGACGGTTCGGGCGGGTAGATATAGGTATTACGAACCATGAACTCCTTCAGAATATCATTCTGAATAGTCCCCGACAGGTCGGCCCGCGATACGCCCTGCTCTTCCCCGGCGACGATGAAATTGGCGAGGATTGGAATAACCGCGCCGTTCATGGTCATGGAGACCGACATATCCTGCAAGGGAATGCCGTCGAAGAGGATTTTCATATCCTCGACCGAATCGATGGCGACACCCGCCTTCCCCACGTCCCCCACGACGCGCGGATGATCGGAATCATAGCCGCGATGGGTCGCGAGATCGAAGGCGACCGACAGGCCCTTCTGCCCCGCCGCCAGGTTCTTACGGTAGAAAGCGTTGCTTTCCTCCGCCGTCGAAAAGCCCGCGTATTGGCGCACGGTCCAGGGGCGGCCCGCGTACATGGTGGCGCGCGGCCCGCGGATGAAGGGATCGAACCCCGGCAGCGCGTCGAGATGGCCGATGCCGTCAAGATCGTCCTTGGTATAAAGCGGTTTGACGGCAATCCCCTCCGGCGTCTCCCAAATCAAGGTTTTGGGCGAAACCTTCAGTTCTTTTTCCGCCAGCGCTTCCCAATCCTGGACGGTCTTTTTCTCGGTCATGGCCTTATCCCCCGCGCGGCTTATTCGAATTCCAGGATCAGTTCATCGACGGCCAAGCTGGCCCCCGCCTTGACCGCGACGCGCTTGACAACCCCTTGGCGTTCGGAGCGCAGGATGTTTTCCATCTTCATCGCCTCCACCGCCGCCAGCGCTTGACCCGCTTCCACCGTCTCGCCTTCCTGCACATGGATGGCGGTAATCACCCCCGGCATGGGGCAGAGCAGCATTTTGGAGGTATCGGGCGGCAGTTTGACCGGCATGAGCGTCGCAAGCTCGGCAACCCGATGGCTGCGCACGCGCGCCACAAGATCGATCCCGCGCAGGCGCAAGCGATACCCGCTGCCGGGAACCGGATCGACCTTCACGCCGTAGGAAATACCATCGACCGTAAAGCGCGCATGGGTGCGGCCCGGCGTCCAGTCGCTCGTCACCGACAGGGTTGTGCCGCCGTCGAGCGTGACCAAGGCCCCATCCTGGCGCGGTTCGATGCTGGCAGCGATACTGGCCGCGCCCAGGGTGACCCGCCACGACCGGCCAATCACCCGGCGATGGTTGGACAGCGCGCCGGAAATATCGGCGGCGCGTTCTTGCGTGGTTTGATGCAGGACGGTGGCAATCGCCGCCAGGGCCTTGGCCTCGTCGGCGCTGGGGTCAACGCCCTTGAAGCCTTCTCTGAACTCTTCCGCGATGAAGGCCGTGGTCAACCGCCCGGCGCGGAAACGTTCGTGCCGCATCACCGCCGATAGGAACGGCAGATTATGGCCGATGCCTTCCACCTCGAAATCGTCCAACGCCACCGACATGGCATCAATCGCCGTTAGCCGGTCTTTGCCCCAGGTGCAGAGCTTGGCGATCATCGGATCGTAATACATCGAAATCTCGCCGCCTTCGAACACGCCGGTGTCGTTGCGGACGATGGTGCCATCGGGCTGATGACCTTCCACCGGCGGGCGGTAGCGCGTGAGGCGCCCAATGGACGGCAGGAAGTTGCGGTACGGGTCTTCGGCATAAAGGCGGCTTTCCATCGCCCAGCCGGTCAGTTTCACGTCGCCTTGACCGAAGCTGAGCTTTTCGCCCGCCGCGACGCGGATCATCTGTTCCACCAGGTCGATGCCGGTGATCAACTCCGTTACCGGATGTTCAACCTGCAAGCGGGTGTTCATTTCCAGGAAGTAGAAGTTCCGCTGGCCATCGACGATGAACTCCACCGTCCCGGCGGAGAAGTAACCGACGGCGCGCGACAGGGCCACCGCCTGCTCGCCCATCGCCTTGCGGGTGGCCTCGTCCAAGAACGGCGACGGCGCTTCTTCAATCACCTTCTGATTGCGGCGCTGGATGGAGCATTCGCGCTCGCCCAGGTACAAGATATTGCCGTGCTTATCGCCGAGCACCTGGATTTCGATGTGGCGCGGCTCCGTCACGAATTTTTCGATGAAGATGCGGTCGTCGCCGAACGATGCCTTCGCCTCATTCTTCGACGATTGGAAGCCTTCGCGCGCTTCTTCGGCATTCCAGGCGATGCGCATACCCTTACCGCCGCCCCCAGCAGAGGCTTTGATCATCACCGGATAGCCGATGCTGTTGGCGATTGTCACCGCTTCTTCAGCATCGGCGATCAGGCCCATATGGCCCGGCACGGTGGACACCCCGGCTTCCGCCGCCAGTTTTTTCGAGGTGATCTTATCGCCCATCGCCTGCACCGCGCGCACCGGCGGGCCGATGAAGGTCACGCCTGCCTTTTCCAAGGCTTCGGCGAAAGCGGCATTTTCCGAGAGAAAGCCATAACCCGGATGGACGGCATCGGCCCCCGTTTGGCGGATCGCCTCTAGGATCTTATCGATGACGATATAGGACTGGCTGGACGGCGCCGGGCCGATATGCACCGCCTCATCCGCCTCGCGCACGTGCATCGCATCGCGGTCGGCGTCGGAATAGACCGCCACGGTGGGAATACCGAGCTTCTTCGCCGTGCGGATGACGCGGCAGGCGATTTCGCCCCGGTTGGCAATCAGAATTTTTTTGAACATCGTGCGCCGCTCCCGGCTGATTAATCGTCTTGGCTCGAAGCCCCCGCCGGACCTGCCGCCCCGCTGCGCTCTTAAGTGGCGCGGCTGGGGCGGCAGCGGCCGGGGCCTCCCCCTCGGCTCGATCCTCTGGGTTACAGAGGAATGGTGTCGTGCTTGCGCCAGCGGCGCTCCGCGCTCTTATTCCGTAAGGAGGCGAAGGCGCGGGCGATGCGGCGGCGCGACGAATGGGGCATAATCACCTCGTCGATAAAGCCGCGTTCCGCCGCCACGAAAGGATTGGCGAACCGCTCTTCATATTCCTTGGTGCGCGCGGCGATCTTTTCCGGGTCGCCCAGTTCGGAGCGGTAGAGAATTTCCGTCGCGCCCTTGGCGCCCATCACGGCAATTTCGGCGGTCGGCCAAGCGTAATTGATATCGGCGCCAATGTGTTTGGAGGCCATCACGTCGTAAGCGCCGCCATAGGCCTTACGGGTGATCAGCGTCACCATCGGCACGGTCGCTTCCGAATAAGCGAACAGCAGCTTCGCCCCGTGCTTGATCACCCCGCCATATTCCTGAGCGGTGCCCGGCAGGAAGCCCGGCACGTCCACCAGCGTTAGAATGGGGATCGAATAAGCGTCGCAGAAGCGCACAAAGCGGGCGGCTTTCCGCGAGGAGTCGATATCGAGGCACCCCGCCAGCACCATCGGCTGATTGGCGACGACGCCGACCGTCGAGCCTTCGATACGGACAAAGCCGGTGATGATATTCTTGGCAAACTCCGCCTGGATTTCGAAGAAATCGCCCTCGTCGGCCAGCGCGAGGATCAGTTCCTTCATATCGTAGGGCTTGGTCGAACTATCGGGGATCAGCGTATCCAGCCGCGCTTCCAGCCGATTGGGATCATCGTGGAACGGTCGCACCGGCGGCTTCTGGGTATTGTTGAGCGGCAGAAAATCAAACAGCCGCCGCACTTCCTCGAGCGCGATCACATCGTTTTCATAGGCGCCATCGGCGACCGACGATTTCCGGGTATGGGTCGACGCCCCGCCCAATTCTTCCGCCGTCACGATTTCATTGGTGACCGTCTTCACCACATCCGGCCCGGTGACGAACATGTAGGAACTGTCGCGCACCATGAAGATGAAGTCGGTCATTGCCGGGGAATAAACCGCCCCGCCTGCGCACGGCCCCATGATCACGGAAATCTGCGGCACGATGCCAGACGCATCGACATTGCGGCGGAACACTTCGGCATAGCCCGCGAGGGAGGCGACGCCTTCCTGAATGCGCGCGCCGCCGGAATCGTTCAGCCCAATGATCGGCGCGCCGTTGCGCATCGCCATATCGGTGATCTTGCAGATTTTCTCGGCGTGAGTTTCGGACAGCGAGCCGCCGAGGACGGTGAAATCCTGGCTGAACACGTAAACCTGCCGCCCGTTAATCGTGCCCCAGCCGGTCACCACCCCATCGCCCGCCACCTTCTGCGACGCCATGCCGAAATCGGTGGCGCGGTGGGTGACGTACATATCGTATTCTTCGAAACTGCCCTCATCGAGCAAGACTTCGAGCCGTTCGCGCGCGGTTAGCTTGCCTTTGGCGTGTTGGGCTTCGACGCGGCGTTCGCCGCCGCCTGCCCGGGCTTCCGCCCGCCGAGCTTCTAATTGTTCGAGAACCGCGCGCATGTGTTGGTTTCCTCCCCAAACTCGGACAGCGGCAGTATCCACAACCGCCGCGCACAGGCATAGGGGCAATGGGCCGCAGGGGAAAGGATTGATGGGTGCGGCTGTAAACCGTATAAATACGCAAACAGTAAATTGCGAATTTGCGAAAATGGCCGTCGGCAAACTCTACATCGGGCGCAAAGTGCGCGAAATCCGCGACGCGGCAAGGGCGACGCAAAGCCAGTTTGCCGAGCGTATCGGCATTTCTACGAGCTATCTCAATCAGATCGAGAATAACCAGCGCCCGGTTTCGGCCGCCGTGCTGCTGGCGCTGGCGGAAAAGTTTCAGATCGATATTGCCGAACTCTCCACCGGCGAAGGCGACCGGCTGCTGTCCGCCCTGTCGGAAGCCCTGTCCGATCCGTTATTCGAGACCTACAGCCCCAGCGTGCAAGAACTGAAGCTGGTGGTGCAGAATGCCCCCGGCCTTGCCCATGCGCTGATCACCTGCCATCAGGCCTATCGGCGCAGCAGTGAACAATTGGCCGGGGTCGATGAAACCCTGGGCGGCACCGGCAGTCTTGCGGAAACCACGCCTTACGAGGAAGTGCGCGACTTTTTCCATTTCGTGGATAATTACATCCACGATCTCGATGTGATGGCGGAAAAACTCGCGGAACGGCTGGGCCTCGGTGCGGGCGACAATTACGCCATTCTGACGGGTTTTCTCGATAATGATTTTGGCGTGCGGGTGGTGCGCGGCGCGGCGGGGGATGAAAGCCTACGCCAGTTCGACGCGCGCGCCCGGCTGCTGACCCTGAACCCCTATGCGCCGCCGCCGACGCGCGATTTTCAGATCGCCCTACAAATCGCGCAGCTTTACGCCGCACAGGCGGTGGATGGGATCGCGGGCAATGCCGGGTTTCGCACCGAGGAAGCCTATGAGATTTGCCGTATCGGCCTACACAATTACTTTGCCGGGGCGCTGCTGCTGCCCTACCGCGCCTTTCTGATCGAAGCGCGGGAGTTGCGCCACGATCTCGACCTGTTGGCCGTGCGCTGTGGCGCGTCGCTGGAGCAAGTATGCCATCGGCTCTCGACCTTGCAGCGCCCGGGCCTGAAGGGCATCCCGATGTTCTTCGCCCGCATCGACCGCGCCGGGAATATCACCAAGCGCCATAGCGCGACGAAGCTGCAATTCGCCCGCTTCGGCGCCGCCTGCCCGCTGTGGAACGTGCATCAAGCCTTCGAAACGCCCGGCCAGATCATCCGGCAATTGGCGGAAACCCCCGATGGCGCGCGCTATCTGTCGCTCGCGACGCAGATCACCAAAGGGCGCGGCGGCTTCCGCGCGGTGCAGCCGCGCTATGCTTTGGCCTTAGGGTGCGAGATTTCCTATGCGGATAGTTTCGTTTATGCCGACGATCTCGACCTCGGCAACCGCTCTGCCTTCGAACCGATTGGCATTTCCTGCCGCATCTGCGAGCGCACCAAATGCCCGAGCCGCGCCATGCCGCCGCTGAAGCGCAAGCTGACCGTCACCCACGATCAGCGCGGCGCCCTGCCCTATCGGCTCACTTAGAGCGCTTTCCGTTCGCTTTGGCTCACNTCTCGACCTCGGCAACCGCTCTGCCTTCGAACCGATTGGCATTTCCTGCCGCATCTGCGAGCGCACCAAATGCCCGAGCCGCGCCATGCCGCCGCTGAAGCGCAAGCTGACCGTCACCCACGATCAGCGCGGCGCCCTGCCCTATCGGCTCACTTAGAGCGCTTTCCGTTCGCTTTGGCTCACGACAAGCGCTCTAACCTATTATTTTATATGCAAATACGTCGTCGCGGGTGATTCCACCCGCTCGGGATTTGCCCTAGCCGCTCTTCCGTTCGACCAGCAGATGCCCCGTATCGACGATGCACGCGCCCGGCGGCGGGCGGGTGCCGTGGACGCAGGCATGGATAAGCCGCGCCACTTCCCGCCCGATCAGATCGCCAGAGGGGCGGATGGTGGTAAGCGGCGGATTACTGGTGGAACTGAAACTGAGGTCGCCAAACCCGATCACGGCTAAGTCAGCCGGAACCGCAATGCCGCGCCGCTGGCATTCGAAGAGAACGCCGAGGGCGATGAGATCGTTGGAGCAGGCGACTGCCTCCAGCCCCGGTAAGCTCGCCTGCACGCGCCCTAGAAGCTGCGCCCCCGCCTCGGCCGTTGCCGGGGCGGGATGATTGAGAACGGGCGGTTCGGGCAGGCCTAACCGGCGGGCTTCCGCCACAAACCCTTCGGCGCGCGCCGCCGCCCGGCGATCCTGAGCAAGCCGCGCCCCGAGGAAGGCGAAATGCCGCTTTCCCTGCTGGGCGAAATGCCGGGCCGCCGTCGCCCCGACCGCCGTGTGGGAAAAGCCGACCGCCATATCGATGGGGGCTTGCTCGCCAAGTTCCCACATCTCGACAACGGGCGTGCCGCCTGCTGCCAGCAGCTTGCGCGCGCCCTTACTATGCTCCAGCCCCGTCAAAACGATGGCGGCGGGCGCCCAGGCGAGCGCCGTGCGGATCAGCGCCTCTTCGTCCGTGTCGGAATATTCGGAGTGGCCGAGCATGACCTGAAGCCCATCGCGCGCCAGCTCCGTCTGCATCGCCGCCACCGTTTCGGCAAAAAAGGCGTTGCGGATCGACGGCACGATCACGCTGACCACCCGACTGCCCGCCGCCGCAAGCCCGCCCGCAACGAGGTTCGGCACATAGCCGAGCGCCTCAATCGCTTGGGCAATTTCCTGCCCCGCAGCGGGCGATACCGCCTCGGGCCGCCGCAGATACAGCGAGACGGTAGACGGGGACACGCCCGCGGTGCGGGCAACATCCATCATCGTCACGCGCTGCATCTTGCGGCGCGGGCGGCGCAAGGGCGGCGGTTCCTCCCCCGTAGGCAGCGGCACCGTGAGACGAGATTTAATAGCGCTACGATTCATAACGACGAAATCCTCGCGCAAGTTTCCGGCGCCGTCAAGCACTGCCGCAAATTTGCCCTAACATCCTTTAAAAGAATAGATATTTTAACCCATTCCATCCCTAAGAGAAGGGAGAAACCCCATCCCCCAGAACCCTCTTGCGCTTCAAAAATCGTAGCGCTATGATTACCCGAATAAACGATCCGGCATCGTCCGGCGACCACGGGGGAGGTCATGGCGTCAGTCAGTTTTCGCAAGCTCGAAAAAACATATGGTTCGCTTCGGATCGTTAAGGGTATCGATCTTGAAATCCGCGACCGGGAGTTTGTCGTCCTCGTCGGCCCCTCGGGCTGCGGAAAATCGACCACTCTGCGGATGCTGGCGGGGCTTGAGAGCATTTCCGGCGGCGAGATCCGCATCGGCGATACGGTTGTGAACGCCCTGCCGCCGCGCGAGCGCGATATCGCGATGGTGTTCCAGGATTATGCGCTCTATCCGCACAAGACCGTGTTCGAAAATATGGCCTTCAGCCTGAAGGTGCGCGGCATCCCAGCGGCGGAAATTCCGCCGCGCGTGCAGGAAGCCGCCGAAATGCTGGGCATCGCCCATCTGCTGGAGCGTAAACCGGGCCAACTTTCCGGCGGGCAACGGCAGCGGGTGGCTATGGGGCGCGCAATCGTTCGGCGACCGAAGGTATTTCTCTTCGATGAACCGCTGTCGAACCTCGACGCCAAGCTGCGTGGTCAAGTGCGGGCGGAAATCAAGAAGCTGCATCAGGCCATCGGCACGACCATTCTCTACGTCACCCACGATCAGGTAGAGGCGATGACCCTGGCGGATCGCATCGTCATTCTGAAGGGCGGCGATATCGAGCAGGTCGGCACGCCGGATGAGGTCTATAACACGCCGAACTCGGTTTTCGTCGGCGGGTTCGTCGGCGCCCCGGCAATGAATTTCCTGTCCGCAACCGTCGAGCGCGACGGGCTGCGCTTTGCCTCCGGCGATCTGCTGCCACTGACGGGCGATCTCGCGGCGCAAGCCATCCCCTACCAAGGCCGCGCGGTTACGGTCGGTATTCGCCCCGAACATTTCAGCGCCGATAGCGCCGGGGCCGCCGGAACCCTGACGGGCCGGGTGCAGGTGGTCGAACCCTTGGGGTCCGATACGCTCGTGCATCTCGCGGTCGGGCAATCGGTGCTGGTCGTGCGCATGCCGCCCGACGCCCACCCCGCTGTCGGCGCCGATATGGTGGTTGCCGTGCAGCCGGGTCGCCTGCACCTCTTCGACCCAACCAGCGAGCGCAGCCTGCGCCTGCCCACCCCCTCGTCCGCCCAGGCCGCCGCCTGAGGCCCATTCATCCAGCCCAGCAAGAGGCTGGTTATTCCCGGAGGAAAAACATGCGGTTCCGTCAGTCCTTGTCCTTGCTGCTCGCGGGCAGCGCGCTTGCCTTCACCGCCACCTCGGCCCTTAGCGCCGATCTGCGCGTTTTCGTCTCCAGCCAGCACCGGCCGGACGTCTGGCGCAAGGCCTTCGATATGTTCGAAACCGAACATCCGGGCGTAAAAGTTAAGATTGAAACCGGCGGCAATACCTCGGAACTGCAGGCGCAGTATCTCAATACCGTCATGTCGGCGAAAGATTCGTCTCTGGACGTGATGATCCTCGACGTGATCCGCCCGGCGCAATTCGCCGCTGCGGGCTGGACGGTGCCGTTCAATTACACGATTGGCGACACCAAGGGCTTCATGGCGAAGTACCTGCCCGCCTACGCCGGGGCCAATACCATCGACGGGAAGGTCGTGGCGCTGCCCGCTTTCGCCGACGCCATGTTCCTCTATTACCGCAAAGACCTGCTGGAAAAGCACAATATCGCCGTTCCCAAAACCTGGAGCGAACTCAGCGCCGCCGCCAAGAAGATTACCGATGCGGAAAACGGTAGCGGGTCAAGCCGCTCTAGCGTGCTGCAAGGCCTGTCCTTCCAGGGGAGAGCTATCGAAGGCGCGGTCTGCACCTTCCTGTTGCCCTATTGGAGCCAGGGGAAAGACCTGGTCACCAACGGCAAGCTGACCTTCGACAAGGACGCCGCCACCAAGTCGCTGGCGCTGTGGAAAGGCTTTGTCGATAGCGGCGTTGCCAAGCCAAACATCGCCGAAGTTGCGACCGACGATACGCGCAAGGAATTCCAGGCGGGGGATGTGCTGTTCGCGGTCAATTGGTCCTATGCCTGGGGCCAGTTCCAAGGCGATCAATCCGCCGTGAAGGATAAGGTCGGCGTGGCCGTTCTGCCCGCGATGGACGGTGGTAAGCCTGCAAGCTGCCTTGGCGGTTGGGAATGGGGCGTTTCGTCCTACTCCAAGAACCAGGGCGACGCACAGACGCTGGTGAAATATCTCTCCAGCCCGAAGATTTCGGAATTCATGGCGGTCAATGCCGCCCTGCTGCCAGTCTTCCCGGAACTTTATAAGGACGAAGACGTCGTTAAGGCCGTGCCCTGGTTCGGCCAGGCCCAGGATGTCGTGACCTCCGCCAAGGCCCGTCCGGTCACGCCGCGCTACAATGAAGTCAGCGAAATTATCCGCACCACCGTCAACGCCGTGCTGGCGGGGACGATGACGCCGGATAAGGGCGTTGAGCAGATGGAAGCCCGTCTTCAGCGCGTGCTGCGCTGATCCCCGGGAAACCGGTTCATCCCCGGTTTCCTCCTGACTGCCCCCGCGCCATCCCTCCCCTTCTCTTCGGCGCGGGGGCTTTTTCCCGCCGACATCGCGAGCCGCCCATGACCGCCCCCAACCGATCCGAAGGGCGCACCTCTCCCCTCGTGCGCCTGCTCGACCTCAGCGAAACCGGCCTTGCCGTGCTGCTGCTGGCCCCCGCCGCGCTACTGCTGGCGCTGATTATCGTTTATCCGGTCGGTCGGCTGATCTGGACCAGCTTTTTCAACCTGTCGCTGACCTCCGGCCTGCCCGCGAGTTTTGCCGGGCTGGAGAATTACGGGTTGCTGCTGCGCGATCCGATTTTTTGGGAAACCACCCGGAATACGCTGCTGATCACCGTCGTTACCGTGCCCGGCGCGCTCTTTGTCGGTCTCGCCCTCGCCCTGCTGGCGAACCTGCCCTTCGAACGCAAATGGCCCGTGCGCCTGTCGCTACTGATCCCCTGGGCGCTGCCGCTATCCTTCGCCGGGCTGATCTTCGCCTGGTTTTTCCATTCCGATTACGGCGTGGTGAACGACGTGCTGCGCCGCCTTGGGATCTCTGGGGTGATCTGGTTCAACTCCGAAGCCTGGGCGATGGCGGCGATCTGCCTGACGATCATTTGGAAAACCTCCTCCTTCATGGCGCTGATCATCCTGGCAGGCCTGCAAACCATCCCCCGCTCGCTGTATGAGGCCGCCGATGTGGATGGCGCGGGCCGGGTGCGGCAGTTCTTCGAAATCACCCTGCCGCTGCTGAAACCCTCCATCATCGTTGCGCTGATTTTCCGCACGATTACCGCGCTGCAGACCTTCGATATTCCCTACACGATGACGCGCGGCGGGCCGGGCAGTTCTACCGCCACGCTGGCCATGTATATCCACCAAAATACGGTCGATTTCCTCGATCTCGGCTATGGCTCGGCCCTCGCGGTGGTGATGTTCCTACTGTCGATGGCGGTGACCTTCGTTTACCTCCGCCTCATTCGCGCCAAGCGCTAACCCTGGGAGACGCCGCCATGACCGCCGTTTCCACCACCTCCGGCACGAGTTTTCTGACGGGGCGCCCGCTGCGCCTCGCGGTCGGGGGGATTTTGATCCTGAACGGGCTGTTTCCCGCCCTGTGGATCCTCTTTACATCGCTGAAAGGCGAGCCGGAGTTGCTGCGCAAGCCGATCACTTGGCTGCCGCAGGCCCCGACGCTGGAAAATTATCTCCGCGCCTTCACCGATCAGCCGCTGCTGCTGTTTCTGTTCAATAGCTTCATGGTGGCGCTGCTCTCGACCATCGCCACCCTGTTCGTCTCGACCCTGGCGGCCTATGCGCTGGCGCGGCTAAACCTGCGGTTCCGCGACCTCATTCTCTCGGCGATCATCGCCGTCTCCACCTTCCCGCTGGTGACGCTGCTGGTGCCCTTGTTCGAGATCATGCGGGCGCTGGGGCTACTGAACACCTGGGCCGCGCTGATCCTGCCCTACATCGTCCTCAGCTTGCCGGTTTGCACCTTGATCCTCGTGTCCTTCTTTGAGGGCATTCCGCGCGATCTTGAGAATGCGGCAATGGTCGATGGCTGCACCCGCTTGGGCGCGCTGTTCAAGGTCGTCGTGCCGCTGTCAGCGCCAGGGGTGTTTACGGCGGGTATCCTCGCCTTCGTCAACGCCTGGGACGAGTTTCTGCTGGCCCTCTCCTTCAACTCCAACCCGGCGCTGCGCACCCTGCCGGTCGGCATCACCCTCTATCAGGGCGAGTTTGCCTTCCCCTGGCCGGTGATTTCCGCCGCCCTGATCGTCGGCATCGTGCCGGTCGCCGTTCTGATCGTGATTTTCCAAGAGCGGGTGGTGAGCGGTCTCACCTCCGGCGGGATCAAGGGGTAATCAGCATGACCCGTCGCGCCCTCGAAAGCTTGCGTAGCCAGCGCTGGTTCGCCTCCAATGATATGCGCGGTTTTGCCCACCGTCAGCGCACCCAGCAGATGGGGATGCGGCGGGAGGAGTTTCTGGGCAAGCCCGTCATCGGCATTCTCAACACCTGGTCGGAGATGAGCCCCTGCCACGCCCATTTGCGCGACCGTGCCGAAGCGGTGAAGCGCGGCGTGTGGCAGGCGGGCGGCTATCCGGTCGAACTGCCTGCCCTCTCGGTCGGCGAAGTCATGGTGAAGCCGACGACGATGCTTTACCGCAATTTCCTAGCGATGGAGGCGGAAGAGCTATTGCGCTCCCACCCCATCGACGGGGCGGTGCTGCTCGGCGGTTGCGATAAATCCACGCCGGGACTGCTGATGGGCGCCTTTTCGGTCGATCTGCCGGTGATCTACTGCCCAGCGGGGCCGATGTCCAACGGCCAATGGCGCGGCCAGAAAACCGGCGCGGGCACCCATACCAAAAAATATTGGGACGAGCTACGGGCGGGCGGCATCACCCAAGCGGATTGGGTCGATCTTGAAAGCCGGATGACCCGTTCCGCCGGGACGTGCAATACGATGGGCACCGCTTCCACCATGACGTCCATCGTCGATGCGATGGGGCTGACGCTGCCCGGTGCCTCCTCCCTCCCCGCCTGCGACAGCGGCCATCCGCGCATGGCTTCGACCTGCGGCAGCCGGATTGTTGAGATGGTGTGGGAGGATTTGAAACCTTCTACCTTCATCACCCGCGCGAGCTTCCTCAACGGCGTCGCCGCCTATATGGCGATGGGCGGATCGACCAATGCCGCCGTGCATCTGATCGCCATGGCCCGCCGCGCCGGGGTCGATCTGACGCTGGAAGATTTAGCCGACATGGCAGGCCGCGTGCCGGTACTGGCGAACCTGTTCCCCTCCGGCAGCTATTTGATGGAGGATTTCTATTTCGCGGGCGGCCTGTCGGCGCTGCTGAACAAGGTGCGTCCTCTGCTCGATCTCTCCTGCCGCACGGTCACCGGCGGCACCTTGGGCGACAGTCTCGCCGATGCGCCCTGCTGGAATGATGATGTGATCCGCGATGTGGCAAACCCCGTGGTGCCGCTCGAAAAAGGCCGCACGCTCGCCCTGCTGAAAGGCAATCTCGCCCCCAATGGAGCGGTGATGAAATCCTCCGCCGCCAATCCGAAGTTCCTGAGACACACCGGCCCCGCCCTGGTCTTCGATGATCCCGGCACGATGAACCGGGTGCTGGATGATCCAGGCCTCGATGTGACCGAAGATCATGTCATCGTGCTGCGCAACGCCGGGCCAGTCGGCGCGCCAGGGATGCCGGAATGGGGTAATCTGCCGATCCCGAAGAAGCTGCTGAAGCAGGGCGTGCGCGATATGGTGCGCCTCTGCGATGGGCGGATGAGCGGCACCCATTACGGGTCGTGCATTCTGCATATTTCGCCGGAAGCCGCCGTCGGCGGGCCGCTCGCCTTGCTGCAAACCGGCGATCTCGTGCGCCTGGATGTGGCAGCCGGAACGCTGGATATGCTGGTGGACGACGCCGAAATCGCCCGCCGCCGCGCGGCTTGGAAGCCCACAGCCTACCGCTACGAACGGTCGTTCACCGCCCTCTATCAGCAGCACGTTAGCCAAGCGCACGAAGGCTGCGATTTCGATTTTCTGACCGGCACCGCCCCGGTCCCCGATCCCGTGATCTATTAGGAAGCCGCTATGCCGACGCTGGAAAACCGCTTCAAATCCTGGCTGACCACCCCGCCCGCCATCCCGCCGCTGGGCACGTGGTTGATGGCGGCGGCCCCGGCCACTGCCGAAGCGCTGGGGCATGTGGGGTTCGATTTCCTGGTCGTCGATATGGAACATGTGCCGATTGAGGTGTCGGACCTCACCCATCTACTGCGCGCGGTCAATTGCACCGCCGCCGAGCCGGTGATCCGCCTCGCCTGGAACGATCAGGTGCTGGTCAAGCGCGTGATGGATGCGGGCGGGCGCACGCTGATGTTCCCCTTCATCCAAACGGCTGACGAAGCGCGCGCCGCCGTCGCCTATACCCGCTACCCGCCCGATGGGGTGCGCGGCGTCGCGGCGGTGCATCGCGGCTCGGCCTATGGTCAGACGCCGGATTATCTGAAACAGGCCAATGCGGCCACCGCCGTCATCGTCCAGCTCGAAACCCCCGAAGCCATCTTGCGCCTACCGGAAATCGCCGCCGTGCCGGGGGTGGACGCGCTGTTCGTCGGCCCCGGCGATCTGTCGGCGGCGATGGGCTTTATCGGCAATATCGGGCATGACGATGTGCAGGCGCTGATCGCCAGCGCCGCCAAAGCGGCAAAGGCAGCGGGCAAGCCCATCGGCATCGTCGGCCCAACGCCGGAGATGGTCCAGCGCTTTATCGGCTATGGCTATAACTACGCCGCCGTCGCCTCCGACCTTGGCATGATGACCGGGCGGGCGCGTGATTGGCTAGGCACCTTGCGCGGCTCCGCCGCCCCTGCCGCCAGCGGCCCCATCGCTTCGGTTTATTGAGGAATGATCATGAGCTACGACAGCGTCTCCTACCGCTCGCTCGACGGAAAATGCGTGGTCATCACCGGCGGCGCCTCGGGTATCGGCGAGGAAATGGTCCGCGCGTTCACGGCCCAAAAGGCCCGGACCGTCTTCCTCGATATCAATGCCGAAGCCGGGGCGGCGCTGGCCGCCGAAACCGGCGCGCGCTTCTTTGCCTGCGACCTAACCGATATTGCCGCCCTACGCGCGACGGTCGCGACGATTGAAGCGGAATTCGGCGGGATTGATGCGCTGATCAATAACGCCGGGAAAGACGACCGGCAGGTGATGGCCGAGGTAGAGCCGGAAAGCTGGCGGCGCATGCTGGCCTTTAACCTCGATCACCAATTCTTTGCGACGCAGGCCGTCGCCCCCGGCATGAAGGCGCGGGGCAAGGGCGCCGTGATCCTGCTTGGCTCCGTCTCCTGGATGCGCGGCATGCCGGGCATGGTCAGCTATACGACGTCGAAAGCCGCGATCAACGGCCTCAACCGCACACTGGCGCGCGAATTGGGGCCAGATGGCATCCGCGTCAACTGCATCGTACCGGGCGCGATCCTGACCGAACGGCAGAAAGCCCTATGGCTGACGCCAGAGAGCAACCAACGCTTCATCGACCAACAGGCGCTGAAATTCCGGCTCGATGCCTCCCACATCGCCCGTATGGCGCTGTTCCTGGCGTCGGACGAAAGCAGCGGCTGCACCGGGGCGAATTTCATTGTCGATGCCGGTCTGACCCAGAACTAGAGGCTTCCCAGAATGCGCGTTGACGTTACGCCCGATGGCTTCGATCTTACCTTCGGCGGTCGCCTGATCCTGCGCCACACCGCCGCCGCGCCCTGCCTGTTCCTGGGCCGGGGCGATGCGCGCATGGATATGTATCGGGGCAATTTCGACATCGAAGACCGGCTGACCGCCCGCCTGCCGCTATCCGTCGCGCGCGTGATGGTCGATGGCATCGGCTGGCGTATCAGTTTTACTGTGGCGGACGGAATAGCCCCAATCGCCGAACTTCAGGTGATCGGCAATATCCTCCGCCCGACCGTGACCGCACCAAACGTCAACCGCTTCTGGCTGCGCATCGCCGCCGAAGCGGGAGAGCATGTGTGGGGCGGCGGCGAGCAAATGTCCTATTTCGACCTCAAAGGGCGGCGCTTTCCGCTCTGGACATCGGAACCGGGCGTCGGGCGGGATAAGACAAGCGAGATTACGTTCAAAGCCGATGTGACCGGTAAGGCGGGCGGCGATTATTGGAATACCAATTACCCGCAGCCGACCTACCTGTCGTCGCGCAAATACGCCCTGCACCTTGAAACCACCGCCTATGCCGCCTTCGATTTCCGACAAGATGGGTTCCATGAGCTTGAGGCCTGGGCCGTGCCGGAGCAGATCGAACTCTTCGCCGCCGAGAGTTTCACCGGCCTCGTCACGCAGCTATCCGACCGCTTCGGGCGGCAGCCGCCCTTGCCGGAGTGGGTGTATAACGGCGCGATCATCGGCCTTAAGGACGGTGGCAATTCCTTCGAGCGCCTCGAAAAAATCCGCGCCGCCGGGGTGCCGGTCTCGGCCCTCTGGTGCGAGGATTGGGTGGGCTTGCGCGAAACCAGCTTCGGCAAGCGGCTGTTCTGGGATTGGCGAGCGAACGAGCAACATTATCCTGGCCTGAAAGCCAAAATTGCCGCGCTGCGGGCGGACGGCATCCGCTTTATGGGGTATGTGAACCCCTATCTCTGTAACGACGGCATCCTGTTCGAAGAAGCCGAAGCGGCGGGCTATTTCGCCACGGATGGCAACGGCAAAACCGCGCTGGTCGATTTCGGCGAGTTTGACTGCGGCGTCGTCGATTTTACCAATCCCGCCGCCTGCGCTTGGTTCGAGGAAAAGATCATCGGGCAAAATATGCTCGATTTCGGCCTCTCGGGCTGGATGGCGGATTTCGGCGAATATTTGCCCATCGACGTGCATCTCGCCAATGGCGTTTCCGCGACCCTGATGCATAACGCTTGGCCGACCCTGTGGGCGGAGGTGAATGCCCGCGCCGTCGCCAAGCGCGGCCAAACGGGGGAAGCGCTGTTCTTCATGCGCGCCGGGTTTACGGGGGTGCAGGCCCATTGCCCGCTGCTCTGGGCCGGGGACCAGTCGGTCGATTTCTCTCGCCACGATGGTTTGGTGACGGTGATCAGCGGCGCGCTCTCGTCCGGCCTGCTCGGGAATGCCTATCACCATAGCGATATCGGCGGTTACACAAGCCTGTTCGGCAACGTCCGCACGCCGGAACTCTTCATGCGCTGGGCGGAAATGGCCGCCTTCACCCCGGTGATGCGCACCCACGAGGGCAACCGGCCGCGCGAGAATTTGCAACTGGATGAAGACCCGCAGGTGCTGGCGCATTTCGCCGCGATGGTGAAACTCTGGGTCCACCTCGCCCCCTATCTCAAAGCCCTGGTGGCCGAAGCCAGTGCAACCGGCCTGCCGGTGCAGCGCCCGCTGTTCTTGCATTTCGAAGACGATCCCGCCGGATACGCGGTGCAGGATGCCTATCTCTACGGCCCTGACCTGCTGGTCGCGCCGGTCTGGCAGGCGGGCGAAACCCATCGCAGCGTGCATCTGCCGCAAGGGGCCGAATGGGTCCATGTCTGGAGCGGCGCGCGGCATACGGGCGGGCAGGACATCAGCGTCCCGGCCCCCCTGGGCGAACCCGCCGTCTTCTACCGCGCGGGGAGCGTCCATCAGGCGCTGTTCGACGGGATGGCGGCGGCGAAGACGGGCGCAGTATGACCCTCGGGGCCAGCGCGGCATTTTTGGCCGTCACGGCGGTTGCCGCCTATCTGCAAACCGTCACCGGCTTTGCCTTCGGTCTCGTGACCATGGCCGGGGTTGCGCTCTTTGGTCTGCTGCCCCTGCCCGAAGCCGCCGTCTTCGTCGGGCTGCTGACCTTCACCAACGCTAGCCAAATGCTGAGCACCGGGGGTTGGCAACAGGTCGCAAAGCGCCCCTGGATCATCGTCGTGATTGCGTCGTTGCCCGCGCTCGCACTCGGTTATTTTCTGCTGGAGTGGCTGGCCGATACGCGGGTCCAAGCGCTGAAACTACTGCTGGGGGCGGTCACGATACTCGCCAGCCTGCAACTGGCCTTTCCCCCGAAAGGCACGGTTCCTGTAGCCGGGCCGATGAAGACGGCGTTGGTCGGGGCGCTCTCCGGTCTGATGGGCGGTTTATTCTCTACCGCTGGGCCGCCGCTGGTGCATCATTTCTATCGCCAACCCCTGCCGGTAGCGGTGGTCCGCGAAACTTTGGTCGCGGTCTTTGGCCTCAATGCCCTGGTGCGTCTCGTTCTGGTCGCTGCCAGCGGCAATATCCCTGACCCCGCCTATTGGCCCTGCCTGCTGGCGATTCCCGCCGTCATGGCCGCCACCGCCGTCGCCCGCAAGTTTCCGCCGCCCGTGTCGCCATCCCTGTTTCGTCAGGGGATTTTCTTGCTGCTGCTACTGTCCGGCGCCTCGCTGGGCGGCCCTGCCCTTTTTTCGATCCTGGGAGTAACCCGATGACCGCCCTGTCCTTGAAAGACCCGTCGCTGCTGGTATCCCGCGCCTTTGTCGATGGCATGTGGATCGATGCGCCCGACGGCAAGGTGATTGCCGTGAACAATCCCGCCGATGGTTCGACCGTCGGAACCGTTCCCAGCCTCGACCGCGCCAGCATCGCGAAAGCCATCGACGCCGCCCACGCCGCCTTCCCGGCCTGGGCCGCCCGCCCGGCGAAAGAGCGCGCCGCGATCCTGCGCCGCTGGTACGAGTTGATCCTGGAGAATGCCGACGATCTCGCCCAAATCTTGACCGCCGAACAGGGCAAGCCGCTGGCCGAAGCCAAGGGGGAGATTGTTTTCAACGCGGGCTACCTCGAATGGTTCGCCGAGGAAGCGAAGCGGGTTTATGGCGACCTGATTCCGCCCCCGCGCGGCGATCAGCGCATTCTGGTGTCAAAGCAACCGGTCGGCGTTTGTGCCGCGATCACGCCGTGGAATTTCCCCAACGGCATGATCACCCGCAAGGCTGGTCCGGCGCTGGCGGCGGGGTGTACGATGATCTTGAAGCCTGCGGCGCAAACGCCGCTCTCCGCCTATGCGTTGGCCGTTCTGGCGGAACGGGCGGGCGTGCCGAAGGGGGTGTTTTCGGTCGTTACCGGGTCTGCCGAGCCGATTGGGCTGGAGTTTTGCCATAACCCCAAAGTCGCCAAGATCACCTTCACTGGCTCTACCGGTGTTGGGCGCTGGCTGATGCGCGAAGCAGCCGACGGTATCAAACGCCTGTCGCTGGAGCTTGGCGGGAATGCCCCTTTCATCGTCTTTGACGATGCCGATCTCGATGCCGCCGTCGACGGCGCGATGATCTCGAAGTTCCGCAATTCCGGGCAAACCTGCGTCTGCGCCAACCGCATTTACGTTCAGGATGCGGTCTATGATGCTTTCGTCGAGAAGCTCGCCGCCAAGGTCGCCGGGCTAAAGCTCGGGCGCGGCACCGAACCGGGCGTCACCCAAGGGCCGTTGATCGATCAGCGCGCGGTGGAAAAGATTGAAGATCATATCGCCGATGCCGCCGCCAAGGGGGCCAAGCTGGTGGCGGGCGGTAAGCGGGCATCCCTCGGCGGCAGCTTCTTCGAACCGACGATCATGACCGGCGTGACCCAGGAGATGCGCGTCGCGAAGGAAGAAACCTTCGCCCCTTTAGCGCCGATCTTTCGGTTTTCAACGGAAAGCGAAGCAATCGCCATGGCGAACGATAGCGAGTTCGGCCTCGCCGCCTATTTTTACGCCAAGGATCTGGCGCGGGTCATGCGGGTTTCCGATGCACTGGAAAGCGGCATTATCGGCGTTAACTCAGGCCTTATCGCCAATGAGGCGGCGCCGTTTGGCGGCATGAAACAGTCGGGCCTGGGGCGCGAGGGGTCGAAATATGGGATAGAAGGCTATCTTGAAATGAAATATGTCTGTTTAGGCGGGCTATAACGAAACCCGCACGAAAGATGCCCCGGTAAGGGGCGCAACGACGGGAGGATAGAATGGCAGCGGCACAGGGATATATTCTGGCGATCGATCAGGGCACCACGTCCAGCCGCGCCATTCTGTTCGACGCCAGGGGCGCCAGCGTCGCCTCGGCCCAGCAGGAATTTCCGCAGATTTTCCCGGCTTCCGGCTGGGTCGAACATGACCCGGAAGCGATCTGGAGGAGCACGCTCGCCACGATCAAAGCCTGCCTTGCCAAAGCGGGGGTGGAAGCGGCGGCGCTGGCCGGGATCGGTATCACCAATCAGCGCGAAACCACGGTCGTGTGGGACCGCGCCAGCGGCAAGGCAATCTATAACGCCATCGTTTGGCAGGACCGCCGCACCGCCGACCTCTGCGCCGCCTTAACCCGCGACGGGCATACAGTGGAAGTCCAGGCACGGACGGGGCTGCTGATCGACTCTTATTTTTCCGCCACCAAGATCGCCTGGATTCTCGATCACGTTCCCGGCGCGCGGGCCGAGGCCGAAGCGGGCAAACTCGCCTTCGGCACCGTCGATAGTTTCCTGTTATGGCGGCTGACCGGTGGCAAAGTCCATGCGACCGATGCCACCAACGCCTCACGCACCAATCTTTTGGATATTCACACCGGCGACTGGTCGGATGATCTGCTGACCCTGTTCAAAGTACCGCGCGCCGGTCTGCCGGAGGTGAAGGATTCCGCCGCAGCCTTTGGCATCACCGACCCCAGCCTGCTGGGCGCCGCCGTGCCCGTGCTGGGGATCGCCGGGGATCAACAGGCGGCGCTCGTCGGCCAAGCCTGCTTTACGCCGGGCATGATGAAGTCCACCTATGGCACCGGCTGTTTTGCGTTGCTGAATACCGGCGGGCAGGCCGTCATTTCGCGCAACCGACTGCTGACCACCATCGGCTATCAGCTCGACGGCAAGCGCACCTACGCGCTCGAAGGCTCGATCTTCATCGCCGGGGCCGCCGTGCAGTGGCTGCGCGACGGCTTGCAGATCATCACCTCCGCTAGCGACACCGGCCCGCTGGCCGAAGCGGCGGCGGATGAGGAAGATGTTTACCTCGTCCCGGCCTTTACCGGCCTTGGTGCGCCCTATTGGGATAGCGCGGCGCGCGGCGCGCTTTACGGCCTGACCCGCAAAACCGGGCGGGCGGAACTGGCCCGCGCGGCGCTAGAAGCCGTGGCCTATCAAACCCGCGACCTGCTGGAAGCCATGCAGGCCGATTGGCCGAGCGCACAGAGCGGCGAGACCGTTCTGCGCGTTGATGGCGGCATGGTGGCCAGCGATTGGACGCTGCAATTCCTCGCCGATCTTTTGGCTGCACCGGTCGACCGGCCCGTCATTCTGGAAACTACCGCTCTCGGCGCTGCCTATTTGGCCGGGCGGCAGGCGGGGATCTATCCTGACCTTGATGGGTTCGCCAGCGCCTGGGCGCGCGACCGCCGCTTCACCCCCGCCATGCCGGAAGCCGTGCGCGCCCGTAAATACGCCGGGTGGAAAGACTGCGTGCGGCGGACCCTGTCGGCCTAAACCAGCCCAAAGCCCTTCAGCCCGTCATAGACCAGCTTCAGCCCCGCCACCAGCAGCAGAATATGGCTGAGCTGGTAGAAGGTCTTGCTGTCGATCCGTTTGGTCAGCCAATAGCCAATCCAAATGCCAATTGGCGCCAGCGGGGCGAGGACGAGGGCCTGGGTAAAATTCGCTCCGTCGATCTGGCCGAACCAAATGTAGGGGCCGAGCTTGATGAAGTTGACGATGGCGAAATAGACCACCGTCGTACCCGCCAGCAGCATTTTATCGATGCGCTGGGGCAGCAGGTACATCAACAGCGGCGGCCCGCCTGCGTGGGCGATATAGCTGGCGAAGCCCGATACGCCCGACCAGAAAAACCCTTTGGGGTTGGACGGGGCAGCGGGGTCATCGGGCTTGCCTTTGGTTACGAACGGCTTCAACCAGTTCAGCAGGGTGAAGACCAGGGCGTTGGCGCCAATAGCGATGCGTACGGCGTTATCGTCGAGATGATCGAAGGCGAGAATACCGAAACCGATGCCGACCAAGGCGCCCAGCAGCAGCACACCCAATTGATCGCGGCTCCAACTCCGCCGATAGGCCCACAGGCCGAAAAGGTCCATTAAGCACAGGATTGGCAGCATCAGCCCGACCGCCTGCCCCGGCGGCAGCACCATCGCCAGCACGGGCACGGTCAGCGCCCCCAGCCCCGACAGGCCGCCTTTACTAATGCCGGTGAGCAGGATGGCGGGCGCGGCGAGCGCATAAAAGAGCGGATCAGTGATCATACTTGTCAGACTAATCGGGCCGATCCGGTCCGACCAGCAGATTTCCTGCCTATTTTACCTGTAGGCCGAAAGCCCGGTCGCGGGCGCGCAGGATATGGGCTTCCATCGCCGCCTTCGCCGCCTCGGGATCGCGGGCTACCAGAGCGCGCAGAACGCCCATATGCTCCATCATCGTCGGGATCACCACGGTAGGTTTCATCCGCGTCGTCGATTGCTTGATAAGGCGGATCTTGATCAGATTGACGCGATAGGCGTCGGCGATGATGGCG
The DNA here is from genome assembly GCF_002251735.1 of Elstera cyanobacteriorum. NCBI lineage: Bacteria > Pseudomonadati > Pseudomonadota > Alphaproteobacteria > Rhodospirillales > Rhodospirillaceae > Elstera > Elstera cyanobacteriorum. Next base: position 123,399 of record NZ_NOXS01000031.1, on the reverse strand, counting down.
TTGCGCAACCCATCGATGATGGCGATATGCAAGGCCCAGTCGATTTCCTGCGCTTCGGCCACCAGATCGTCGCCAATCCCCCCCGCGCCCTCCGCTACCTCGCAGGCCGCGATCATGTTTTCGTGACTATCGAGAAGCCCTTTGATCGTGGTGTCCGGCGCTTCGCGGGCGAAGATAGCCACCGCCTCGCGCTCTAAAAACAGCCGGAACTGAAACGCGTCGCGGATCAGGTTCAGATCGACGTGCGCCACCTGCATCCCGCGCTGCGGTACGGTCTTGATCAGCCCTTCGGCCTCCAAACGCGGGATCAACTCACGGATCGCCCCGAGCGGGAGCTGAGTGATATCCACCAGTTCCCGCTGCGAGATGAACTGCCCGGGCCGGATTTCATCCGCCAAAAGATGCCGGGTAAAACTCTCGTACGCCCGTCCCCGCAGGTTGGCCGGCTCCCGATCCTTTTTGGCGGAACTCATCATGCGTTAGGCTACCTTGACTGCAAAAACTCGAGCATAGACCCGGCCAAGCTGCGCCGCGTCCGCCGCCGGTATAGGCCGCAAAGGCGCCCGTACCGTCAACTACGCCGCATGGCCCGTCCTTGCAGCAGGGGCTGACACAGCCCGGGCCTTCTCAGTGGCACCCTTTGTAACATGTTAGCTAGATGTTTTTCATTTGCAAGAAATCTGCGTTCGCCTTATGGCTATTCGCAAGAATCAATCGCCCCCATCATGATGAGGGTCCGGCTGACAGGGGGGCTGCCGTCAAAACAAGGGGGAAACGGGCGACAATTTTAAAGCGCTGCGATCCCTATCCGCCCCTGCCCCTGGAAGGCCAAGGCGCTCTTGGCCGAAACCGCGCCCGTTCCGTCGGAAAGAGTGCCCGCATGAAGATCGACGCCCATCACCATATCTGGCAACTCGCGCGCGGCGATTATGGCTGGCTGACGCCGGACCTGACCCCGCTTTATCGCGACTTCGGCATGGCGGAGGTCACGCCCTTTCTCACCCACTTTGGGATCGTGAAGGTCATTCTGGTCCAAGCCGCGCCAACCGAGGCCGAAACCCACTATCTGCTGAACGTGGCGGACGCCGACCCCCGCGTTGCCGGGGTTGTCGGCTGGACCGAATTTTCCGCGCCCGACGCGCCCGCACGCATTGCGGCGCTGGCGGCCCATCCGAAGCTCGTCGGCCTGCGCCCGATGGTGCAGGACATCGCCGACGACGATTGGCTGTTGCGCGCCGATCTGATCCCGGCCTTTAACGCGGTCATCGACCACGGCCTCGTGTATGACGCCCTGGTGCTGCCGCGCCATCTGCCGCGCCTTCTGACGGTGGTTGAACGACACCCCGATCTGACCGTGGTGATCGACCATCTGGCGAAGCCCTTCATCGCCGATGGGCAGATGGAGCCGTGGCGGGCGGATATGCGGCGCCTCGCCACCCATCCTAATGTTCATTGCAAACTTTCGGGCATGATCACCGAAGCGCGCGCGGGCTGGCGGGTGGACGACCTCCGCCCCTATGTCGAAACCGCGCTGGACCTGTTCGGCCCCGACCGGCTGATCTGGGGCAGTGACTGGCCGGTTGCCGATCTCGCGGGCGGCTATGCCGCCTGGGCGGAGGCGACGGAAGACTTGCTGGCGCCGCTGACCTCAACCGAAAAAGCCGCCATTCAAGGCGGCACTGCTGAGCGGGTCTATCTTAAGGAAGGGAACGCTTAAAAATGCTGAAGGGGCTTGATCCGATCCTATCGCCCGATCTTCTGTGGGCGCTGGCCGCGATGGGGCATGGCGACGATCTCGCCCTGGTCGATGGCAATCACCCGGCGCAAGCGATTGCCAAAAACACCGTGTTCGGACGCCCCATTCTTCTGTCAGGCATTCCCATCGAACGGGCGGCACGGGCGATCTTAAGCCTGCTACCGCTCGACCAATATGTCCCCGATCCGGCGCGGCGCATGGAAGTCGTCGGGGATGCCGTTACCGTCCCGCCGGTGCAGCAGGCGGTACAGGCAGAAATCGACCGGGCAGCGGAGACCGCCACCGTCTTGCTGGGCATCGAACGCTTCGCTTTCTACGATGCCGCGAAACAGGCCTTCGCCGTCGTGCAGGTCAGCGACCCGCGCCCCTACGGCTGCTTCCTGTTCCGCAAGGGCGTGATCGCCGGAGACGTCGCATGAGCGCGGCGCTGCAAGACCCCCGCTCCATCCTGCTGCACAGCACCGACAATACTGCCGTCGCGGTCGATAGCATCGCCCCCGGCGCATTGGTACGCGGCGTTGTGGCCAAGGCGCGTATTCACAAAGGCCATAAGATCGCCCTCGCCCCGATTTCCCTGGGCGCGCCGGTGCTGAAATTCGGTCAGATTATCGGCTTTGCCACGCAGCCCATCGAACCGGGCGATTGGGTGCACGAACATAATGTGGCGGTGCAGGAATTCGACCGCGACTACCGCTTCGCCGAAGGCGCGAAAGCCGACGATAATCTGCTGCCCGAAAACCAGCGCGCCAGCTTTCAGGGCTTCCGCCGCGCTAACGGCAAGTTTGGCACGCGCAACTATATCGCCATCCTGACCAGCGTAAATTGTTCGGCCACCGCCGCGCGCTTCATCGCCAAGGAGGTCGAGCGCTCCGGCATTCTCGACGATTACCCGAATATCGACGGGGTCATCCCGCTGGTCCACGGCACCGGCTGCGCGATGGATACCAAGGGCGAAGGCTATGAGGTGCTGAAACGCACCCAATGGGGCTATGCCGCCAACCCCAATATGGCGGCAGTGCTGATGGTCGGCCTGGGGTGCGAAGCCTTTCAGATCGGGAAATGGAAAGAGGCTTACGGCATCGTCGAAAGCGACGCTTTCCGCTCCCTCGTCATCCAGGATATGGGCGGCACCCGCCGCACGATTGATGCGGGGGTTGAAGCGGTGCGCGCTATGCTGCCGCTCGCCAATGGCTACACGCGCGAAACCGCCCCGGCATCCGAACTCATGCTCGCCCTGCAATGCGGCGGGTCGGATGGTTATTCCGGCATTACCGCCAATCCGGCGCTGGGCGCGGCGGTCGATCTGCTGGTGCGCCACGGCGGCACGGCAATCCTATCCGAAACCCCGGAAATCTATGGGGCCGAACATCTGTTGACCTACCGGGCGGCGGACCGTGCCATTGGCGAAAAGCTGGTCGATCTCATCCATTGGTGGGAAGAATATTCGGCCCGCCACGGCGGCGAGATGAACAACAATCCCTCCCCCGGCAATAAGGCGGGCGGGCTGACCACGATTCTGGAAAAATCCCTGGGTGCCGCCGCTAAGGGTGGCACGGGCACCCTACGCGGCGTTTATCGTTACGCCGAACCGGTGACGGCCAAGGGCTTCGTGTTCATGGATACGCCGGGTTACGATCCGGTCGCGGCCACCGGCCAAGTGGCGGGCGGCGCCAATGTTCTGTGTTTCACCACCGGGCGCGGCTCCGCCTATGGCTGCAAGCCCACCCCGTCGATCAAGCTGGCGACGAACAGCGATATGTTCCGCCGCATGAGCGAGGATATGGACATCAACTGCGGCGATATTCTCGACGGCGTGACCGTCGAGGAAAAAGGCCGCGAGATTTTCGACTTCATCCTGAAAACCGCGTCTGGCGAAAAAACCAAATCCGAGGCCCTGGGCTACGGCGATGCCGAATTCGTGCCCTGGCAACTCGGCGCAATTATGTAGGAACCGCGCGATGCTTCAGTTTCCCTTGGATCCCGCCGCCACCTTGCCCGCCGATGGCTATGCGGGCAGCCTTGCCGGACGCGTTTGGCGGCCGGGTATCGGCCCGTCCGTCGTGGCAGTGCGCGCGAACGGCGTGTTCGACGTGACCGCCGCCTTCCCAACGATGAGCGACCTTGCCGGGCAGGACGATCCAGCCAAAGCGCTTGCCGCCGTTGCGGGCGAGGTGATCGGCGATCTTGAGGCGATCCTCGCCAATACGCCGGAGGATGCGCGCGATCTCACCAAGCCCTGGCTGCTCGCCCCCACCGATTTGCAGGTGCTGAAGGCGGCGGGCGTGACCTTCGCCGTTTCGATGCTGGAACGGGTGATCGAGGAACGGGCGCGCGGCAACCCCGATGCCGCCGCCGCTATCCGCGCCGAAGTGACCCGTCTTGTTGGCGACGATCTTGGGAAGCTGAAGCCCGGCTCCGACGCCGCCATGACTCTGAAAGACGTGCTGATCGCCCAAGGGGCGTGGAGCCAATACCTTGAAGTCGGCATCGGCCCGGATGCGGAGGTTTTCACCAAAGCCCCGACGCTCTCCGCCGTCGGCACGCTGTCGGATGCCGGGCTGCACCCCAAATCGACCTGGAACAACCCGGAACCGGAAGTGGTGCTGATCGTTGCCGCCGATGGCCGCATCACCGGCGCGACCCTGGGCAATGACGTAAACCTGCGCGATTTCGAAGGCCGGTCGGCGCTGCTGCTCTCGAAAGCCAAGGACAATAACGCCTCCTGCGCCATCGGCCCCTTCATCCGCTTCTTCGATGCAAGCTTCAGCCTCGATGATGTGCGGGCGACCGATGTAACCCTGACGGTGGAAGGGCAGGACCAGTTCCGGCTCGACGGCAGTTCGTCCATCAGCAAGATCAGCCGCGATCCGACCGATCTGGTGGCCCAGACGGTCAATGCGAACCATCAATACCCGGATGGCTTCGCCCTGTTCATGGGAACGATGTTCGCGCCGACCCAGGACCGAGACGATCCCGGTAAGGGCTTTACCCATAAAAGCGGCGACCTCGTTACCATCGCCGCACCGAAGCTGGGGCGGCTGATCAACCGCATGCAGACCAGCGACGCCTGTGCGCCCTGGACCTTTGGCATTGGCGCGCTGATGCGCAATCTTGCCGGGCGTGGGCTGCTGAGGGGGTAATCCCCTCGGACGCCCGGCGCGCTAACCTTTACCCGGGCTTCCGCGCCGCGATCAGAAACTCCTTATTACCATCCGGCCCGTCGATCGGACTGGGGGCAAGGCCGAGGATCGCCCAGCCTTGATCGTCGGCCAACCAAGCTCGAATTTTCGCACAGACCGCCTCCTGCACCGCCGGATCGCGGACGATACCGCCCTTCCCAACCTTCTCGCGCCCGGCTTCAAACTGCGGCTTGATCAGCGCCACCAGCACCGCCCCCGGCGCGGCCAAGGCTAGCGCAGGCGGCAGGGCAAGGGTTAGGGAGATAAAACTGGCATCGCAGACGATCCAATCCGGCGCCCCTAGGCGGGCGAGGTGATTACCCGTTAGATCGCGGGCGTTGGTTTGCTCCAGCGCTTCCACGCGCGGATCGGCCCGCAGTTTCGCCGCAAGCTGATCCTGCCCAACGTCGAGCGCCAGCACGGCGTCGGCCCCGCGTGCTAACAGAACCTCGGTAAACCCGCCGGTCGAAGCACCGATATCGAGCGCCCGCGCGCCGCTGGGATTAAGGCCGAAAGCGTCCAGCGCCCCCAGCAGTTTCAGCGCGCCGCGCGACACCCAGGGATGATCGGGAACCAGTATGCGCAGGGCGGCAGGATCGGCAACGCTCGCGCCGGGCTTGGTCACGACCTTCCCCGCCAGTTCGACCTGCCCGGCCAGGATCATCTGCCGCGCCCGTTCGCGCGAGGCGGCATGCCCCGCCGACACCAGGGCCTGATCCAGCCGCATGAAATCCTAGGCTCGTAACGCCGGGGCCGCGCTGCCGCTCAGCGCCTGTTCGACCGTCACCGCGATTTGACGGGCGGAAAGCCCTGCTTCCTCATATTGTTTCGCGGGGCTTTCATGGTCGATGAAACTATCGGGCAGCACCATCGGGCGCACCCGCAAACCGCGGTCCAGCCCGCCGCTGACGGCGAGATGATGCAGGACGAGGCTGCCGAACCCGCCGACCGAGCCTTCTTCCACCGTCACCAGCACCTCATGTTCGCGGGCCAACCGGTCCACAAGCGCGGTATCCAGCGGTTTGGCGAAGCGCGCATCGGCAATGGTCACCGACAGGCCGCGCTGTGCCAGCAGATCGGCAGCGACCAGCACTTCGGCCAACCGCGTGCCGTAAGAGAGAATCGCCGCGCGCCCCCCTTCCCGCAGCACCCGGCCCTTGCCAATCGGCAGCACCGAGCCGCGCTCCGGCAGATCAAGTCCAACCCCCTCGCCGCGCGGGTAGCGGAAGGCGATGGGGCCGTCGTCATAGGCGGCGGCGGTCGCCACCATATGCAGCAGTTCCACTTCGTCGGCGGCGGCCATCAGCACCATATTGGGGACCGCGCCCAGGAAAGCCGTATCGAAACTGCCCGCGTGGGTGGCGCCATCGGCCCCCACCAGCCCGGCGCGGTCAATGGCAAAGCGCACCGGCAGGTTCTGGATCGCCACATCATGCACGACCTGATCATAGGCCCGTTGCAGGAAGGTGGAATAGATGGCGCAGAAGGGCTTCAACCCCTCGCAGGCCAGCCCGGCGGCAAAGGTTACCGCGTGCTGTTCGGCAATCCCCACGTCAAACGTGCGCTTGGGGAACAGTTTGGCAAAGCCCGACAGACCGGTGCCGGACGGCATCGCTGCCGTGATCGCGACGATGCGACTATCGGCCTGCGCTTCGGCGATCAGCCCGCGCGAGAAAACTTCGGTATAGGTCGGCACATTGCTGGCGGGCTTGGCCTGCGCCCCCGTCAGCACGTCGAACTTGCTGACGCCGTGATACTTATCGGCGGCCTCTTCGGCGGGCTTATAGCCCCGGCCTTTTTGCGTCACACAGTGGATCAGCACCGGCCCTTCGTTGGGCGTATCGCGGACGTTGCGCAAGACCGGCAGCAGATGATCGAGGTTATGGCCGTCGATCGGGCCGATGTAATAGAAGCCCAATTCTTCGAACAGGGTGCCGCCCGCGACCATGCCGCGCGCATATTCTTCGGCCTTGCGCGCTGCCCGCGTCACTGTCGGCCCTAAAGCCTGGGCGACATCCTTGGCGAGATGGCGCAGCGAGCGATAGGGTTTGGAGGAAATCAGCTTCGATAGATACGCGCTCATCGCCCCGACCGGGCGGGCGATCGACATATCATTATCATTAAGAATGACGACGAGGCGGGAGCGCATCGCCCCGGCGTTATTCATCGCCTCATAGGCCATGCCCGCACTCATCGCGCCGTCACCGATCACGGCGATGACATTGCGCTGCTCTTCCTTCAAATCGCGGGCTACGGCCATGCCGAGACCAGCGGAAATGGAGGTGGAGCTATGGGCCGTGCCAAACGGATCGAACACGCTTTCCGACCGGCGGGTAAAGCCCGACAGGCCGCCGCCCTGGCGCAGCGTGCGGATACGGTCGCGCCGTCCGGTCAGGATCTTATGCGGGTAGGCCTGATGCCCCACGTCCCAGATCAAGCGGTCGTGCGGCGTCTGAAAGACCGCATGCAGCGCCACCGTGAGTTCGACCACACCCAGCCCCGCGCCCAGATGGCCGCCAGTTTGGCTGACGGCATCGATCATTTCTTCCCGAACCTCCGCCGCTACCTCCCGTAGCGCGTCGGCATCCAGCGTGCGCAGACCGTCGGGCAGGGCGAGGGAATCGAGAAGCGGGGTCGAAGGCATGATGGCGTCCCGGTCGGGGCTAGGGGCTTTAGGACTTACGCTCGATCACGAAGCGGGCAACGTCGCGCAGACGGTCCGCCGCCGCGCCGAACGGATCGAGATGCTGGCAGGCTTGATCAGCCAGCAACAGGGCTTGGGCGCGGGCGCGCTCCACCCCCAGGATCGACACGAAGGTTGCCTTATTGGCGGCGCTATCCTTACCGGTATCCTTCCCGGTTTCGGCGGCGCTGCCTTCGATATCGAGCAGATCGTCGGCGATCTGAAACGCCAGGCCGAGATCATGGGCATAGGCGTTCAGCGCGTGGCGCAACTGCGGCGCGGCCTTGCCTAAAATCGCCCCGGCTTCGCAGGAAAAGGCGATGATCGCGCCGGTCTTAAGCCGTTGCAGCCGGGTGATCGCGCCGATTTCGAGCGGCAGGCTTTCCGTTTCGGCCTGCAAATCCATCATCTGGCCGCCGCACATGCCTGCGATACCCGCCGCCTGGGCAAGTTCCTTCACGAGCTCGATCCGCACACCGGGATCGCCGTGCACGGCCGGATCGGCCAGCACTTCGAACGCGCGGGTGAGCAGGGCATCCCCGGCCAGGATCGCCGTTGCTTCATCGTACATGCGATGAACGGTCGGGCGGCCCCGACGCAGTTCGGCGTCGTCCATCGCTGGAAGATCGTCGTGGATCAGCGAATAGGTGTGCAGCATCTCGATCGCCGCCGCGACCCGCAGCGCCGCCATGGGGGCGACTTTGAACAGGCTCGCCGATTCGACGACTAGGAACGGGCGTAGCCGCTTGCCGCCGCCCAACACCGCATAGCGCATGGCCGCCGCCAGCCGGGCTTCCCCCGTTTCGCCGCCGCCATCCGGTACCAGCCGGTCGAGGACGGCATGAACCTCGGTCGCGACATCCGCCATCGCGGTTTGCAGCTCAAGCGAGCGCCCGTCGAGATTAGGCATTCTCGAACGGCTCCGTCCCCACAGCCCCCTCGGGCCCGGCAACGATTTTATCGATCTTGGCCTGGGCTTCGGCCAGCTTGGCTTCGCAGTGGCGGCGCAGGCGCACGCCGCGATCATAGGCACCGACGGCATCATCGAGCTTTCCCTTGCCCGATTCGAGATCGCGCACGATGGCTTCCAGTTGCGCCATCGCGTCTTCGAAGCTCAAGCCTGCAATATCGTCGCTCATTCCGCCTTACACCCTCTCAACTAACCTCGCCCGCCGCCATCAGTGCCGCCACATGAACGGCGGTGCTTTCGGCCAGGGACTCAAGGTCATACCCGCCCTCAAGGGTCGAAACAACCCGCCCGTCACACACATAGGCCGCAATCCGCAGAATTTCACGGGTGACCCACTGATAATCCGGCTCGAACAGCCCCAGGGAAGCCATCGGATCATGGGCGTGGGCGTCGAACCCCGCCGAGATAAAGATGAAATCGGGCGAAAATTCGGACAGGGCGGGCAAAATATGCTCGGAAAACGCATGGCGGAAATCGCTCGACCCCGCCCCCGGCGCCAGCGGCGCATTGACGATATTCCCAACGCCCCGCTCATTGCGCGCCCCCGTCCCCGGATAGAGCGGGAATTGATGGGTGGAGCCGAAGAAAACCGCCGGATCAGCGTCGAAAATCGCCTGCGTACCATTGCCGTGATGCACATCGAAATCAATCACGGCCACCCGGCGCAGCCCATACTGCGCCCGCGCGTAAGCGGCGCCGACGGCGACATTATTGAAAAAGCAAAACCCCATCGGCTGGCGCGGTTCGGCGTGATGCCCCGGCGGGCGAATGGCGCAGAAAGCATTCGCCCCCTCCCCCGCCATCACCGCATCGACCGCCGCGCAGACGGCCCCCGCCGCCCGCAGCGCCGCCTGCTTGGTGCCGGGGGAGGCAATCGTATCGGTATCAATCGGCAAGGTGCGGGGCGGCTGACCGTCCACCGGATCGGGCATCGCGGCCAACATACCGTCGACATAATCGCGCGGATGGGCCAACGCGAGTTGGTCGACGGTTGCCAAGGGCGCGTCGCGCCGAACGAGCGGGGCGAACTCCGGCGCCTCCAAACGGGTTAGGATCGCCTGCAACCGCGCCGGGCTTTCCGGGTGATGCGGCCCTGGCTCGTGGGCAAGACAGGCTGAATGCGTAAACAGAAGCGTCGCCATGATGGGTTGGACCCCTTTCTTCTTGTCGCCCGATGGGCCGGGCCGTGGTTTGCCCGATCCGGCTTTCCCCCCGAAAGCCCGGGAACTATTCCCCGCCCGTTTCGGCAGCGCAACCCGGTTGCACCAAAAACTGCCACCGTCCGGCCTGTTCTTCGACAGCCACAAGAACATGTCCGGCGGCGTGACAAAAGGCGGCAAAATCTCGATGAGTATTTGGGTCGTCCGACAACAAAAGCAGGGATTTTCCAAATTCTGCTGCCCGTGCTGCTTTGCGAAAATGGAGAATCGGCAAAGGGCAACGCATCCCAGTACAATCCACAATCAGGGGCTGATCTGAAAAGCTGTTCATGATGCCAGACCATCTCCTTTAAGTTGCCGTTAGGACTGCGATGCCACTCTTGCCCAAGGTTCTGGGTTTTTCAGAATCTCATTGGCGTGCGGGGGAATAAAGAGATAGGTTTGTGGGGCGTCTTGCAGGCGCATACATTTGGGACCGCCAGACTACCCGTGCAAAAGAGCATCTCCCTTCCGACCCAGCCTTATGAGCGCCGAATCCGGCGTCAGATGGCGGTGCTCGCCGATATCGGGGCACGGCCCGTGCGCTCGCAGGCTGATCTCGACGCCTGTTTGAACGATGTTCTTCTCACGGCCAGCGAGATGCTGCAAATCTCCCGATGCAGCCTGTGGCAATTCGCCCCGGACGGGTCGGGGATCGAATGTATGGCCTATGTCGATGATCCGGGGGTGCCGAATATCGTCGGGGTTAGCATCAACGCGGCATCCCATCCCGGTTATTTTTCTGAGCTGCGGACCAACCGCCTGTTCATCAGCGACAATACCCAGACCGATGATCGGCTCGCGTCCCTGCGCCCTTATCTGGCCGAAGCCTGGATTGGCGCCATGCTGGATGCCCCCGTGGTCATCGGCGGACAAAGCTGGGGGGTCCTGTGCTGCGAACATCGCGGCGGCCCCCGCCAGTGGCTGGTGGAGGAGCAGAGCTTCGTCGCCAATCTCGCCGATTGCGTCGCCATCGCCATTACTAATTTGCAGCGCGCCCAGGCGGAAGAACGCTTGGGCCAAGCGGAAGGCCGGTTGCGCTCTCTGCTCTCCAGCCAAGAAAAGCAGACGGCGGCGGTTACGGTCGATCCCCTCACCCGCCTGCCGAACCGCGACGCGCTGCGCCTGCGCTTGGAAGAGCTGGCTGCCAATCGGTCCGGTTATGCGATCATCTGCATCGATTGCGACGATCTCGCCAAGGTCAACGATAGCCTCGGCCATGCGGCGGGCGATACCGCGCTATCGGTACTGGCGCAGCGCTTGGAGCAAAAGGCCAACCGCTTCGGTATGCTCGCGCGGTTGCGCTCCGATGAATTCGCCCTGCTGGTGCCGGGTGTCCACACCCCGGGCGATCTCGAAGCGATTGCCGAAGTGCTGCTGACCGAGGTGCGCACCCCGGTCAATATCGCCGGACATACGCTCACCCAATCAATCAGCCTTGGCATCGCGCTACCCGAGCGGCTGGAAGACGATGCCGACGAGGTGATCCGCAATGCCGCCACCGCCATGCGCCGGGCCAAGGAACAGGGCGGCGGCACGTTTGCGCATTTCGACCCGACGATGCGCCATCAGGCCGTGGCGCGGCTGCGGCTAGAAGCCGATTTGGTCACGGCCCTGCGCCGCGACGAGCTTCAGCTTTTTTATCAGCCGATCATGGCGCTGGGCGAACGCCGTCTGATGGGGTTCGAAGGGCTGGTGCGCTGGATACATCCTAAAGAAGGCGTTATCCCGCCGTCGCAGTTTATCGAGCAGGCGGAAGAATCGAGTCTTATCCTCGATATTGGCGCGCATCTATTCAATCAGGCCTGCGCGCAAGCCGCGCGCTGGCGGCGGCTGTTGGGCGACGGTGCCCCAACGATCAGCGTCAATCTTTCCGCCCGCCAATTCGCCGATCCGGCCTTGATCCGTCTGATCGATTCGGCGATGGCGTCCCATAAGGTTCCCGGCAAAGCCTTGAAGCTAGAGGTGACCGAAACCTCCATCCTCGCCCATGCCGATCTGGTGCTTAACCAAATCCACGCGATCCGCGAGCGGGGGCTGGCCGTGGTGATCGATGATTTCGGCACCGGCTATTCCAGCTTTAGCCACCTGCTGCAATTCCCCATCGACGGGCTGAAAATCGACCGGCGCTTCGTCGCGCAAATCGGCCAAGACCGGCGCTCGACCGCCATCGTCGATGCGATGATCACGCTGGCGCGGTCGCTGGAACTTAATTTGGTCGCCGAAGGGATCGAAACGCCCGAGGTCGCCAATTATCTGACGGCGCACGGCTGTTGGGGCGGGCAAGGCTATTTGTTCGACCGGCCGCTTTCGGCCGAAGCCGCAATGCAGCGCCTGGAATTGGCGCTGCCAGAGCCGGAACCTTTAGGAAAAGCGGCTCAATAATCCCGCAGCGGCAAAGGCCAGCCAAGCAAGGATGAGCAACGCGCCGCCAAGCGGCACGATTAGCCCCCAACTGACCTCGAGCCACGCTAGGCTATAGAGTCCCCCAGCAAAACAAACCGTTCCGATGGGAAAGAGGCAGGCTGCCGCTTTATGCCCCCAGGCTGGCAGCGGCGCGAGCGCCGCAAGGGCCAAAGCGAGGGCATGAAAAAGCTGGAAGTGACTGGCGGTCGCCGCCAGATCAGAAGCGAGCGGCCCATGCGCCGCCGCAGCGGCGGCCATCACCGCCGTCGCGCCGAGACCACCGGCAAGCGCCAGCAGCCCCGACCGAAGCCCAAACCGGGCCATAAACGGTTTACGAAGCCTTCGGGTCAGCAGCGCTCGGCTGAGCGGCGGGCTGGGTCGGCGCTGCGGTTTGGGCCTGGGTCACCGGCGTCGGCGCGGGGGCCGGGGCGGCAGCGGCGGGCGCATCGCTATCATCGTTCAGACCGCGCTTGAAGGCCTTGATGCCCTTGGCAAGATCGCCCATTGCCGACGGCACTTTCTTTGCGCCGAACAGCAGAATGATGACGACCGCGACCAACAGCCAATGCCAAATGCTGAAGCTACCCATACCCGTTTCCTTTCCTTACCCCAGATAGCCGCACCGGCAATCGCGGATCGCACCCTAACGGCCCATTATGGCTATCAGATGACAGCCAGCTTATGAAGGTTAATTAAGTCCCGAAAACAAGGCGCGCAACCCGCCCGCCATCATTTCGACGCCGATGGCCGCCAGCAGCAGCCCGAACAGGCGGTTGATGATATTCAGGCCGAAGCGCCCCAGTTTTTCGCCGATGGGAACGGCCAACCGCAGCGACCAATAGAGCGCCGCCGCCACCAACACGATACAGACGATGACGCTGCCATGATGCCACAGGCTGGGATTGCGGTGCCCTTCGACGATGACGGAGGAAATCGCCCCCGGCCCGGCCAACAGTGGAATGCCGAGCGGCACCACCCCGCTCGACGTGCGATCCTCCATCGCCACCGCTTCTTCTGCCGATTGCTGCACCGACGAGACTTTCGCCGACAGCATCGACAGCGACATCAGCAGCAGCACAAGGCCGCCGCCGACGCGGAAGGAGTGGATGGAGGCGCCGAGCAAGCTGAGCACAACATCGCCGGAGAGCGAGGCGGCGATCAACACGCCGCCCACCGTCCGCGCCGCCGTTAGTGCGGTCAAGCGCTGCTGCTCCGGCGTTTGCCCTTGGGTCAGCGTCAGGAAGGTGGGCAAAGCGGCAAAAGGCGTCAGGATCGCAAACAGCGATACCAAAAACCGCACGTAATCCGAAAATTCGCCCACAGTCCCGGTTGCTCCTACCCGATTATTTCACGCCGATCAGCGGCAGCACCTCGAAGGAGCCGTCGTAGATCATCTTCAGCGCAATATAGCCGATCATTGCCAGGCCGATATAGGCGATCCAATGGAAGCGCGACAGCAGGCGGGCAATGAAGGTGGACGCGACGGCCATGAGGATCACCGAGACGGCAAGGCCGATCACCATGATCATTTCGTGATGCCGCGCGGCGCCAGCAACGGCCAGCACATTATCCAGCGACATCGACACGTCGGCCAAGATGATCTGGATTAGCGCTTGGCGCAGGGTCTTGGTCGGCACCTCGGTTTCGGCGGGCTTATGGCCATTTTCGCTTAAAAGATCGTCGGTCGCTTCCTCAATGGCTTCAGCCGCCTTGCGTTCGGCGCGCTGTTCCATGATTTCGCGGTACATCTTCCAGCAGACCCACAGCAGCAGCACGCCGCCTGCCAGCACAAGGCCGGTGATCGACAGAAGCTGAACGGTCATCAGCGAGAAAATGATGCGCAGCACCGCTGCCGCCGCGATGCCAAGGAAAATGGCGCGCGTGCGAATGGCCGCAGGCAGACCGGCCACCGCCATCCCCACGACGATGGCATTATCCCCGGCCAGCACCAGATCGACCATCAAAACTTGCAGCAGCGCGGTCATCGCGCCGGGTTCTAGGAACTCTTGAAACACCGTTGGGGGATTCCTTTTCTTGGTAGGGTGTCAGGAAAATAGCGAAAAAAGAGCCAGCTTGACAGCCTCAATCCCGACATAGATGACAAGCCCGACGACGGCGACCGCAATCACGCTGACAACCCAACCGGCAACCATCATCGCCCCATCGCGGGCAAGAATGGCCAGTGCCATCAGCAGCACGGCAAAAGCGGGCAGGAAATTGCCGAAAATGATCGGCATTGATAGAACGATGGCCAAACCCAGGATGATTAATCCCGCCACCCGTTCCGCCGCAGGGCCGACGAAGCTACTGGCTCTTGGCTTCAATCGCCTCTCAACTTTGGTCAGATAGGGCTGCGCCCGGTCGAGAAACTTCAGAATCTCGTCGCGCGGCAGTGTTTTCTTCCGCAAGAAGGCGGGCAGCCAGGGTTCTTTCTGCCCCAGCATCAGTTGCGCGGCGAAGATCGCCATCGGCAACCCGAAGATGGTGGACAGGCCAGGCGGGCTGGGCAACGGAATGGAGTTGGGCAGCGCCAATAACAGGAGCAGCAGCCCAAAGGCGCGATGGCCCACGCCATGCAGCAGATCATCGAGCGAGATCCGCTCGTAAGGATGTTCAGCAATCAGACGGCGCAGCAGCGCCGACGCGGCTTCGACCGGCGGTTCAGTGCTCATCGAACCGCCCGCCCCGGGATTAACCCAGGCGCACTTTCATGATCAAAATCAAAGCCATCGGGACTAGAGTAATGGCATTCGCCACCGTTACCGGGCGGTTGCCAATCAGAAGCCCATAAATCAACCACGTTGCGACCCCCACGGTCATCAGCAGATATGTCACCAGCGACAGGCCGCTGGTGTCCCGCCGATAGATCGTTCTGATGGCCTGCGGAAAAAAGGCCGCCGTGGTCAAAAAACTCGCAACCAGCCCGATAATCTCGATGATATCCGGCATCGTCCCGAAAAACCCGGCCATCTATGACGCTCCCTGGGGAAAATACGGGGTTGCCGAAAATGTGATCAATTGTGGCTTTCCCCAGTATCGCGGTAGGCGTGGCGGCGCCCCTGCGGATCGGTGACCCACCAGCCGCCCTGCCCATCGGGCGTCAGATAATCCGCCGTGACCGGCACTTTGCCGTAACCGCCGGGAATATCGAGCATATAGGTCGGCAACGCGAGACCGGAGAGCGGCCCACGCAAGGCGCGCATCAGCGCCATCCCCTCGGCCAACGGCAGACGAAAATGCGCGGTGCCAGGGGCGAGATCGCCGTGGTGCAGGTAATGGGGCTTTATCCGCAAACTCACCATCGTGCGGAACAGGTCCGTTAGCGCCGGAACGCTATCGTTGACACCGCGCAGCAGCACCGATTGGCCGAACAACGGGATACCCGCATCGACCAGCCGCGCCACCGCCGCCCGCGCCGCCGGGGTAAACTCATCGGCATGATTGGCGTGGATCAGAATATGCACCGGCAAGCGCCCACCCAGGGCCTCGACCAGCTCGCCGGTAATCCTCTCTGGCGCCACCACCGGCACGCGGGTATGGATGCGCAGCGCGCCGACGTGGGGAATGGCATCCAGCCGCGCCTTGATCTCCCGCAGCCGCCGGGCTGAGAGCACCAGCGGATCGCCGCCGGTCAGGATGACTTCCCAGATCGCCGGATGGTCGGCGATATAGGCGAGTGCCGCCTCTGTCTCCTCGGCCGACAGCATCTCCTTGCCCGGCCCCACCATTTCGCGGCGGAAACAGAAACGGCAGTAGACGGCGCAGGTCGAGACCAGCTTCAGCAGCAGCCGGTCGGCATAGCGATGCACGATCCCCGGCACGGGGCTATGGGGCGCATCGCCAATCGGATCGGGCAATTCTTCCGGCAACGTCACGAGTTCGCGCGCATCGGGTAGAAACTGCCGCGCCACCCCATCCCCTGCCCCGGCGTGCAAGGCGGCAGCGATTTCCGGCGTCACGGCGACGGCATAGCGCTGCCCAACCGGGGCCAGCGCATCGGCAGTCTCAGGGGAGATCAAGCCCGCCTCGGCCAGTGCCGCGACGGACCGCAGGGTCGGCGATAAACGCGGAAGGGCGGTCATCCGGCGTCTATAACCGAAGCCCGCGCCCCCCGCCACGGCGTTGCGTGCAGATCAACCCGGCAAATCCGCGAGCAACAGGCTGCCGCTGCCCTGCGCCGTCAGCGTCAGCCGATCGACATCGGCGACCGCCAGCCCATCGCGGGCGTTCAGTAGCTGGCCGTTGACCTCCGCCTGTCCTAAGAAACCGACCACATAGGCCTTCCGCCCCGGCGCGAGCTGATGGGCGATTTCGCCCCCCGCTTCCAGATGCGCCACATAGAGGGTCGCGTCCTGATAAATCCCCATCGTCTCGGGCAGGCCTTGGCCCGATGCCAGCGGGATCAGGCGGTTTTTATCGTCAACGCCGGGCAGGGTCCGGGTTTCCCAGCGCGGCTTGAGGCCCGGCGCGGCGGGGGTGATCCAGATTTGAAACAGCGTCGTGTCGGCATCTTCCAGATTATATTCGGCGTGTTGAATACCGGTGCCGGCCGACATCACCTGAATCTGCCCGGCCTCCGTACGGCCCCGGTTACCAAGACTATCGGCATGGCTGATCGCCCCGGTACGGACATAGGTGATAATTTCCATATCCCGGTGCGGGTGGGGATCGAAGCCAGATTTCGCGCGGATTTTATCGTCATTCCACACGCGCAACGGCCCCCAGCCCATGCGCGCCGGATCGAAATAATTGGCAAAGCTGAAATGATAGCGGGCGGACAGCCAATCGATATCCATCCGCCCCAAGCTGCTGAAGGGTCGATAATCGAGCATGCTGCGTCTCCCCGGCCGTGCCCCTCATCTCGCGGCACAGTGAACCGCCCGCCCAGATGACACAGGCTAAAATCTTGATAAGAAGAAGAATTTAACCCTGCCGCCGGGGAAGCTCCCCAGCGGCAGGGGGTAGGATTAGCCGAACAACTTCGCCGTGATCGTGGCGACATGCTTACCCTGGAAGCGGGCCAGCGACTTTTCCTTTTCGCTCGGCTGGCGGCTGCCATCGCCCCCGGCGATGGTGGCGGCACCATAGGGGCTACCACCGCGCACTTCCGAAATATCGGCGAGTTCCGGCGCGGCATAGGGCAGGCCGATGTAGATCATGCCGTGATGGAGCAGCGTCGGCAGGAAACCGGCGATGGTCGATTCATTGCCGCCGCCCGTGCCGGTGGAGGTGAAGACGCTGCCGACCTTACCGACCAGCGCACCCTTGGCCCACAGGCCGCCGGTCTGATCGATAAAATTGCGCATCTGCGACGAGACCGTGCCGAAGCGGGTCGGCGCGCCGAAGATGATCGCATCATAATCGCCCAATTCGCCGGGGGTGGCGATCGGCGCGGCCTGATCCAGCTTCATGTGGTACTGCTTGGCCACGTCTTCCGGCACCAGTTCCGGCACGCGCTTGATGGTGACATCGACGCCGGGCACTTCCCGCGCGCCGGTCGCGATTTCATTGGCCATCGTTTCGATATGGCCCCAGCTCGAATGATAGAGAACGAGGATCTTCGCCATTGTCATCTCCTGATCGCATGTGCGGGCGTCGGATTGCCCGTTCGCAAAGAAAGATGCCGCCGCTTCGACCAGATGATAATCCGGGTTAAAACGATCATACTGTTTCTCTAAACGAACAATAGCGGGGGAGGTCGGATGGACCGGCTATCGGGCCTTGCGGTGTTTGCCGCCGTGGTGGAGTGCGAAGGCTTTACCGCCGCCGCCAAGCGGCTGAACCTATCGAAAGCCGCCGTCAGCAAGCAGGTTTCGCTGCTGGAAGAACGCTTGGGCGCCCGGCTGCTGAACCGCACCACGCGCCGCCTATCGCTGACCGACGCCGGGCAAAATTTCTACGAACGCTGCCAGCGCATTTTGATGGAAGCTGAAGAGGCCGTCGCCGATGTGGGGCGCTTGCAGACCGAGCCGCGCGGTCCCCTCCGCATTTCCGCCCCGGCCTCGCTGGGGGAAACCTATCTGGCGCCGGTGATTGCGCAATTCGCTGCGCGCTGGCCCGATCTGCGCGTCGATCTCGACCTGTCCGACCGATACGTTGACCTGATCGAAGAAGGTTTCGATCTTGCCTTGCGCGTCGGCGATCTTGCCGATTCGTCGCTGATCACCAAGCGCCTCGCCACCGTCCGCCGCCCCTTCGTCGCGGCGCCGAGCTATCTCGAGCGATACGGCACGCCAACCCGCACGACGGACCTGCCCCAGCATCGCGGCATCTGCTACGCCCTCGCCCGCCACGGCACCGAAGTTCAAATGCAGATGACGAGCGGGCGGCGGGAGAATATTGCCCTCGATTGGGCCTTCCGTTCGAACAATGGCAAGGCGATGGTCGAAGCCGCCTGCGCCGGTCTGGGCCTGCTCTCGACGCCGCTCTTCCTGTCCGCTGCGGCAATCCAGACCGGCAAGCTGGTCCCCGTCTGCCTTGCCGATGGCGAACCGCTCAGCCTCGCACTGCAAGTGGTCTTCCCGCACGCCCGCCACGTGCCCGCGAAGGTCCGGCTGCTCATCGAAACCCTCGCCGCCACTTTCCGCGACCCGGCGCCGTGGGAAATTGGTCTGCTCGATCATGTGGGCGGCAAGGTCGAGGCGTAGTTAGCGCCCCTCGCGCCACCACGCCATCCCCAGCGCCCCGCCTGCCAGCAGCAGCATTAGCCAAGCGGGCAGCAGGGCAACGCGGGTGAGGCCGGTCACGTCATAGTCGCGGCGTTCGGGCAGGCCGATCCAGCCGCGCCCGCTGGCGCTGCGGCCCGGCTCCGTTCGGCGCAAGTCGGGTAGCCCGTCGCGCAACCAAGTGATCGAGCCGCCGGTTGCGTCTGTTATTGGGCGCAAGACGGTATCGGTGGCGCGCACGTCACTCATTTCCTTCGGGTTGACGTCGCCAACCGCGATCACGCGCTGAAGCGAGCCCTCTGCCAGCCGATAGACGCCTGGGCCATTCAGCGGCGCGCTGCCGGTGGCGATACCGTCGCGCTCGGTCAGGGTGATATTGCGGGTGCTGCCGTCCGGGTCGGTCAGGGTGATCGTGCGACGCTCGCCAATCGGGGCAGGGGTCAGGCTGCGCCGGGTGATGAGGAGTTGTTCGCCGCGCACGCTGGCAACCAAATCTTCTTCCTCCAGCGTCGGTTCCTTCATCAGCCAATGGGCGAGGCGGCGCAGCAGTTCCGCCTGGGGGCCGCCGCCGTCATAGCCGCGCGACCACAGCCAGAGTTGATCGCTGAGAATCTGCGCAACCCGCCCTTCGCCCACCCGGTCCAGAATCACCAGCGGCCCATTATCCGGCCCGGTCATCACCACCTGCCCCCGGTCCGCCGTCACGTCCACCGCACGGAACCAGCGCCCCCAGGACGGCGGCGCCCCGGTCTGCGGATAGCCCGCGCCGTCGAGGCCCTTTGTGACGGGATGACGCCAGCCGAGACTGGTGACCTGCGGGCGGAACGGGCCTTCCAGCAGCTTGCCGGTCGGCTGGCCGGGCAGAATCGCGCCGATGGGCGAGGCGAATAGCCCCTGGTTGGTGGCAAAGGCCGGGGCCGCCACTTCCAGCACCGCGCCGCCGCGCTCCACATAATTGGCCACGGCCTGAAGGTAAGTCGCCGGAATGAGGCTATTCCGCCGCCGATAGCGGTCGAAGATGATTAGATCAAACTCATTCAACTTCACTTCGAACAATTCGCGGATCGGAAAAGCGATCAACGATAGTTCGTTGACCGGCGTGAGATCCATCACCCGGTCGGCGGGGCGCAGGATGGTGAAATGCACGAGATCGACCGAGGGGTCGGCCTTCAGCAGATTGCGCCACGTCCGCTCCCCCGGGTGCGGCTCGCCGGAAATCAGCAGCACGCGCAGCCGGTCGCGGATGCCGTTGACGGTCAGCGCGGCACGGTTGTTTTGCAGCGTCAGTTCCTGCGGGCCGGGCGGCGTTGCGATTTCGACCACCGAAGCACCGCCGTGGCGCGGGGCGATTTCCACCGCCACATCCTGATTAGCGGGGACGTTCAGCGCCCGCGTTTCCGCTCCATCAAGGCGGATGGTAACCGGCACTGTCGCGGCCCCGCCCGCCGGTTCTTCCACCCGGAAACTGAACAGCGCGGGCTTATCGACCAGGGCGAAGCTAGGGCTGGAGAGAATGACGAGCCGCCGATCCCCCTCCCCCGGCGCGCCGGTCAGCAGCACGTGCAGTGGTCCCGGCAAAGCCGACACATCGGGCGGAACATCATGCGCCTGCCCGTCGGTCAGCAGCAGAGCCCCAGCGAAACGCTGGCGCGGCACGTCCTCCAAGGCTTTTTCCAACGTCCCGATTAGCGGCGTACCGTCCGTACCGCGCCCGGTGCGGATGAGGCGCAGGTCGAGGTCGGGGAATTTTTCCCCCGCCGCCCGCAGCGCCGCCTGGGCGTCCTCCGACTGGCGCGGGCGGCCCGCAAGCCCCTGGCTGGCGCTATCGTCGACGACCAGCAGGGCGATATCTTTGGCATAGCGCCGGGTTTCGCTCACCAAAGCCGGGTCGAGTAGGGCCAACAGGCCGAGGATCAGCGCTACCCCGCGCCACGCGCTGCCGCGCGCCCGCTGCCACAGGCCAAAGCCGACAAGGGCAAGCCCCACCGCCGCCAGCAGCGCAATCGCCCAATAGGGCAGCAGCGGATCGGTGGCGATTTGCAGCCCGTCGCCCAACAGGCCGGTCATTGTCCCAGCCTTTCAAGGATGGTGTTCACATGCACCTGATCGGCCTTGTAGTTGCCGGTCAGCGCGTACATGACGATATTGACCCCGGTGCGATAGGCCATTTCGCGCTGAACCTCGCCGCCCGGCGAGACGGGGTAGAGCGGCGTTCCCGCCTTATCCATCGCCCAGGCCCCAGCAAGATCGGATTCGGTCATCAGAATGCTGGAAACCTCGTCACCGCCCGGCGTCGGGTTCGCCTGCACCCAAAGGGGGGAGGCCGCTTCGCGCCCCGGAAACTCCTGCAATAAATAAAAGGCTTTGGTCAGCACATGGTCCGGCCCGGCGGGGGCGAGCGGCGGAATATCGAGGCCGCGTACCAGCGCCCGCAAGCGGCGGGTGCCAAGGCCGCCCTCGCCATACGGCCCGTCGCGCGTATCGAACAGAATGGTGCCGCCCGTGCGCAGATAGCGGTTGATCCGCTCCAGGGCTTCTGGAGTCGGCGGGCGCTGGCTGTCGGCCATCGGCCAATAGAGCAGCGGGAAAAAGGCCAGATCGTCCTGGTCTATGTTCACTGCCATCGGTTCCGCCGCATCGACCGCCGTGCGCCGTTGCAGAATATAGGACAGGCCTTCCAGCCCAGCCTTGCTGGTGGCGTCGACCAACGTATCGCCAGTCACGATATAGGCGAGGCGGAAATCCAAGGTCGCCTTCAGGGCGAACTCCTGGGCGTGCGGGTCCATCTGAATGGGGGCCTGGGCCTTGCCGTTTTCCGGTAGCAGCAGCAGGGCTACCACCACCCCCGCCACTCCGGCGCGATGGAAGCGCCCGCGCGCCGTCAGCAACCCGCGTAATCCATAGGCAATCAGCAGGTCGAGCAGGAACAGCAGCAGCGCCGCCGTGAAACCCCAGGGCCGTAAATCAACCTCCGCCGACCCGCCTAGCGGTGCAATACGGACATCGGCGGGCAACGCTTTGGGGGTCGCACGCAGGGCCGTAATCTCGGTCACCGTCGCCGCCGTTAGGTTGACGGCCCGCTGCGCTTCGGCACCGGTCGCGCCATAGAGGCCGGGCGGATGGCGCGGGCCGACCGTCACTGCCCCGGCACGCGGCACGGCTTCCGCCCCTGATGCTGCCGGGCCAAGCTGGGCGAATCCATCCAGCGTCTGCTGCGGCGGCAGGGGCACCCCGGCTTGCACCGCCGCTTCCGCCCCGCCCGCGACCGCGTGCGACAGGCCGATGATCCGTTCCAACATTTCGATGAATACCCCGCTGACCGGCAGGCTGGACCAATCGGCCCGCGCCGGAACATGCATCAGGATCAACCAACCTTCCCCGGCCGGGGCCGCTGTGACCAGAGGCGTGCCGTCGGAAAGCTGCGCCCAGGTCCGCCCCGCCAACTCCGGCCCCGGTTCGGCCAGCACCTGCCGCTTCACGGTTACATCTTTCGGCGCAACCAATCCGGCGAAGGGCGAGGTTGCGGCGAAGGGCGCCAGCGGCATCGGTTCGGTCCATTGCAGCGCCGTTCCCAGCGCCCGGTCGCCGGGGCGTAGGCGGACGGGCAGCAGAGCGGGCCCCTCCTCCGCATCCATTCCGGCAAGGCGCGCCCCCGCAAAGCGCAGCAGCACGCCGCCCCCCTCCGCATAAGCGCGCAAGCGGCTGCGTTGCTCCAGCGTCGCCGCCTCGGTATCCGGCCACAGGATGACGGAGGGCGGGCGCTTCAACAGATCGTCCAGCGCGGCGCGGGTCAGATTGGCGAGCGGCGCCAACGCGCGGTCGAGATAATAGGGATCGTCGAGCAACGACTGTGAGCGGTCGAGCGCGCCGCTGCTGATGAGACCAACCGAGCGGCGCTGCCACCCTTGATCGAGCAGCACCGTCCCCGCCGCCGTCGGGCGCGCATCGGCCTCCGGCACCAGATCGAGCCGCGCCACATCATTGCGCCGGTCGGGCGGAATGGTCAGCGGCAAGCGGGCCAGTGTCTCGCCATCGGCAAACTTGAGGGTCGGTTGGGCGATGACCTGCCCCGCGTCGGTCAGCAGGCGCAGGCTGACGCTTTCCGCTGGTCCCGCCTCTGCCCGCCGCACCTGAAGATCAATCGTATTGGCCGCCGCGACGGAGGTGGCGCGCGGCGGCGGCACCAGCAGTTTTGGCAGCGTTTCTGGCGCGCGCAGGTCAAGCGTTCCCAATTGCGCCAAGCGGGCGAGCAGCGGCGCCAGCGCCCCATCGCTCTGCCCATCATTGAGATACAGCACCGAGAGGATCGCTCCCGGCTCAAACCCTTGCAGCGCCGCCAGCGCCCCGGCGCGGTCGGTCGGCCAGGGCTGGGGGCGTAGGGAGGCAAGACGGGTCTGCACCTCCACCGCCCGGCGTGGGCCGAACAATGCAGGCGCCGCATCTTCCGCCGTACGGGCCGTTGCCAGCAAGGCTGCGGGGCGGCCCTGGCGTTCGGCTTGATCGAGCGCGGCGGACGCGACCGCGATCCGCTTATCCCAATCCGCCGCAGCACCCCAGCCGGTATCGAGCACGATCAGCAGCGGCCCCGTGCCCGTCAACGGCGGCGCCGGATGGAGCAGCGGCCGGGCGAGGGCCAGGATCAGCAGCGCCGCCACGGTCAGGCGCAACAGCAATAGCCACCAAGGGGTGCGCGCGGCGGTTTCCTCGCGGCTTTCGAGCCCAAGGAGAAAACGTAGCGCCGGGAATTTAACACTGAGCGGCGTTGGCGGAATGACGCGCAGCAGCAGCCACAGCGCGGGCAAAGCGATCAGCGCGGTCAGAATCCACGGGGCGGCAAAGGCCAGAGGACCGAGACTGATCATCGCGCCCCCCGTTCCCGCCCGCCGCCGTCGCTGAGCTGCTGATAGAGCGTCACCAGCGCCACGGTCGGCGCCTGATCGGTGGTATGGCGAACGAAGCCCCAGCCCAGGCGGCGCGCAAGATCGGCCAGCGCGGCGGTATGGGCATCCAGCCGGGCGCGATAGGCGGGGCGGATATCTTCTACCCGCCGGGCCAGCATTTCATCGCGGCTTTCGCTATCAAGAAAGCGAATGCGGCCTTTGAAGGGCAAAGCTACCTCGGCCGGATCGAGCACTTGGACCAAATGTCCCTGCACGCCACGATCCGCCAGACCACGCAGCCGGGCGCCAAGCGCTTCCGGGTCCGTAAAGAAATCGCCGAACAGCAGCACCCGGCCATAGCGCGGCACGGGAACCGCCGGCGGCAACCCATCGCCCAGCGCCTCCTCTGCCAGCCTTAGCGCAAGACGCGGCAGGGTCGTGCGGCTGGCACTCGGGCGGTCGGCCCCGCCCAGTAGCGCCACCCGCTCCCCCGCACGGATCAACAGGCTGGCGAGGGCGAGGGCCAGAACCTCCGCCCGTTCCCGCTTGCTTGGCAGGGCGGGGCCGGAGCGATAGTCCATCGACGGCGATAGGTCGCGCCACAGCCATAGGCTTTGCGCCGCCTCCCACTCCTGATCGCGGATGAACAACGCATCGGATTTGCCCGACTGGCGCCAATCGATCCGCGCCATCGAGTCGCCTGCGCCATAGGGGCGGAACTGCCAGAAACTATCGCCCGTACCCACCCGGCGCCGTCCATGAACCCCCGGCGCCACTGTGGATGCCACCCGCAGCGCCGCCACCAGCAGCGGCGGCAGGCCCCGCGCAGCATCGACCGCCGCGTGCTGCCGTTCGAGAGGAAGGGGCGCGCCGGTCGCCATCAACGGCCCTAGCCCAGTTCTTCCGTCAGGCGGGCAATCAGGTCGGCAACCGTCACCCCATCGGCGCGCGCGGCGAAGCTCAGCGCCAACCGATGGCGCAGCACCGGCGGGGCCAGCGCCGCCACATCATCGAGCGAGGGCGACAAGCGCCCCTGCAATAGCGCCCGCGCCCGTGCCGCCAGCAGCAGCGCCTGACTGGCGCGCGGCCCCGGCCCCCAAGCAACGGCGGTGCGAACCAATTCGATCTCGCTGCTATCGGGCCGCCCGGCGCGGACGAGACGCAGCACGCCATCGACGACTGAATCGCCAACCGGCAAGAGGCGCACCAGGGCTTGCAGGCGCAGCAGCTCGCCATCTGCCAGCACCGCTTCCGCCGGGGCCTCCGCCACGCCGGTCGTGGCCAGCAGCATCGCCCGTTCTGCCGACCAATCGGGATACTCCACGGCGATATTCAGCAAAAACCGGTCGAGCTGCGCTTCCGGCAGCGGGTAAGTACCCTCCTGCTCCACCGGGTTTTGCGTGGCAAACACATGGAAGGGCGCGGGCAGCGGGCGTAGATGCCCCGCGACCGAAACACTGCGCTCCTGCATCGCCTGCAACAGTGCCGATTGGGTGCGCGGGCTGGCGCGGTTGATTTCATCGGCCATCAGCAGTTGGCAGAAGATCGGCCCTTCCAGGAACCGAAAGGCCCGGCGCCCGTCCGCCCCCTCTTCCAGCACTTCGGAGCCGAGAATATCGGCGGGCATCAGATCGGGGGTAAACTGCACGCGCCGGTCTGTGAGGCCGAGAACCGTCGCCAGCGCCGAAACCAGCTTGGTTTTCGCCAGCCCCGGCATACCGACCAAAAGCCCATGACCACCCGCCAGCAGTGTGACCAAGGTTTCGTCGATCACCTGATCCTGACCGAAGATAACCCGGCCCAAGGCTGCGCGAACCCTTGCGAGGCGCTGCCCCGCTTCGGCAATATCATCGGCCAAACGCGCCGCGTCATGGGGGGGGGAGAGTGCGCTCACGCCAAACCTCCTTCAGCATCAGGGCCGCAACAAAGTCTAGGACGGGTCTTAACCCCGTCAAGCCACACGTCCCTTGGCAGGAAGCATGACCGAAAAACCCGCCTCCCTCCAGCCCCAAACCGCGTTCCCCGCCCTCGATCCGATCTGCGGGGATTTCGGGATTGCCATCAAACGCGACGGCACCTGGACCTATCAAGGCTCCCCCATCGGGCGGCTGCCCTTGGTGAAGCTCTTCGCCTCGGTCCTGCGCCGGGTGGGGGATGAATATTGGCTGGTCACCCCGGTGGAACGCGGGCGGATTGCGGTTGAAGACGTTCCCTTCATCGCCGTCGAACTGACGGCAGCGGGCAGCGGGGTGGATCAGACCCTAACGTTCCGCACCAATCTTGACGAAACCGTGGCGCTGGATGCCGATCACCCGCTTTGGGTGATCGAGACCCCTGACAGCGGGGAGCCGCGTCCCTATATCTTGGTAAAGCCGGGGCTTGAAGCCCGGTTGGCGCGATCCGTCTTTTATCACTTGGTCGATCTGGCCGTGACCGACGAGACTGGTCGCCTGGGGGTGTGGAGCCATCGGCGCTTCTTCCCCCTTGAACAAGAAACAACAGGGGCGGCGACGTGCGGGACGGAATGAGCAGTCTGACGGAAACAGAGATACGGGCACGGCTTGCGGCCTGGGGCCAGCCGGGGGAACAGGGCGATCACGCCTTGACCGGCCTGCCCGCCATCAGCCTACCCGATCCGCAGAAACCGCCCCGCCCGGCGGCCGTTCTGGTGCCCGTGCTGCCGCGCCCATCCGGCCCGACAATCCTACTGACCCGCCGTACCGATCATCTGCACGATCACGCTGGGCAGATCAGCTTCCCCGGCGGGCGGATCGACCCGGACGATGCCAGCCCGGAAGCCGCCGCCCTGCGCGAAGCGCGGGAGGAAGTGGGCCTAGACCCCACCGCCGTCGATTTGCTCGGACGGCTCGATCAGTACCGCACCATCACGGGCTATTCTGTAACGCCAATTGTCGGCCTCGTAGCCCCAGACGCGCACTTCACCCCCGACCCGTTCGAGGTTGCGGATATTTTCGAAGTACCGCTGGACTTTATTTTAGACCGGCGCAACCACCAGCGGCATTTCCGCGAAACCCCCATCGGGCGGCGGTATTTCTACGTGCTACCGTACCAAGGCCGCTATATCTGGGGCGCCACCGCCGGCATGCTGGTGAATTTTAGCCGGGTGCTGACGGGATCATGATCCGCCTGCTGCTCACGTTCGTGCTGCCCTTGCTCGTCCCCTTCGTGCTGTACGGAATTTGGGGGATACTGAAACGCCGCCAAGCCGCCGCCCAGGGGCTACCGCCGCCCGACCTGAAAGGCCCGCCGATCGTCTGGCTCGGGCTGACGGGCATTATGCTCGTGCTGCTGGTGCTCGGCGGGCTAAGCCTGCAACAGGGCCAGGGCACTGTCGGCCATTACCAGCCGCCGCGCGTTGAAGGCGGGCGGATTATCCCCGGCACGATGCAATGAGGCTGCCGCCCGGCGATTGGTGGCAGGGCGACGCCGCCCAGGCGGTGCTCGCCGCCCTCGACGGGCAGGCGCGCTTCGTCGGCGGCGCGGTGCGCGATGCGCTGCAAGGCCTGCCGGTCCGGGATGTTGACCTGGCAACGCCGCTTCTGCCCGAAACCGTCATGGCGCGCGCCCAAGCCGCCGGGCTGAAAGCCATCCCGACCGGGATCGACCACGGCACGATCACCCTGGTCAGCGCCGGGCGCCCCTTCGAAGTCACCACCCTGCGCCGCGATGTGGCGACCGATGGGCGCCACGCCACGGTCGCCTTCACCGATCAATGGCACGAGGATGCGGCGCGGCGGGATTTCACCTTCAACGCGCTCTATGCCGATGCCGACGGACAGGTCTCCGACCCCGTCGGCGGTTTGCCGGATCTGGCCGCGGGGCGGTTGCGCTTCATCGGCGACGCCCGCCTGCGGATTGAAGAAGATTACCTGCGGCTGCTGCGCTACTTCCGCTTCTTCGCCCGCTATGCCCGCCTGCCGCCCGACGCCGCCCTGCTGGCGGTGCTGGCGGAAACCGCGCCGGGCCTCGACCGCCTGTCGCCAGAACGGGTCTGGTCGGAACTCAAACGCCTGCTGGCTGGGCCGACGCCCATCGATAGCCTGCGCCTGATGTATCAGGTCGGCATTCTTCCCCGGCTGCTGCCCGCCCGGCCCGACGGTCCCGCGATCTTCGGGGAGCTTCCAGACGGGGCTGATTGGGCGGCGCGCCTGCTCGCCCTGCTGCCGGTCGGGGCCGATCTGCCAGGATTGGCCACGCGGCTACGCTGGAGCACGGCGGAGTTAGAGTTTATTTCGGTTTGCCAACGAATTGCTGAAGATAACCTTGAAACCCCCTATTCTATAGCCCGTCGTTTCGGAGTCGATCCTATTTTCAGCGGCCTGACAGTGCGCCGCGCGCGGGGGCAGGAGGACCGAGAGGTCTGGCGCGGCTGGCTCGCTGCCCCGCTGCCGCCCTTTCCGCTCGGCGGGGCCGATGTGCAGACCTTAGGGGTTGCGCCCGGCCCGGCGATGGGTAGGCTGCTGCGCGCGGCGGAAGCCTGGTGGGACGCGGGCCATTGCCGCGCTGACCGGGCTGAAACCCTGGCCTACCTCAAGAGCTTGCTGCCCGCCCCATGACCCGCCCCTTCTGGCGCCCGATGCGCCCCGATGACCTCCCCGCCGTCAACGCCGTCGCCGACCGCGTGCATGAGGCTTACCCCGAAGACCCGCAGGTTTTCACCGAACGGCTGGCGCTGTTTCCCGCAGGCTGCCGCGTTGCCGAGGGGCCACAAGGGCCGCTGGGTTATGCCGTCGCCCATCCCTGGGGCCTTTTGCCGCCGCCGCTCGATTCGCTCCTGAAACGATTACCCAGCGCGCCGGACTGCCTCTATCTCCACGATGTCGCCCTGCTGCCGGAAACGCGCGGCGCAGGCATGGGCGAAGCGCTGGTTGCCGATCTCCTCGCCCTCGCCGCACAGATTGGAGCGCCGCGCCTGGCCCTGACTGCCGTCTACGAGACGCCGCGCTATTGGTCGCGCTTCGGCTTTACGCCCTATCGGACACCCGAGATCGATGCCAAACTGGCCAGCTACGGCCCCACCGCCCAATTCATGGTCCGGCCCCTGGATCAGGAGTAAACCGGCGGCAAGGCCGTGCGGCGCTTGATTGTTGCTAAAGCGAAATTAGACTGAACGGATTGAATGCACCGAAGCTGCGTCACCTTCTGTTTCAAGAACCGCTCGTAGCCCTCGATACCATCGGTCTGCACCCGCAGCAGATAATCTTGCGAGCCGGTCATCAGGTAACATTCCGTCACCTCCTCCCAGCTTTCCACCGCCCGTTCGAACTCGGTGATTTGGTCGCGCATCTGCTGAAGCAACCGCACCGATACGAAGACGCTAAACGGCAGCCCATAGGCCTTGGGATCGACCTGCGCCGCATAGCCGGTGATCACGCCGCTGTCCTCCAGCCGCTTCAGGCGGCGTAGGCACGGGGTCGGCGACAGGCCAACCCGTTCTGCTAAGTCCTGATTGGTGATGCGCCCTTCAGCCTGCAACACCGCCAACATCCGCCGATCCACTGCATCGAGCATTCTATGCTCCCTAAATGTCTTTTGAAGGCAGAAAACTGCATACTATAGGGTCGGACTATCTATAATCGACCAAAACATTGCAGGCGTTTGGCCGTATCCTTCAGGACCGCATCCGAGCTGGGAGACACGCCGATGACCGAGGATACCTATCACAAGAGCCGTATCGCCAACCGCCGTCTTCACCCAGAGACGCTGATGATGGGCTACGGCTATTCGCCCGCCATGTCGGAAGGGTCGCTGAAGCCGCCGGTGTTCCTAACCTCGACCTTCGTGTTCGAAAATGCCCAGCAGGGGAAAGACTTCTTCGATCTCACCGCCGGGCGGCGGGAGTTGAAGCCCGGCGAGAAATCCGGCCTTGTCTATTCCCGCTTCAATCACCCGAATATGGAAATTCTCGAAGACCGGCTGGCGATTTGGGACGAGGCCGAACGCTGCGCCGTCTTCGCCTCCGGCATGGCGGCGATTGCCACCACCTGCTTCGCCTTTCTGCGGCCGGGCGATACGATTATTCATTCGCGCCCGCTCTATGGTGGAACGGAAACCCTGCTGAAGAACCAGATGGGTGCCTTCGGCATCAAAGCCTTCGGCTTTACCGATGGGCTGGACATCGCCAGCATGCGCGTAACGGCGAACGCTGCCGCAGCCGCCGGACGCGTTGGCATGATCCTGGTCGAAACCCCGGCGAACCCCACCAACGGGCTGGTCGATCTTGCCGCTTGCAAGCTGATCGCTGACGAGTTGGAACGCACCCAAGGCTACCGCCCGCCGGTCGTCGTCGATAACACGCTGCTCGGCCCGAAATATCAGAAGCCGCTAAAGCATGGCGCCGATCTGACCCTGCTGTCCTTGACCAAATATGTCGGCGGGCACAGCGATCTCGTCGGCGGGTCGATCAGCGGGTCCGCCGCCCTGGTGAAGCAGGTGAAAAGCTGGCGCGGCTCGCTGGGGACGCAGCTTGACCCAAATTCCTGCTGGATGCTGATGCGCTCGCTGGAAACCCTCGATATCCGCATGCATCGCGCCAATGAAAACGCCCAGCGCGTGGCTGAGTATCTCGCCAATCACCCGAAGATCGCCCGGCTGCATTACCTCGGTAATCTTTCAAGCGACGATCCGCGCAAGACGGTGTTCGAACGCCAGTGCGAGGCAGCGGGATCGACCTTCGCCTTCGATGTGAAGGGCGGCGAGAAGGAAGCTTTCGCCCTGCTCGATAATCTTCAGATCATGAAGCTGGCGGTCAGCCTCGGCGGCACGGAGACCTTGGTGTCGCACCCGGCGGCAATGACCCATTCCGGTGTTGCCCGCGAATTGCGCGAGGAAATCGGCCTAACCGATGCGCTAATCCGCATTTCGGTCGGCATTGAGAATATCGAAGACCTGATCGCCGACCTCGCCCAAGCCCTGGAAGCGGTGTAAGCACCGTTTGGACGGGGGAGCAATGCTCCCCCTAATCCAGCATCAGCCACGCCCAGAGTTTCGCGGGAACGTCGCCGCCGGTCACGCGGGCCATCGGCGTATTATCGTCATTGCCGAGCCAGACCCCGGCAACCCGGCCCTGCGCACTATCCCAGCCGACGAACCAGGCGTCACGATAGTCGGACGTGGTGCCGGATTTCCCCACCGCCCCCTCGCCGACCACCCCCGCCGCCTTGCCGGTACCGGAGGTGACGACGCCGCGCAGCATCGCGCGCATTGCTTCCGCGAGGTCCGGGGCGACGAGTTGATCACCAATAGCCCCGCCTTCCCACAAGATCGCGCCGCTGCGGTCGCTGACGCGGAGAATACCGTAAGGCCACGCGGCGCGCCCACCGTTGGCGAGGCTGGCGTAGGCGCCGGTCAGATCGAGCAAATTGACCTCCCCCGCCCCAAGCGAAACGGCCAGATTGGCGGGCAGTTTGGCGCGGATGCCAAGCCGATGCGCAAGCGCAATGACTTTCTTAATCCCCACATCCTGCGCCAACTTCACGGTTGGCACATTCAGCGATTCGGCCAAGGCCTGCGCGAGGCTGACGCGCCCGTGATAGCGCCGGTCGTAGTTTTCCGGCGTCCAGGTGCCGATGCGCAACGGCGCATCGTCGATCTGGCTTTCGGGCAACCACCCGGCTTCCAGCGCAGCAAGATAGACGAAAGGCTTGAAGCTCGATCCCGGTTGGCGCGGCGCGAGAGCTCGGTTGAACTGCGAGCGGCGATAATCCCGCCCGCCGACCATCGTGCGGATGGCGCCGTCGCGGTCGAGGATCACGGCTGCCCCCTCGCCGATCTTACGGTCCCCGCCCTCCTGGGCCAGCATCGCCGCCACTTTTTCTTCAGTGCGCCGCTGCAATTCAGGGTCGAGCGTCGTTTGCACCACCAGATCGCGGTCGATCGGCACCACATCCGACAGTTCTTCCATCACCCAATCGGCGAAATGCCGCCCGCCGCGCGGCGCGGCGATCTGGCCGAGCATCGGCGCCCCGCTGGCCGCCGCCTGCTGGGCTTGGGCGGAGGTGATGAACCCAGCGCGCACCATCGCGTCCAGCACCACTTGTGCCCGCCCCGCCGTGGCAGCAGGGTCGCGCAGCGGCGTCAGGCGCGTTGGCGCCCGCAGTAGCCCCGCGATGGCGGCAGCTTCATACAGCGTCAGCTCCGTCGCCGGTTTGCCGAAATACCGTTGCGCTGCCGCATCGACGCCCCAAGCCCCGCCCCCGAGGTAGACGCGATTGAGGTAGATCGTCAGAATCTGGTCCTTGCTGTAATTGCGCTCCAGCCACAGGGCCAGCAAAGCTTCCTGCACTTTGCGCTTCAGCGATTTTTCGTTGGTCAGAAAAACATTCTTCGCCACCTGCTGGGTCAGGGTGCTACCGCCTTGGGCCGAGCGGCCCTCGGTCACATTCACCACTAAGGCCCGCGCGAGACCGATAAGATCGACCCCGAAATGATCGAAAAAGCGGCGATCTTCGATAGCAACAATCGCCTGCCAAACCGGCGGCGGCAGATCCTGCACCCGGCGCGGCGCCCCGTAGAACTCGCCGGAGGTTGCCAGCAGGCTGCCATCGTTCGCCAAGATCGTAACGCCGGGCCGCCGCGTCTGATCCATCAATTCGCCGATGGGCGGCAGTTGCAGGGCATAGAACGCGATGACGCCGCCGACCGCAACACCGCCCCAAATGCAGGCCGCCGCCAGCCAGACCAGCAGGCGCCGCCCCCAGGATCGGCGCGGTGGCGGCAACGGCGGGGTGGAACGGGCGGACTTCGGAGCGGAAACGGGGGTACGGGTCATGGCGGCGCGATGCAAGCACGGGCGGGGCGACAGGACAAGCCCAACCATCCGGCAAGCTGTAATCGCAAAATTATGGCTACACGATGATTGCGGCCTTTTGCTGCATGGCAGCCCCGATTCGCCGCATAACAGCGTTCATTCGATTGCTTTTGCCCCCCAGCTTCGTTACACACCCGCGCCAGAGACATAACGCCTGAAAGGGACGAAACCACATCATGCGGGTTACTCAGCGCGTCAAAAAAATCCTGAATGCCTACGAATCCGATAATCCCGGCACCAAGGCCAATCTGGCCCGCATTCTGATGCAGGGCCGCTTGGGCGGCACCGGCAAGCTGGTGATCCTGCCGGTCGATCAAGGGTTCGAACATGGCCCGGCGCGCAGCTTTGCGCCCAACCCCGTCGCTTACGACCCGCATTACCATTTTGAACTGGCGATCGAAGCCGGTCTGTCTGCCTATGCCGCGCCGCTGGGCATGCTGGAAGCCGGGGCCGATAGTTTTGCCGGGGCAATCCCGACGATCCTGAAGGTCAATAGTTCCAACAGCCTGTCGCGCCTGAAGGAAGACGCCGATCAGGCCGTCACCGCGTCGGTCGGCGATGCGTTGCGCCTCGGCTGCTCGGCGATCGGTTTCACGATCTATCCGGGGTCGGACAATGCGTTCGGCATGATCGAAGAGCTGCGCGAGATGGCCGAAGAAGCCAAATCGGTCGGCCTTGCCGTCGTCGTTTGGTCCTACCCGCGCGGCGGCACGCTGAGCAAGACCGGCGAAACCGCTTACGATATCTGCGCCTATGCCGCCCATATGGCCGCGCTGCTCGGCGCCCATATCATCAAGGTCAAGCCGCCGCAGGCGCCGCTGGAACTCGATGCCGCGAAAAAAGTGTACGAAAAGGAAAAGATTCCGGGCGACAGCATGGCAGATCGTGTGCGCCATGTGGTACAAAGCTGCTTCGCGGGTCGCCGCATCGTTGTCTTCTCCGGCGGCGAAGCGAAGGATCTGGACGGCATCTACAACGAATGCCGGGCCATCCGCGACGGCGGCGGGAACGGGTCGATCATCGGCCGCAATACGTTCCAGCGCCCGAAGGCGGAAGCGCTGGCGATGCTGGATCAGATCGTCAAAATTTATCAGGGCAAAGCATAAGCTGCCCGGTTTAGGGAGGGAACCCCGCCTCGCCATCTGGCAAGGCGGGGTTTCTATTTTGGGCTTGTGCCGACGCGCTGCCCTATGGCTGGATGCCGCCCATGACGAACGATCCGCTCGACGCCCCCCGCCATTATCTGATCCTGCGCCCCGATAGCTCGGAGGCCGCGATTGCCGCCGCTTTAGCCGGGGCCGAGGTTGCCTGCGCCGCCCTCGATACGGTCGGTCTCGACGCTGCCGCCATAGAAAGGGCCGTTCAACGCCTGATGCCACCGCTACAGGCCCAGGATGTCGCTTTTCTGCTGACCGATGGCGCCGGGCTTGCGCTGGTGCAGCCGTTGGTTAGCAAGCTCGACGCCGATGGGCTGCATCTATCGGACCCTGCCGCCTATGCCAGCGTGCGCAAGGCACTGGGCAAGGATCGGATCATTGGCCTATTCTGCGCCGATAGCCGCCATGAGGCGATGGAGGCCGCCGAGGCCGGGGCCGATTACGTCGCCTTCACCCCCGATGTGGAAACGATCCAGGTCTGGGCAGAAACCATGCTCGTGCCCTGCGTTTCCTGGGATACGCCCGCCGACGCGGTTGAGGCCGTTTCTGCCGCCGGGGTGGAGTTCGTCGCCCGCCGGGTGTAAGGCCCTAGAGGGCAACCGCCCCCAACCGTTCGCACCAGACCTGCTGCCGCGCTTTGAGCGCCTGGTCGCGGAACGGCTGAAGCTCCTCCGCCGCGATCTTTTCCAGAACCTCGAAGTACAGCCCCTCCGGCCCTTGCGCGGTCCAAGCCGCTTGCAGGGCACGGAACGGGCTGCTGCCGAGCTTCAACGCGAACCAAAGCTGGTTCTGGATCGTCATCACATTCGGTGCCCGCCCCACCCAGCACGCCCCTATTGCCGGGCAGCGCACCGCATAAATACCGGCTAGGGTCTTCTGTTCCTTATAAGCGTCGACCGCCGCCTTCCGCGCGTCCATCAACATTCCTACCTCCGTTGAGTCTCGGAGAGCGGTAATATCACCCGGGTAATATTGACACAAGAGTTTTATCCGGATATAAATACCCCATGACTGACATTATCCCCCTCTATTCCGCTTTCCTGGGTTCCCGCTTACTGGCGTCCGGCCCGCTGCCCGACGTAGCGCGCGCCGCCGCCGACGCCCAAGGCGAGGGTTCCCCAATCCTGATTTTCGACGATGCCACCGGCAAGGAGACCGATCTCGACCTGCGCGGTGGGCCAGAAGCGGCAGCCGCCCGCTACGCCCCGCCCGACGAAGCGCGGGGTCGGGGCCGTCCGAAGCTGGGCGTGATCGCACGGGAAGTAACCTTGCTTCCCCGCCATTGGGAGTGGCTGGCCGCGCAGCGGGGCGGTGCCTCGCACGCCCTACGCCGCTTGATCGATGCCGCCCGCCAAGCCGACGGCGGGGTGACAACCGCCCGCCAGCGGCAGGAGCGCTGCTATCGGGTACTCACGGCCCTCGCTGGGGATTTGCCGAGCTATGAGGAAGCCACCCGCGCGCTCTTTGCGGGCGACCGGGCAGCGTTCGAAGGGCAGACCGCCGCGTGGCCGCCCGATATTCAGGCCTATGCCGCCCGTTTGGCGTGGCCGAATGAGGCGCTTTAAGCCTTTTTGACGAATTCCGACTTTAGGTTCATGGCGCCGATCCCATCGATCTTGCAAGCGATGTTATGCCCATCGGCGCCATCGGTCAGGCGGATATTCTTCACCTTGGTGCCGCCCTTGACGACCAGGGAGGAGCCTTTGACCTTGAGATCCTTAATCACCGTCACGCTATCGCCATCGGCCAGCAGATTGCCGTTGGCATCCTTGACGGCGCCCTCCGCCGCTTCTGGCGTGGCTTCCTCGCCGGGGGTCCATTCGTGGCCGCACTCCGGGCACATCCATTGGCTGCCATCGGGGTAGGCGTTTTCGGAACCGCACTGCGGGCAAACGGGATCGCTCATACTCGCCTCTCCGGCTAAAAACGAAAGGGCTTGATCTGTTTCCAGATCAAGCCCCTGAATTCGATTGGTGGGTACACAAGGACTCGAACCTTGGACCCGCTGATTAAGAGTCAGCTGCTCTACCAACTGAGCTATGTACCCAACCGAGGTCGTCTGTATACCGACCCAACCGGCCATCGACAAGGGGTAAAAACCGCTGGATTCCCCCGAGTTGTCATAAAAGCTAATCGCTATCGGCCAGACCGCCGCGGTTTAGCTGCGTGTCGCGGTGCACCCAGACCATCATCAGCAGCCCGAAACCCAGCATGGTCACCAGCATCGACGAGCCGCCATAGGAGACCATCGGCAGCGGTACGCCCTTCGCCGGGATCATACCCATGACCATCGCGCAGTTGATGAAAACTGACAGGAACAGGTGCGTGACGATCCCCACCGCGACCAAGCGCCCGAACTGCGTGGTGGAGCGAAAGGCGATAGCATAGCCGTAGAGAATGAGCAGCGTGTAGAGGCCCAGCAGGGTCACCGCACCGATCATCCCGAACTCTTCCGCCAGCATCGTATAGATAAAGTCGGTTTGTTTTTCGGGCAGGAAATTAAGGTGGCTTTGGGTGCCGAGCATGAACCCCTTGCCCACGACCCCGCCCGACCCCAAGGCGATCTTCGATTGGGTGATATGATACCCGGCGCCCAACGGGTCGCGGCTGGGGTCTAGGAAGGTCAGAATCCGCTCTTTTTGATAATCGCGCAAAAAATTCCAACCGATGGGCGCGGCAGCAGCGCCTGTTGCGATAGCGAGGGCGAACTTCCACCAGCGCATACCGGCGATGAAGCCGACCGCCGCTGATCCCATGATCAGCATCAAGGAGGTGCCGAGGTCAGGCTGCTTGACGACCAAGGCGACCGGCAGCGCCAGCAGCACCGCAGCCGGTCCCCAGGCGGAAATCCGGCCCATCCGCTCCAGCGGGATCGAATGGAAATGTTTTGCCAACGCCAGTACGAGCATGATCTTCATCAGCTCCGACGGTTGCAACTGGACGAAGCCGAAATCCAGCCAGCGTTGCGCCCCCATGCCAACGCGGCCCTGCAGTTCCACCGCCACCAGCATCACCATCGTCGCGGCGTAGAGCACATAGGCCCAGCGCATCCAGAAGCGG
This sequence comes from Elstera cyanobacteriorum, assembly GCF_002251735.1. NCBI lineage: Bacteria > Pseudomonadati > Pseudomonadota > Alphaproteobacteria > Rhodospirillales > Rhodospirillaceae > Elstera > Elstera cyanobacteriorum. The sequence goes on along the minus strand of NZ_NOXS01000031.1, from coordinate 86,614 downwards.
ATATCGACGAGGGCAACGGCGATCATCAGCACGAAACCCATAGCAAAGCGCACCATTTGGCGCTGCGCCCAGGGTTCAAGCGACCCGCCCGCCGCCGAATAGAGCATGGCGAAGCCGACGCAAGCGAGCGCGGTAAGCAGCAGGACGATGCCCCAGTTCACCTGCCATAGTTTTTGGCTGAGGGTTAACTCCTGCCGGTTCAGCCCGAAGCTCATCCCCGATGCTCCCCACCGCAGGTCGGGCAGCCCGCCAAGCGTTTTTCCAAATCGCGCTTCTGGGTTTCCAGCAAAATATCGCGCACCATCGGCCCGGCGACCGAACTGCCGCCGCCCCCGTGTTCAACCACAACCGCACACGCGAACCGCGGGTTATTGACCGGTGCAAACCCGACGAATAGCGCATGATCGCGGAAGCGCCAGGGCAGATCTTCGTTCTTCTTCACCCCGGCGTCGCGTTCGGCCTTGCTGATGATGCGGACCTGGGCGGTGCCGCTTTTGCCCGCCATTTCCAAACCAGGTTCAGTGATGCGCGCCTTATAGCCCGTGCCGCGCTGATCGTTGGTGACCATCCCCATGCCTTTTTGCACGAGGGCCAAGTGCTGCGGATTAAGACCGAGGGAGGCCGGATCGGCATGCGCCCGGTCCTGCGGGGCGCGCCCGCCGATTTTCCGGGTAAGATGCGGGGTAATGGCGAGGCCGGAGGCGACGCGCGCCGTCATTGTCGCCAATTGCAACGGCGTCGCCAGAATCATCCCCTGGCCGATGGAGGCATTGATGGTTTCGCCCTGCGGCCAACTCGTACCCCGTCGACGCTGGTACCACGCGCGCGTCGGGATCAGCCCCGGACGTTCCCCCGGCAGCTCGATCCCCTGCACCCCCCCCAGCCCGAGCCGTAAGGCCATATCGGCGATCTTGTCGATGCCCATACGCCGGGCGATTTCGTAAAAGTAAACGTCGCAGGATTGCATTAAGGCTTCTGCCAAATTCAACGCCCCATGCCCGCCCTTATACTTCCAGCAGTGAAAGCGCCGCTCGCCCAACTCGAAATGGCCGGGGCAATTCACCGTTTGTGTCGGCGTGATCACACCCGCTTCCAGCGCCGCCAGCGCGGTGATCATCTTAAACGTCGAACCCGGGGAATATTGGCCGGCCACCGCCTTATTGGTCAGCGGTGTTTTGGGGTGGGACTGCAACTCCTCCCAATCAGTTGCCTTAAGGCCCGTTGAAAAGAGATTTGGATCGAAGGCCGGCGCGGAAACCAGCGAGAGAATCTCGCCATTGCGGCAATCGATGACAACGGCGGCGGTGCTTTCCTCCCCCACCCGCTCGCGTACGAATTCCTGCAAGGCGATGTCGATGGTCAGTTCCACGTCACGCCCTGGGCGGCCATCGTCGCGATTGAGTTCGCGGATGACCCGGCCGACCGAATTGACCTCGACCTGACTGGCGCCCGCAACGCCGCGCAAGGCCTGATCATGGGTCTTTTCAATCCCATTCTTGCCGATGCGGAAGTCCGGCAGTTCCAACAACGGATCGCCATTGCCCGACTTTAGATCAACCTCCGAGACAGCGCCGACATACCCAAGAATATGCCCCACCGCCTCTGTATGCGGGTAAAGGCGGCTTTGGCCAACGTCGATGGAGACGCCCGGCAAATCGGGGGCGTTCACTTCCATCCGCGCCACCTCTTCCCAGCTCAGATCCTCGCGGACCATGACGGGAACAAAGGCGCGCTTGCGGCGCACATCGCGCAGCACGCGGCGGCGGTCGGCCTCGCTGACGGTGATCAGACGCGCAATGGCATCCAGCGTCGCTTCGACATTCGGGGCCTGTTCGCGCACCAACACGACCCGGTAATTCAGGCGGCTGGTCGCCAGTACCTCGCCAAACCGGTCGAGAATGCGCCCGCGCGGCGGCACCAACAGCCGCATGTTCATGCGGTTATCTTCGGCCAGCGTTACGTATTTATCGGCCTCGACGACCTGAAGATAATAGAGCCGTGCCCCGAGCGCGCCGAACAGCGAGGCCTGCCCCAGCCCGAGCAGCAGCGACCGCCGGGTAAATAGCCGTTCGCGCTCCTGATCCCGCTGCCGCCGTCCCATCCTATTGCCCCGGCAACAGACGACGATGGGTACGGACGAACAGCCAAACGACCAGCGGGAACAAAAGCAGCGTCGTGCCGAATTGCAGCGCTGGCTGCAACAGCGGTACGGGGGTTCGGGTAATCAGCGATACGATGATCCACGACATGCTCGTCGTCCCCAACAGCACCAGTAGAAAACCACCCCAGGCCAGGGCAAAGGGCTTCCCTAGAAACAGGCGGCGCTGCGAAACGGCGAAGGAATAGGTTCCTAGCAGCAGCAGCGGCGTCATCCCCAAGTAGGCCCCGCTCACCACATCCTGCACAAGACCGATCAGGAAAATGAGCGCGGGCGGCATCAGGTCCGGGCGATAGAGGGTCCAGTAATACACGGCCATCAAGGACAAAGACGGGGTGACCGTCAAGCCTTCCGGCATGCGTACCGGCACGACCGAGAGCAGCGCAAATAGAAAGGTCATCGCCCCCGGCGTGACCTTACTTATGGCCGCCCAGGTACGGAGAAGCCCGGACGGGATCATCGCGGTGTCGTAACGGTACGCGCGGGCGGGGCCGGGGCCGGAATATCGCTGGTCTGCGCCAAACCGTAATCGAGCAAGCGCACATGTTCCAGCCGTTGCCAATCGGCTAATGGGCGCACGGTTACGCCACGGTCGGACACGGTCTCAACCGCCCCAATGGGCAAACCGGGGGGCAGCAAACCGCCGTGCCCGGAGGTAACGACCAGATCCCCTGGCGCCACGGTATTTTCCTGGGTCAGATACAAAAGGCGCGGCAGGGCGCTATTATCACCCGCCAGCACGGCACGCTCGCCTCGCGTACCGACGGAAACCGGGATTTTGCTGTTCAAGTCGGTGATCAGCAACACGCGCGTCGTCCGCTCGCCGACATCGGTCACCCGGCCGATAAACCCTTCGCCCGAGACGGCGGCGAGCCCGCGCACCACACCTTGCGACGCGCCGACCGCGATCAGCAAATTGCGAACATAAGCGCCGCCCGCATCGGCAACCACCCGGCCCGTAATCTGCCTCCCGCCCGGCGGCGGGGCATAATTGACAACGGACCTTAGGGATTGGTTTTCGACATCCAGCCGCTGCGCTACATCGCGCCACTGCCGCAGCCGCTCGACTTCTTCCCGCAGCCGGGCATTTTCGGCCCGCAGGTTCAGGATCGACCGGAAATCATCGGCAACCTCTGTCACCGTCGTCACGGGGGAGGCGATGAAATCGACCGCCGGGGCAAAGAAATCGACCGTTGCAACCCGCAGCTTTTCAAGAACCGGCACTTCGGCCCGCTGAATGACCAGCAGCAAAAAACTGGCACCAACCAACGATGCGAAGGCGAAACGGTGCAGCGCAGCCCGGACCGGCGCGGCAAGCCGCGAAACAGACCCAACCCGGGGCTTCATTGGGGGAGAGTCCAGCGGGCGCCGCTCTGGCCAACAGAGCGGTTCTGGTTATTCTTCCCCTTAGGCCGAGCCGACATTCCGTCCCGATCCTCTTTGCTAACGAAGCCTTAACGGCAAGACTACACGATTAATAGGCGGTGCTCAGCACATTTCTGAGCGTACCCATTTCTTCCAAGCAACGACCCGTTCCCAGGGCCACGCAGGAAAGGGCATCGTCGGCGATGGACACCGGCAGGCCGGTCGCATGGCGCAACACAAGATCGAGGTTCGACAGCAGCGCCCCGCCGCCGGTCAGCACGATCCCCTTATCGACGATGTCCGCCGCCAGTTCCGGCGCCGTATGTTCGAGCGCGACCTTAACGGCTTCGACGATCTGGCTTACCGGTTCGGCCAAGCTTTCGGCGATCTGGCGTTCAGAGATAATCAATTCCTTCGGCACGCCATTCATCAGGTCGCGGCCCTTGATTTCCATCAAACGGCCTTCGCCGTCTTCCGGCGGGCAGGCCGAGCCGATTTCTTTCTTAATCCGCTCCGCCGAACCTTCGCCGACGAGAAGATTATGCATGCGGCGGATATAGGCGATAATGGCTTCGTCCATCTTATCGCCGCCAACGCGAACCGAACGGGCGTAGACGATACCGCCGAGCGACAGGACCGCCACTTCCGTGGTGCCCCCGCCGATATCGACGACCATCGAGCCGGTGGGTTCGGTGACAGGCAACCCCGCGCCGATGGCCGCCGCCATCGGTTCTTCGATCAGAAACACCTGGCGGGCGCCCGCGCTTTCGGCGCTTTCCTGGATTGCGCGGCGCTCGACAGCCGTGGAGCCGGAAGGCACGCAGATGATGATCTTCGGGCTGGCAAAGCGGCTACCGCGATGCACTTTACGGATGAAATGTTTGATCATTTCCTCCGCCACCTCGAAATCAGCGATAACGCCGTCGCGCAGGGGGCGGATCGCCTGGATATTCCCCGGCGTGCGGCCCAGCATCAGCTTTGCTTCGTCGCCGACCGCGAGCACCTGGCGTTTGCCCCGCACATTGGCGATGGCCACCACCGACGGCTCGTTCAGCACGATTCCGCGATTCTTCACATAGACCAGGGTATTTGCGGTCCCTAAGTCCACCGCCATGTCGGCGGACATCCAGCCGAGGATTCGATTAAACATATGACCCTTGTCAGACCTTGCCGGTTCAGACCTTGCCGGTTCCGCCCTACCGTAACGGAAAGGCTATCCGCAGCGATGCTTTTGGCACCGACACGGCTAAAACCCATCCAAGCAGAGATGTCACCATGACAGCGGGCGGAACACCCCCCGCCAGCGCCCTTTGGTTTACGCCGATTGCTGCGGTTGCGGCAATGCCTTTTTACCGCCCGCGATTTCGGGCAGGATCATTTTCGATACGGCCGGTCCCCGCAAACGCCCCCCGATGCAATTCGGCGGTGCTCCGGGGCCTCACCGGGCAAAAGGAGATAGGATATGCGTGCAATTCTGGCAATTTTATGGACGGAACAGACCGCCGGACCGGTGCTGACCCAGGCAACCCGCCTCGCCCGCCGGTTTGACGGGCGTGTGACCGGTCTTGCCATCCGCCCCGCCTTTGAAAGTTTCGTCCCGTCGGGCGACTTCGGCCTCGCCTTGAGTCAAGAATATCTCGACCGGCTGCAACAGGATGGCACGGCACGGTTGACGAAATTGAAGAGCTTGTTCGAGGCGCATATCGGGGCCGAAAAACTCACAGCCGATTGGATCGAAGCCCAAGGCCCCTCCGCCGATGCGATTGCCGCGACCGGGCGTCTCTTCGATATCGCCGTGGTCGCCCGGCCCGATGTTGGTGGGTCGGCCGAGCCGGAAATCATGCTGGAAGCGGCGCTGTTCGAAACCGGTCGCCCGATCCTGATGGCACCGCCGACCCTCCCGGAAACCGATGGCCAGCGCGTGCTGATCGCCTGGAACGGATCGTCGGAAACGGCGCGCACCCTCGCCTTTTCGTTGCCGCTGCTGCGCAAAGCCGAAGAAATTCACATTATCTCCGTCGATAGCGGCATGGTGCCTGGACCGTCGGCGCGCGATGTCGCCGCTTATCTGGAAAAGCATGATCTGCGGGCAACCTATGCCCATATGCAGGTCGGGGAGCGCAACGCGGGCGCCGTTTGGCTGGAAGAGGCCGAACGCCTAGGCTGCGATTTGATGATCAAGGGCGCCTATACCCAAAGCCGCCTGCGCCAGATGATTTTCGGCGGGGCGACGGTGCATATCCTGAACCACGCCAAAATCCCGGTCTTCTTCGCCCATTAAGTCGGGATGGGGGTAAAAATGTCTTAACCTTCTGGGGAAAGGCGGGTTTCGTGTCGCGATCATCACGAATTCTTCACGAAATCCGCTTTAGGGTGCGGGTATGAGCGTCGCAACCTCCTTACCCCCGCCGTCCGATTCTGGAACGGCGCCGCCGCCGATGGCCGATACCTGGTGTCTCGACCGGGTATCGCGGTCGCTGGAGGGGCTTTCGGCCAAACTGCCCTGCACCGCCGCCCTGTTGAAGTTCGATGGACTGCCGGATGTTTGGGCGCTGCCGGTCCTTCTAGCCCGAAAGCCTATCGGTCTGCTCTCCCGCTCGGCTGCCCGCGCTAATCTTCAGGAAATGGTCGGCACAGCGATGGACCCGCGCCCGCTGATCTTGCCGCATGATATGCCGCTTGAAACCGTCAGCCGCATGGTGGCGGAACGGTACCCGCGCGCGCTGACCTATGGCGTCATCACCACCGATCCGGCGACGGGGCACTACTCCGGTTTCGTGCCTGGGATTGATCTGCTGCGCGGCACGCTGGAGCAGTTCGAATCCACGCTTAGTTTCTTGCGCGCCGCCCAAGGCGATTTGGTGCAGGCAGAAAAATTCGCCTCCCTTGGCCAATTGGTTGCGGGCATCGCCCATGAAATCAATACGCCACTCGGCATCGGCCTCACGGCTGCGACCCATCTGACCGAACGCGCGCGCGGGTTTCAGGGGTTAGTCGATGGCGGCGGGCTAAAGCGCTCGGACCTGAGTAGTTTTCTGCAGACGGTCGCCGAAGGGGCGGAGATCATTACCGCCAACCTCGGGCGGGCGGCGGAACTCGTGCATAGTTTCAAACAGGTCGCCGCCGATCAAACCAGCGCCGTGCGCCGCAGCTTTAGCGTCGGGCAATTGATCGAAGACCTGATTTCAAGCCTTAGTCCCCGCCTGCGCAAAGCCGCTCAGAAGGTGCAGTTTACCTGCCTCCGCGATGCCGAGATGGATAGTTTTCCCGGCCCGCTGGGGCAGGTGATCACCAACCTTATCCTCAACGCCCTGACCCACGCCTATGACGAGACCCGCCGCGACGGAATGGTCGAAATCGCGGTCGAAAGCAAAGGCGGCAACGTCATTATCGGTATCAAGGATGATGGCTGCGGGATTCCCCCTTCGCATCTGCCGCGTATTTTTGACCCGTTTTTTACCACCAAACGCGGCAAAGGCGGCACGGGATTAGGGCTACATTTGGTGTATAATATTGTCACGCAGACCTTGGGTGGGCGGATTGGCTGCACGAGCGCGGTGGATGTAGGAACGGCCTTCACGCTGATCCTGCCGCTGACCGCCCCAGACCGGGCCCAGACCGACCGACCGAAGGACGCTTCCGCCGAGTTTGAAGCCTTGGGAAGCGATGCGGGGCGTGACGTTGGGGAGGGGGACGACTGATGGCACCCGCTGATTTAAATCCAGACGATGAACTGCTGTTCGCCGACGATACCCCCGAACCCGGGCGCAAGCGCCCTCGGTTGGTTCAACCCTGGCGAATGCTGGTGGTGGATGACGAGCCGGATGTGCATCGCGTTACCCGCATGGTGCTATCGGATTTCAGCTTCGAAGGTCGGCCGCTTGAAATTCTGTCGGCCTATTCCGGCGCCGAAGCCCGGCTGCTGCTAAGCCAAAGCAACGATATCGCCGTCATTCTGCTAGACGTGGTGATGGAGACCGACGACGCCGGGTTGACGCTGGTGCGGCAGATCCGTCAGGATTTGCGGAACGAGAATGTTCGCATCGTGTTGCGCACCGGCCAACCCGGCATGGCGCCAGAACAAACCGTCATCGTCGAATATGATATCAACGACTATAAATCGAAGGCGGAACTGACCGCCCAAAAGCTGTTCACCACCATCGTCGCCGCCCTGCGCAGCTACCGCGACCTTGTTGCCATCGAGCAAGGCCGCAAGGGGCTCGAGAAGGTTTTAGAGGCTTCAACCAGCCTGTTCGAGTTGCGCTCGACCGATGCGTTCCTCGCAGGAATTCTCGATCAGATCAATGCCTTGCTTGATGCGGAAGGCGGCTCGATCCTCTGCACGGCGGGCGACGAGTTGCCAGGATCGGACCCGACAGCCGTGGTGCGCGCCGCAGCCGGGCGCTTCGCCGATCTGGCCGGTAAACGGCTGGCGGAAATTCCGCACCCGACCATCGTGCATGAAATCGTCTCGGCCTTTGCGCGCGGATCGAACCAATATCTCGACGATCATTGCGCTGTCTTCTTCAAAGCCAGCGGCGAAGTGCGCTCGGTTGCCTTTATCGAAGCCACCCGCCCGCTCTCCCCGCTTGATCATCGGCTGGTCGATCTCTTCTGCGCCAAAGCCTCCATCGCTTACGACAATGTTCTGTTACAGGAACATCTCGGGCTGGCGCAGGAAGCCACCGTCTTCGCCCTCGCCCGGCTGGCAGAGTTCAAAGATCCGACCACCGGCGATCATTTGCACCGGGTCGAACTGATGACCAATAAGATCGCGCTGGAAATGCAGCGGCGGGGTTTGGCATTGGGCGAACTCGATGACGTGCTGGTCAAGAAGATCGGCCTCGCCTCGATCCTGCACGATGTCGGCAAGGTCGGCGTGCCCGATAATATTCTGTGCAAAGCGGGCGGGTTGAACGAAACCGAATGGCTGACCATGCGCCGCCATGCCTCCTTAGGCGCCGAAATTCTGCAAACGGCCAGCCGCCGCCTGCGCGGGCGGACCTTCCTCTCCATCGGGGCAGAAATCGCCCTGGGCCACCATGAAAAATGGAATGGCACCGGCTACCCGCGCGGTCTCAAGGGCAAGGATATTCCGCTTTCCGCCCGCATCGTCGCCGTTGCCGATGTCTTTGACGCGCTCACTTCCAAGCGCCCATATAAGGAAGCCTGGGACCGGCAGGATGCCATCGATTGGATCAAGGCGCGCGTCGATATCGACTTCGACCCGGATGTCGTCACAGCTTTTCTGGGCGTCGTCGAAGGTTAAGCTATATATCAAATACGGCTTAAATTAGGATCGTTCATGCCGCTCGCCGCCTCTGCCTCCCCCGCCACCCGCGCCCGTCTGATCCATATAACCTTCGGCCTGCTGCTCTCGGGGATGATGTCCTTCATCGTCTCCGGCATCGCTACGCTGCGGGCGCTCGGCTTTACGGTCGCCGCCGCCGCGCCGGGCGAGGCCGTGGTCACCTGGTTGGGGGCCTGGGCCGTTTCCTGGTCGATCGCCTTCCCCATCGTGCTGGTCGTGGCGCCACTGGTCCGCAAGATTGTTGCCCGGTTATACGGCGCGGCGTAATCCTCTGGCGTGCCGTTCAATTCCCCGGCCATAACCTGCATTTATTCGTGATTGAGCAATTTTACGAAATTGCCTTTCGCGAAAAGCTGGGGCAGGATTGCGCTCAGTCGCCCGAGCCGAAGGTCCGATAGAGACCAAGCCGGGCGTATTAACCCAAACAGGGGGACTTACTCGGATGATGAAGAAGTTCGGTTTGAACGTCGCTGCGGCGGCCTTTGCGGCGACCCTCGCCACGGGCGCCTTGGCGCAGGACATTACGATCGGCGTTGCCGGTCCCTTCACTGGCCCGAATGCCAGCTTCGGCGAACAGCTGAAGAAGGGCGCCGAAATGGCCGTGAAGAACATTAATGCCGCCGGTGGCGTGCTGGGCCGTCAGGTGAAGATCGAATTCGGCGATGATGCGTCGGATCCGAAGCAAGGCGTGGCCGTTGCCAACCAATTCGCGACCAAGAAGGTGCCGTTCGTTCTCGGCCACTTCAACTCCTCGGTCTCGATCCCGGCGTCGGACGTCTATGGTGAAGAAGGGATCATCCAGATCACCCCGGCTTCGACCAACCCGGCGCTGACCGATAAGGCGAAGTTCGGTAACGTCTTCCGCGTCTGCGGTCGCGATGACCAGCAGGGCACGGTTGCCGGCCAGTATCTGTCCAAGAATTTTGCCGGTAAGAAGGTCGCCGTCATTCATGACAAGACCTCCTACGGTAAGGGTCTGGCCGATGAAACCGTGAAGGCGATGAATGCCGCCGGCCTCAAGGAAGCCATGTACGAAGGCGTGACCACCGGTGATAAGGACTTCTCGGCCCTCGTGTCGAAGATGAAGTCGGCTGGTATCGATGCCATCTACTTCGGTGGTCTGCATAACGAAGCGGGCCTGCTGGTTCGTCAGTCGCGCGATCAGGGCCTGAAGGCCGCCTTCCTGTCGGGCGATGGTATCGTCTCGAAGGAATTCTGGTCGATCACCGGTGCCGCCGGTGAAGGCGTGCTGATGACCTTCGATCCGGATCCCCGCAAGTTCCCGACCGCCGCTAAGGTTGTCGAGCAGTTCAAGGCGACCGGTTACGATCCTGAAGGCTACACGCTGCTGTCCTACTCGGGCGTCGAAGTGTGGGCGCAGGCCGCTAACCTCGCCAAGTCGCTGAAGAAGGACGATGTGGCCAAGGCCATGAAGGGCAACAAGTTCCAGACCGTCATCGGCGAACTGGCCTTCGATGCCAAGGGCGATCTGACCGTTTCCAAGTACGTCTGGTACGTTTGGAAGAACGGCGAATATTCGGAAATGTAATCCCACGCGGGTTACTTTTTGGAATGGACCCGGCAGTGGCAACGCTGCCGGGTTTTTCTTTGGGAAGATGATGATCAGCGCGATTGGCTTGATGAGTGGTACCGCCCTGGATGGGGTGGATGCCGCCTGGATCGACAGCGATGGGGAGCGGGTTTCCGGCTTTGGCCCGGCCCTAACCCAACCTTATCCCGCCGATCTGCGCGAAGACCTGCGGGCGCTGGTTCATGACCCGGACCGGGCCGAGCAGGATGGACTGGAGGCGCTAGAAGCCCGGCTAACCGACTGCAACGCCGCCGCTGTTACCGAACTCATGGCCAAGATCGGCCGTCGCCCCGATCTTGTCGGGTTTCACGGGCAGACGGTTCTGCACCGCCCGGCACGCGGCTTTACCCGGCAGTTGGGCGATGGCGTCCGGCTAGCCCGCAGCCTCGGCCTGCCGGTGGTGAACCGCTTCCGCCATGCCGATCTGGCGGCGGGCGGGCAAGGGGCGCCGCTGGTGCCGATCTTCCATGCTGCTTTGGCCAAGGATCTGCCGCAGCCGCTCGTCGTGCTCAATCTCGGCGGGGTCGGTAACCTCACCTATCTTAACGGCGACCGGGTGCTCGCCTTCGATACCGGCCCCGGCAATGCGCTGATCGACGATTGGATCAGCCGCCATACCAATCAAACCTGGGACGCGGAGGGGCGCATCGCCGCGCGCGGTGCGGTCGATCCCACTGCCCTCGCCCGGCTGCTCGACCATCCCTATTTCGCCGCGCCACCGCCGAAATCCCTGGACCGTAACGGCTGGGCAATTGATGCCGTTGCCGGACTATCCCCCGAAGACGGCGCGGCGACGCTGACCGAGTTCACCGCCCAAAGCCTCGCCGCCGCCCTGCCGCATCTGCCGACATGGCCGACCCGCTGGCTGGTGACCGGCGGCGGGCGGCATAATCGGCACCTGATGGCACGGATCGCGGCTGCCGTTGGGGCGCCTGCGGTGCCGGTCGAAACCTTAGGCTGGGACGGCGATGCGCTGGAGGCGCAGGCCTTCGGCTTTCTCGCCATCCGCTCGGTGCAGGGTAAAATCCTCAGCCTTCCCGGCACTACCGGCTGCCGCTATCCTGTGAGCGGCGGCGAGTTGCACCGCCCGAACCCATGAGCCGCCCGATGAATGATCCCCGCTTCGCCCCCCTCAACCTCGCGCTGGAAGAGGCGCTTTCGCGCGGACTGGGGTCCGGTTTTGCGCTTGGGGTGCGGACACAAGGCGGCGAGCGGTTTCAGACCTGCCTGGGCCTCGCCCAACGGGTACCAACGCCGGAGGGGCTGACCCCCAAGCATCGCTTCGATCTCGCCAGTCTAACGAAGGTACTGCTGACCACCCCGGCAGTCCTGGCGCTTGCCGCCGCCGGAAAGCTTGATCTCGACGATCCGCTGGCGACCCATCTGCCCGATGTATACCAATATGATCCCAACCATCCGGTGCGCCGGGTCACCCTGCGCCAATGCCTGACCCATACCAGTGGCCTGCCCGCCGTGGAACCGATCTATACCTGGGGCGAGGGCAAAGCGCGGCTGGAAGCGTTAGTGCTGCAAAAAGATTGGGCTTTTGGCGAGTCTGTCTATTCGGACATCAACTTCATTCTGCTGGGCATTGTTATCGAGCGCCTGACCGGCCAGAGCCTCGCAGCCCTGGCGGAGGAGGCTGGGTTTGCCGTTACCCCCGGCCCCAGCCTAGCGGTGGCAACCGAAGCCTGTTCCTGGCGCGGGCGGATGGTCAAGGGCGAGGTGCACGATGAAAACGCCTTCGCCCTCGGCGGGATTGCCGGGCACGCCGGGCTGTTCGGCACGCTCGATGCAGTGCTGAACCGCGCCGACGCGCTGGTGTTCGGGGCGGCGCTGCCGCCAGCGGCGCGTGCCGCCATGCTGGAAAAACAGACCGACGACCGCGCCCTCGGCTGGCAGATTCGGCACCTCAACTGGTCCGGCGGCGGCCTTAGTTCCGCCCGTAGTGTCGGCCATACGGGTTTTACCGGAACCGGCGTTTGGGCAGACACGGAACGGGGAATCACCTGGGCGCTGCTGGGGAACCGCGTTCACCCAACCCGCCACACGGATGTGCGGGCGCACCACCAGTTCCGCCAACGCATCGGCAATCTGGTCCAGGGGATTTTTGCGAATTAGGTCGTTTCCAACTCGGTATCCCAATAGAGATAATCCCGCCAGCTTTCATGCAGGAAGTTCGGCGGGAATTTGCGGCCGCGTTCCTGAAGGAAATGGGTGGAGGGTTCTTGCGCCGGTTCCAGCGGAAACATGCGGATTTCCCGGGGCAGATGGCTGGCTTTCTTAAGATTACAGGCCGAGCAGGCGGTGACGACATTATCCCAGGAGGTTCGCCCGCCGCGCGAACGCGGAATGACGTGATCGAAAGTCAATTCATGGGTGGGAAATTGATCGCCGCAGTATTGGCAGCTAAAGGCATCGCGTAGGAACACATTAAAGCGGGTAAATGCAGGCCTTCGTGCCGTCTGAACATAATCTTTTAGGGCAATGACCGACGGCAGGCGCATTTCGAAACTGGGACTTCGGATCGTTGTGTCATATTCCGACAGAATATTGACCCGATCCAAAAACACCGCTTTGACCGCATCCTGCCAAGACCAAAGCGACAGGGGAAAATAACTGAGCGGCCTAAAATCGGCGTTCAACACCAAGGCGGGGCACTGCACATGCGACATTCGCGACGTCTCCCAAACGGCCCGGATCGGGCGCTGGAACGGTCATTCCTGGTGATCTTTTAGGTATCCCATCCGTATGGCGCTGGCAACCCCGCCGCCCGACTTTAACGACGTTGGCACGAAAAATTCACAAACTGCGGGCGCCGTTTCGCAAGCGGAAAGGTTAACCTTTCTGCCGGTTCCCAGCCGGGCAAAACCCCATTAGACTGCGATCATGACTGATACCGCCCCCTCCCCCGCCAGCAGCCGCGAAGCCGGCTGGTTCGGCTTCCGCCCCGTCGATCCTGCGCAAAAGGCCGGCATGGTCCGCCAGGTCTTCGATAGCGTCGCCAGCAGCTACGATGTGATGAACGACGCCATGAGCCTCGGCGTCCATCGGCTGTGGAAAGCCGCGCTCATCGATTGGGTCGCCCCGCGCGATGGGCGCCGCTATCTGGATGTGGCGGGCGGCACCGGCGATATTGCCTTCCGCATTCTGGGCCGGGCGCCGGGGGCGCGGGTGACCATCGCCGATATTAACGAAAGCATGGTTTCGGTCGGGCGGGATCGGGCCTTAGACAAAGGGATCAAGGGCGATCTCTCCTACCTCGTTGCCGACGCGCAAAGCCTGCCGGTGCCCGATAGCAGTGTGGATACCTATACGATCGCCTTCGGCCTGCGCAACGTCACCCATATCGATCAGGCTTTGGCCGATGCTTTCCGCGTGCTGCGCCCCGGCGGGCGGTTTTTCTGTCTGGAATTCAGTCACGTCATTCTGCCGGGTCTCGATAAGATCTACGATCTTTACTCCTTCAAGCTGCTGCCGGAACTGGGCGCGCTGATCGCCAAGGACCGCGAGTCGTATCAATATCTCGTCGAGAGCATCCGCCGCTTTCCACCCCAGGAGGAATTGGCGGAACGGATGCGGGCCGTTGGGTTCGAGCGGGTTGAGATTCGCAATCTATCGGGGGGGATTGCCGCCATCCATAGCGGCTGGAAACTCTGATGGGCGATCTGTTTACGATCGTTATTTTGCTCAGCGCGGCGGTTTTGGCCGTGCCGGTCGCTAAGAAAATTGGGCTGGGGTCCGTGCTGGGGTATTTGGCGGCGGGCATTATCATCGGCCCGGCGGCGCTGGGAATCGTGACCGATGTGGATGAGATGTTGCACATCTCTGAATTCGGCGTGGTCATGCTGCTGTTCCTGATCGGGCTGGAGTTGAAACCGTCGCGCCTCTGGGTCATGCGCCACGCCGTTTTCGGCATCGGCGGCGCCCAGGTGCTTGTGACGGCGACGGCGCTGACCGCGATCGGCTATGGGCTGATCGGCTTCAGCCTACCGATTGCGGTGATCGGCGGCTTCGGCCTCGCCCTCTCCTCCACCGCGTTCGTGCTGCCGATGCTGGCCGAACGCGACCTGCTGCCGACCCAGACAGGGCGCGACGGGTTTGCCCTGCTGCTCTTCCAAGATCTCGCGATTATTCCGCTGGTTGCCCTGCTGCCACTGCTGGCGCCGGACGGCGGCGCTACCGCCGATGCCGACCCCTGGCGCGCGGTGGGGGAAGCCGTGCTGGCGCTGCTGCTGGTCTTCTTCGGCGGGCGCTTTCTGATCCGGCCGATCTTCCGCATGGTCGCGGCCTCCAAGACGCACGAAATCTTTATCGCCACCGCCCTGCTCGTCGTCGTTGGCACCGCCACGCTGGTGCATGCTGCGGGCCTATCAATGTCGCTCGGCGCCTTCATTGCGGGCGTGCTGCTGGCCGATAGCGAATATCGGCACGAGTTGCAGGTCGATATCGAACCCTTCAAGGGCCTGTTGCTCGGGCTGTTCTTCATCGCCATTGGCATGGGCCTGCGGCTCGATCTGCTGGCGCAATCGCCCGTGCGCCTGCTGCTAATGATCCTGGGGCTGATGGCGGTCAAGGCACTGGTGATCTATGCCCTCCTGCGCGGAACGGGCCGAAAGGACGCCAGCGCCCGCCAGACCGGCCTTGCCCTGGCGCAGGGCGGCGAATTTGGCTTCGTGCTGTTTCAGCAGGCCGTCGCCGATAAGGTGATGGGGGCGGCGGATGCGGCGGAACTGTCGCTGATCGTCACCTGTTCGATGATGCTAACGCCGCTGCTGTTTGCCGCCCATGAACGCTGGGTGGCGCCGCGCCTTGTCGAAGCCGATGCGGCGCGCGAGTTCGATGCGATGCCGGATGAAACGCCGGAAGTGATCATCTGCGGCTTTGGGCGCTTCGGCCAAGTCGTCGGCCGCCTGCTCAGCGCGCGGCGCATCCCCTATACCGCCCTCGAAACCAATGCCAAGCAGGTGGATTTCATCCGCCAATACGGCAATTACGTCTATTACGGCGATCCGACGCGGATGGAACTGTTGCGCGTTGCGGGGATCGAGGAGGCGCGCGTCGTCGTCATCGCCTTCGATGATATTGCCGCCGCCGTGAAACTGGTGACGGAGGTGCAGCAGCATTTCCCCCATGTCACGCTCTATGCCCGCGCCCGCAACCGCCGTCACGTTTATCTGCTGATGGAAGCCGGGTTGCCGCCGGAGAATGTTCTGCGCGAGGCGCTCTATTCCTCGCTGGTCATGGGCGAACGGATTTTAACCACCCTCGGCATGACACCGGCGGAGGCCGAACGCACCGCCCGCACCTTCCGCGACCATGACGAAGCGATGATCCTGCGCCAATTCGCCGTTTTCCAGGACGAGGCGGAGTTGATCCGCACCTCGAAAAACGCCGCACGCGAGCTGATGGACCTGTTCGAAAACGATGCCCCGCCGGAACGCCGGTCCCGGCGGGGGTAATACCAAGGTGCAATGAGCTTGACTCATTGTACCTTGGATCGGCGCGACTGCGCCGCGCAGCTCCTGACGTGCTTGGCACGTCAAACGTGCCGGGTGCTGCGGAAGGCAAGGGTTGCGGAGCAATCCGCCCGCCGCCTGAGGGCCGCGTTGATCGGTCACGATCAACGCCAATGAGGATGAAGGTTTAAACGACCGTTTCCTCGACAACCCGGTAGCGCTTGGTGCAGCTATCGACGGTGGACCAAGCGGCCTTCTGCCATGCGGCATGCGCCCCTTCATAGGTATCGAACGGGCCGATGCGTTCTTCCTGCGCACCATCGACCAACTGGCGGAAGCCGGTATCGACATAATCGCCGCCGATCACCCAATAGCGCTTGGCGCGCTTCGGGCCCGGCTCTTCGATAATGCGGAAGCGGAAATTGCAGTTATCCACCGTCGCCCAAGCGCGCGCCTGCCAGGCGGCTTTGGCTTCATCGTAGGAGGCAAAGGGGCCGATATGCTCTTCTTCGGTTCCGGCGACAACGGCAGTGAAGGCGGTATCGGTATACTGACCCCCGACAACCCAATAGCGGCTGGGCATAGGTGCTGCTCCCTGGTGCAATGCGGCGAAAACTGGCGCTACCCTAATCACGCCGCCTGCCCGGGGCAAGGCCGCCAGGGTCGCAGCCCGCGCATGGCCGCAAGAAACGGGGGGACAGCGGGCGTTTCTTCTGCTAAAAACAAGAACAAGAAGGAAACGCCCGATGCTGCCCGACCGTTTGAAAACCGATGCCGATCTTGTCGCCGCGCTCGACTATCTCGCCGGGCGCGATGCCGATATAGCCCGCGAATATGCCCGCATCGGCGCGCCAACCCTGCGGCGCTGGCAGCCGGGGTTTGAGACGCTGCTCGATATTATCCTCGGCCAGCAGCTTTCCGTCACCGCCGCCCGCACGATCCGCGACCGCATGAAGACACTGGTGGGGGAGATGGTACCGGACAAGGTTCTAGCGACCGACGATGACGCCCTAAGGGCCTGCGGCCTCTCGGCGGCAAAAATCCGCTATGCGAAGATCCTCGCCACCGAGATTGCGGAAGGCCGCGTGCGCCTGGACGATCTCGATGGGATGGACGATGACGCCGCCCTCGCCCATCTCACCGCCGTCAAAGGCATCGGCGCCTGGACGGCGGAGGTCTATCTGCTGTTCGCCCACGGCCGCCCCGACCTGTGGCCCGCCGACGATATTGCCGTCATGGAAGCCTTCCGTCACCTGCGCGGCCTGCCGGAACGCCCAACTGGCAAAGCCCGCCGTGTGGCAGGCGAACCGCTGGCCCCGATGCGCGGCGCGGCGGCGCATTTCCTCTGGCATCTCTACCGCAATCGCACGGATCGGGATGCGGTGGTGATCGAGGAACAGGCGGGCTAAGTCTCACCTTTCAAGACGCGCGGTAGGCCGCTATACTCGTTAAAGTTTTCCTAACACCCATACTTCCGTGACCGAACCGTCCCTTACTCCGCCCGCCGCCGATCTTGCCGCCCGCGAAAAGCGAATCGTCCAGATCGCAATTCTGGGTCCGGTGTTCATGGCCTCGCTGGCCTATGCCATTCTTCAGGTGATCCCCAGCGGCGGCAGTGATCTTCAGGTGGAGTATTTGCCGATCCACAATCGGTTCACCTGCACGGTGGCGGGGTTCGACCTGTCGACCTGCGATGACCTATTGGCCGATACGCGCGCCCTGCATGAAACCATCGCCCCGACCTTCGCCGGTCAGGCTGCCTGCGAAACCGATGCCGCGAATTGCATCGAAACCGACCCGCCGCGAACCCCTGTAGCCTTCACGCCGATCATGAATGGCGTGCTGCTGCTGACCCGGGGATCGGGCACCCGCAGTCTACCGGTCTGGTTCGACCGGGCGGGCAATTTTTATGTCGGCACCGCCCGTTTCGCCAGTTATCCCGGCTCGGTGACACCCAATGGCGGCGGATTGCGCTGCACTGACGGAACACCCGCTGGGTTCCTGGGGCTTTGCGGCAGCGATGCGGCCCGCGTGATGATCGACACGATCGCCGACGTCATCCGATACGACCGCCCCAGCGGTAATATTCCCAGCGCCCAACGGCTGACCGGTGCCAAGGCGCTCGCGCCCAAAACCGTGGCCTATGTGAAGCGCGGCGGCTTCGGGCAATCGGCGGGCCAATTTGCCCTTAGTTCGAAAAGCTAATGCGCCGCGTCCCGCAAACCCCGCGCCCCGGCTGGCCTGGGCTTGTCGAAGCCCTCGGCCTGACGTTCCATAGCATCGGCGGGATCCCCTATTGGGATGAAAGCGTCGCCTATGCCTTCACCGGCACCGAGATCGAAACCCTAGAACGCGCGGCCAATGAACTACACGCGCTCGCCCTCGCCGCTGCCGACGGAATCGTAACGCGCGGCGATTACGACCGTTTTGGGATCCCCGAGGCGGCAGTTCCGCTGATCGAAGCCAGTTGGGAGGCTGATGCGCGCGATCTCTACGGCCGGTTCGATTTTCATTTCGATGGGTCCGGCCCGCCGAAACTGCTGGAATACAACGCCGATACGCCAACCAGCCTGCTCGAAGCCGCCGTTATCCAATGGGATTGGAAAGAGACGGTCCACCCGGCCTACGACCAGTTCAACTGGATTCATGAAGCACTCATCGAGGCCTGGGGCACTCAACCGGCCCCGAACGGGCGGACGGTTTTCACCAGCGTTCAGGATGAAGAAGACCGCACGACCCTAGCCTATCTGATGGAAACCGCCCTGCAAGCCGGGCGGCAGGCCGACTTCCTGCCCATCCAGCAAATCGGCTGGGACGGCCACCGCTTCCTCGATACCGCAAACCGACCGATTGAGACGCTGTTCAAACTCTACCCGTGGGAATGGCTTGTGGCGGAACCTTTCGCCGCCCACATCGCCAATGCAGGAACCCACTGGATCGAACCCGCTTGGAAGCTGCTGCTAACGGGTAAGGGCTTGCTGGTCGCCCTCTGGGAACTTGCCCCGGGGCATCCCAATCTGCTGCCGGCGGGGTTTAACCCGGACGCTGTACCCAGCCCGCGCGTGCGCAAGCCGATCTGGGGGCGCGAGGGGGCTAATGTCCGCCTCGACCGTCCGGGCGCGGCGGACCTCGCCCTTGGCGGTCCCTTCGAAAACGGCCCGATGGTCTGGCAGAGCCGCAGCAGCCTGCCGTGCTTTGACGGCACTTATCCGGTTCTCGGCGTCTGGATGGTCGATAGCGAGGCCTGCGGCCTTGGCATCCGCGAGGATGTGATGCCGATCACTGGCAATAGCAGCCGGTTTGTGCCGCATTATATGGAGGGATAGGGGGAGCAAAAAGCTCCCCCGCCGGTTTACCGCCCCAACGCCGCCCGTACCCCGGCGCCATAGGCCGGGTCGGCCTTGTCGAAATGGGCCAATTGCCGGTCGATGATCGCTTGGGGAACGCCCTGCATCGACCCGGCAATATTCTGGAACAGCCGGGCTTTTTCACCCTCCGGCAACAGGCGGAAGAGGTTGCCCGCTTGCGTGTAATCGTCGTTGCCGTCGCGGTGGTTATAGCGCGCAGCGTCGCCGGAGATGCGCAGCGGCGGTTCGGCCACCGACGGGTCTTGCGTCGGCCCGCCGAAGGAGTTCGGCTCGTAGTAAAGATCGGGATTGCCCGCATCGTTGCGGAAAAAGCGCATCGACCCGTCCTTATAATAGTGATGCACGGGGCATTTTGGCGCATTCACCGGCAACGCTTCGTAATGGGTGCCCAGGCGATAGCGATGCGCGTCGGCATAGGCGAAGATGCGCGCTTGCAGCATTTTATCGGGCGAGAAGCCGATGCCGGGCACGATATTGGACGGGGAGAAGGCCGCCTGCTCGATGTCGGCGAAGTAATTATCGGCGTTGCGGTTCAGCTCGATCACCCCCACTTCGATCAGTGGATAATCGCCATGCGGCCAAACTTTCGTAAGATCGAAGGGATTATAGGGGGTTTTCTCCGCCTCCAACTCCGGCATCACCTGCACATAGACCGTCCAGCGCGGGAAATCCCCCGCTTCGATACTGCCGAAGAGGTCTTCTTGATAGGTTTCGCGGCTCTTGCCGACCACGGCCTCCGCTTCGGCATTGGTCAGGGTCTTATGGCCCTGCTGGGTCTTGAAGTGGAACTTCACCCAGAACCGTTCACCGTCCGTGTTCCAGAAACTATAGGTATGGCTGCCATAGCCATTCATGAAGCGCGGGCTGACCGGCAGGCCGCGATCCGACATCAGGATCGTTACCTGATGCAGGCTTTCCGGGCTTAAGGACCAGAAATCCCAGGCGGCGGTATTGGAGCGTAGATTGGTGCGCGGATGCCGCTTCTGGGTATGGATGAAATCGGGGAACTTCAGCGGGTCGCGGATAAAGAAGACCGGCGTGTTATTGCCGACCAGATCCCAATTCCCCTCCTCCGTATAGAATTTCAGGGCGAAGCCGCGCACGTCGCGCTCGGCATCCGCGGCGCCCTGTTCGCCCGCAACGGTGGAAAAGCGCGCCAGCATTGGCGTTTGCTTGCCGACCGCGCCGAAAATCTTGGCCCGGCTATAGCGGGTGATATCCTGCGTGACGGTAAAGGTGCCGAACGCCCCCCAGCCCTTGGCATGAACGACCCGTTCCGGGATGCGTTCGCGGTTCTGATGGGCAAGTTTTTCGATCAACTGATAATCCTGCATCAGCACCGGGCCGCGCGGCCCCGCCGTCAGGCTGTTCTGATTATCGGATACCGGCGCCCCGGCGCTGGTGGTCATCACGGGTTTATCGGACATAGGGCCTTCCTCCACGGGTGGGTTGCTTGCCGATCAGCCTGCCGGAGACAGTCCATTCAGTCAATTAGAATTATTATAATTATGATTTTGAGCAAATCTCAATCACTAACACTTTGTTAAAATGTTTGCGATTTGACGCTTGCTCCGTTAAGCATGCCACAGCTTTCGGCTGTAGGAACCTCTCTCCATGCAGACGTATTCAACTGGTATGACGCGACGCGGTCTTCTTGCTTTCGGAGGGCTGATCCTGGCGGGCTGCACAACGACCGCCGCGCCCCGTCCGGTCGCCGCCCCGGTGGTTCTACCGCCCGGCGCGTCGCGCGTGGTTGTGGAGATTACGATTGAGATGATCCACACGCTGAAGGACGTTACTCAGCAAACCAACCGAGAAGAACTGGACGGTTACGTAAATGCCGCCATGGCCCCTCTGGTAGAGAAACTGGCGACGGAAAAGCTGGACCTCATCTCAGCGCCGGCTGAAGCCTCGTTGCGGATGCGTCTGCGTCTTCAGGTTCGGATAAACGACCCCATTGTCGGCGGCCTTAGCGCCTCGGCAGAAGCAAAGCTTCTGAATCTCGCCGGTGACGTGCTGCTGACGGCCAAAGGCTCGGATGAGCTTTACATGGCAAAGACCACCCGAAACACCACCATCGCCCTGCGCAAAAGCAGCGAGCAGGTCGCGGATGCGATTTTAGCCCAGCTTAGAGCTAGTAAATCCTCTTAACACCCTAAGAAGGAAAATCGGGATGCGATCTTTCGCAAAAACACTACAGTTCGGTGTAATCAGTGTTGGCATTTTAGCTTTGGCTGCTTGCGCTTCCGTCTCACGTCCGGAAGGGGTGACGGCCGCAGATGTGCCGACTGGCGCCTCCAAGTTTGCAACGAGCCTAAAAATTGAGGTCATCGAAACTTTTGAGGATGTGACCGCAAAAACGCCTGCCGCTGACCTTGAAGCTTATCAAAATATTGCCATAACTGCACTGAACGGGAAGCTTTCACAAGAAAAACTTGAAGTTGTTGCCGAAAACGCTGACGCACCTCTTAAAGCACGCATTGATGTTACCGTTCGTAAATGGAATCCCCTTACAGGCGGATCGACGGTTCTAAAGGCCACTGTCTCGAACAGTGCCGGAAAAACTTTATATTCTGCTGAGGCGGCTGAAGTGCTTCATTTAATCGCCAACGGGTTTGATACAAAAATTGCCCTCAAAACAGCCAGCGAACGCTTGGCAAGCGGGTTGATCGATGGCCTGAAGCCCCTGCGCACCCCCGCCTCTTAACCCTTGGCCTAGGCGGCGCCCGCCGGTATCGTCGCCGCATTCTGTGCAAAGGACCGCAGCCATGACCGACGGGCGTTTTACCAATATCCAGATGATCGGCCCGAAAGCCGGGGGCCAACCGGAGCAAGCGGTTCTGCTATTGCACGGCTATGGGTCGAACGGGGCCGATCTGCTGGGGCTTGCGCCCTATTGGGCCGAAGCGCTGCCGCACGCCGCCTTCATCGGGCCGGATGCGCCCTTCGTCTGCGAAATGTCGCCGCTGGGCTATCAATGGTTCTCCCTACGCGAGATTATGGCGGGTGCGCCCCTGGCCGATGGGCTGCGCCGCACCGGGGCTGATGCCGTGGCCCCCGTGTTGAACGAGCTGATCGACGATATTCTGGCGCGCTTCGATCTGCCAGCCAACAAACTGGCCCTGGTCGGCTTCTCCCAAGGCACGATGATGGCCCTGCACGTCGCCCTGCGCCGCCCGGTGCCGCTGGCGGGCGTGCTTGGGTTTTCCGGCATGCTGATCGACCCGCCCAGCCTCGCGACCGACCTGACCGCTAAGCCGCCGGTGCTGCTGGTGCATGGCGACGCTGACCCGGTGGTGCCCTACGCCAGCCTCGCCAAGGCGGAAACCACGCTCGCCGCCGCCGGGGTGCCGGTGGAAACCCTAACCTGCCCGCGCCTCGGCCATTCCATCGACGATGCCGGGTTGGAAGCTGGCCAGCGCTTTCTTCAGCACTGCCTCTCGTCCTAGGGCTGGACAGGCGCGCGTGACGGCCTAGGCTCTCCCCCATGACAGAAGCATCCTCCCCCACCGGGCTATGGGACGCCAGCCGCGATTACGTGCGCATCCTGCTGGATAATATCCGCACGGAAGCCCGCGTCGGTCTGCACCCGTGGGAAAAATTCGCCGAGCATCCTAATCCCCTGCGGGTGCGGATCGAGCTGTTCGCCCATTCGCCGCGCCCGGAGACCGACGCGGTGTTTATGGATTATGACCCGCTGCGCGCCGCCCTAAAAGCCTGGCCGACCCGCCCGCATACCGACCTGCTGGAAACCCTGGCCGAAGAATTGGTCGCCCTCTGTTTCAGCCTGCCGCGCGTCGAAGCCTGCCGGGTTTCGGTTCAGAAAACCGCGATTTTTAACGAGATCGACGCGGTCGGCGTCGAACTCTACCGCCGCCGCCCAGAGCCTTTAGCATGACGGCGCGGACGATCCTCATCACCGGCGCGGCTAAGCGCGTCGGCGCTGGATTGGCGAAGGATTTAGCCGCCGCCGGGCATCGTATCCTGGTGCATTATAATGCCTCGGCAACCGAAGCCGCTGGGGTGGTGGCGGAGATTGACGCGGCGGGCGGCACCGCTTGGGCCGTGCAAGCCGACCTTGCGACGCGGGACGGGATCGAAGCCCTGCTGCCGCGCGCCCGTGCCTTAGCGGGGCCGGTCGATGGGTTGATCCATAACGCCTCCCTCTTTGAATTCGACCATCTGAATTCGCTGGATTGGCCGCTATTCGACGCGCATCTGACCGTCAACCTGGCCGCCCCGGCGTTTCTATCGCGCGATTTCGCCCGCCAGCCAGATATCGACAGCGGCGTGATCATCGCGATCCTCGACCAGAAGGTCGATAATCTTAACCCGGATTTTCTCAGCTATACTTTAGGCAAAGTTGGGTTGAAGGGGCTGATGCGCATGCTGGCGATGCAGCTTGCCCCGCGCATCCGCGTCGGCGCCGTCTCCCCCGGCTTGACGCTGATTTCCGGGCGGCAGACGGAAGATAGTTTTGCGACCGCCCATCAAGCGACGCCGCTGGGGCGCGGCAGCACGGTCGCAGACCTCGCCCGCGCCTGCCGCTTCATTCTGGAGACCGAGAGTTTCACCGGTCAGACCATTACCGTTGACGGCGGCGAAAGCCTGATGGGCCGGGCGCGCGACGTGTTCTTCGATCTCGGCGGGCGGCTGGCCGATCTCCCCGAAGACCAGCGCTAATTCTCGTAGGGACAGTCTGCCGCACCCCGCCCCCGGGGATGATCCCAGGGGGCGCGGCCTATCCCCGTTAGACACTCTGGTGATCTAACAAGGGGATTTTTCGTGAAGCGCTTAAAAGCCGCCCTCTTCCGCTATGGTACACCGCTGACCGTGGGCCTGTTTCTCGTCTCCACCGTCTCGGGCGTGGCACTGTTCTTTCATCTCGGCACCAACCTGTTCCGCGAGATGCACGAGATTCTATCGCTGGTCCTGCTGGTTCCCGTCATTCTTCATCTATGGCGCAACTGGCCGGGCTTTAAAAATTACTTCCGCCGGGCAGCCATGCCGATCAGCCTCGGCCTCTCCCTGATCGCGGCGGGCGCCTATGCCTATGGCGGATGGAGCAAGCCGAACGGCGGTAACCCCGCAATAGCCCTGATGGGCGCGGCCCAGAAAGCCCCGCTTCACCAACTCGCCCCCATCCTCGGCCTCGATGAAAGCGGCGCGGTAACGCGCTTGCAGCAGGCCGGGTTTACCGCCGCTCGCGGGACCGAAACAATTGCCGGGATTGCCGCCCAGCATAAGGTCTCGCCGATGACGGTCATGGCGAAGCTGACCGCCCCTACACCCTAGCGCAAATCCCGAGCGGGTGCCCGATGCGCTGTGCGCGTCAAACGCACAGGCACCCGCGACGACGCATTTGCTTCTAAAATAAGAGGCTAGAGCGCTTGTCGTGAGCCAAAGCGAACGGAAAGCGCCCTAGCCCGCCAAGCTTACGCTCCGCGCGCCTGCGCCTGCGCGCGGATCTGGGACAGGCTGAGCTTTGGCGTTAGGGCTTCGGGATCGATGCGCAACTCGATCAGCGCCGCCGTTCCCGCCCGCTCGCAGCGCTCGAACGCGGCGGCAAAGGCCGCCGTTTCCGTAACGGTTTCGCCGTGCAGCCCATAAGCACGGGCCAGTGCGGCGAAATCCGGGTTGGTAAGCCCAGTGCCCGAAACACGGGCGGGATAGGTGCGTTCCTGATGCATGCGGATCGTGCCATACATGCCGTTATTCACGACCAGCACGATCACCCGCGCGTCATACTGCGCCGCCGTCGCCAGTTCCTGCCCGGTCATCAGAAAACAGCCATCACCCGCAAACGCCACCACCGTCCGGTCGCGATGGGCGAGCTTTGCCGAAATCGCCGCCGGAACGCCATAGCCCATCGAGCCATTCGTCGGCCCTAACTGGGTACGAAACCGGCGATACTGATAAAACCGTTGCGGCCAAGCGGTATAATTCCCTGCCCCATTGGTCAAAATCGCGTCGGGGGGCAGGTGGTCGCGCAGCCAAGCCATAATCTCGCCCATCTGCACCGCTCCAGGGATCAGCGGATGCTGAAGATGATCGCGGTAATCGGCATGGGCCGCCGCCGTCCATGCCCGCCAAGCAATCCCTCCCAGGGGTGTCAGCGCCGCCGCCGGGGTCAGGAAGCCGCGAACGGTGGCCTGGATCGGAAGCGTCGGATGATAGACGCGGCCCAACTCCTCGCCGCTCGGGTAGATATGCACCAGCTTTTGCCGCGGCACCGGAATATCGATCATCGTATAGGCGCCGGTGGTCATCTCCCCCAGGCGGGCGCCAATGGTGATCAGGAGATCACTATCTTTCACCCGCTGGATCAGCTTGGGCGAGGCCGCAGGGCCAAAATCCCCAGCATAATGGGGATGAGTATTGTCGAAGAGATCCTGACAGCGGAAGGAAGCTGCGACCGGCAGGCAGAAGGCTTCGGAAAAGGTCTGCAGCGCCGCCACCGTCGCCGCCGACCAGCCGCCGCCACCCGCAATGACCATCGGGCGCCGGGCGTCGGCCAGTAAGGCTTGCAGGGCCGCGAGCTGCGGCGCCCCGGCATAGGCGTCGGCCCGCACATAGGCTGGCGCATCGGCCACGGCCACGCGGTCGGTCAACATATCCTCGGGCAGCGCGACGACAACCGGTCCGGGGCGACCGTTGACCGCGCGGTGAAACGCCTGGCTGATCAACTCCGGCAGGCGGGCGGCATCGTCGATTTCCACGACCCATTTCGCCATGGGGCCGAACATGCGGCGATAGTCGATCTCTTGAAACGCCTCCCGCTCGACCTGATCGCGCGCCACTTGGCCGACGAACAGGATCATCGGCGTCGAATCCTGAAAGGCGGTATGCACGCCAATCGACGCATTCGTCGCCCCAGGGCCGCGGGTGACGAAACAGATACCCGGCGTGCCGGTTAGCTTGCCATAGGCCTCGGCCATATAGGCCGCTCCCCCCTCCTGACGGCAGACAATCAGCTCGATGGCATCCGCCGCGTCGTGCAACGCATCCAACACGGCAAGATAGCTTTCGCCCGGAACGCAGAAGGCCCGGTCAACCCCATGAACCCGAAGCGCATCGACCAGAATTTGGCCGCCAGTCCGGGTATTGCGCGTTTCCCCCATGATTTTTTTCGCCTTCTTCGTCCCGATCCACGCATCTTCCAAGAAAGTTGGTTTTTGCGCCACTGGTTGGGTCCCGATTCGATCATCGGTTCCTGTCGGGAGGATAGCGTATAGGCGGGTGTGGTCTTTGAGGTAAATCAGACCTAGAAAACCAAGAAGCCCCTAGCTGTTTTGATCTAGGGGCGTTTCTCAGGATTGGTTGCGGGGGCAGGATTTGAACCTGCGGCCTTCAGGTTATGAGACTATTTCCAAATCTTGCCCCACGTCTCTGCGTTTTTCCCGAGCGGCGTGAGACGATTGAAATCGCCTGATTTCTTGAAACCTATCCTCTCCTGACCTTTCCTTGACACTCAGCCTCTTTCCCCCAAAATGATGGACCAGCAATGGACAATTTCTGAGAGCGACACGATGGCCCGTCCTTGGAGTGCTTCTAAATATCCCGGCATACGCTACCGACTGCATGAAAGTCGCAGCATTGGGACCCGCAGGGATCGCTATTTTGCGATCTACTATCGGCTTGATGGAAAGCGAATTGAGGAAGGCGTTGGTTGGGAAAGCGCAGGGTGGACCGAAGGGAAGGTGAACGCCCTTCTGGCCGAGCTCAAAGAAAATCAGCGCACAGGAAAACGGCCCCAAACTTTGCGGGAACAAGCCGAACTCGCGGCGCTTCAACGGCAGGAAGAGGCCGCTCGCCGTCAGCGCGAAGCCCTGGCCAATATCAGTTTTGCGCAGTTCTGGGTCGAGTTTTATGCCCCCTCTGCTTCTGCCTCGAAGAAATCCCAGACATGGCACAATGAGCAAGGCCATTTCACCAACTGGATTGCACCAGTGATCGGCGAAACGCCTCTCCGCTCGGTCACGACCTTTGCGTTGGAGCGGATTAATAAGCATCTCATTGAAAAAAAACGGGCCGCAAAGACCCAACATGCAGTGCTGGCGACCTGCCGACAGGTCTTCAATCTCGCCGCTCGGCACGGGCTTATTGAGGTGAACCCAGTTACTCAGATGACACTGCCGCGCCAGGATAATCGCCGCCAGCGCCATCTTTCGCACCAGGAAGCCCGGGAGCTCCTCGCTCTTACAGCACGTCGAAGCCCGCAACTACATGATATTTGTTTGCTCAGTCTACATACAGGGTTGCGAGCCGGAGAGATTTTCAAACTGCGCTGGGAAGATGTGAATTTTGAGACCGGCACCCTGCTTGTTCGAGATCCTAAAAGCGGCAAAAATCGCTATGCTTACCTCACCCAAGCCACCCGCACGATGCTCATCCATCGCAAAGACGAAGCCAGTTCTCCCCCCCTCTTTCAGCAGGCCGATGGAAGCCCTTTGCGCGAGGTCAGCCGCACCTTCGAGCGGATCGTCGAGGAACTCGGTTGGAATCAAGGACAAGCCGATCCGCGTTTGAAGGTCGTCTTCCACACGTTGCGCCATACGTTCGCAAGTTGGCACGTCCAACAAGGAACGCCCCTTTACACCGTGGCAAAACTGATGGGACATGCCAGCCTGACCATGACGGAACGCTACTCTCATCTAGCTCCAGAGGGGCTACGGGCTGCTATGCGGGAGTTTGAGCAGACGATTGCTGCAGCACCTGTGTCCGCGTTCACCAGCACGGGGCTAGGGGAAAAAGGGGGCTAAAGACGATAGCGGCATGAGACGTTCCCATGAGGGATTCACCCGTAAAATCCACGCACTCGCCAATGCGGAAGGCCGCTCCACCCCCTGCGTCTGACCGCAGGACAGTTCCACGACAGCATAGAGGCCATGGTCTTGCTCGGACGGAGCTTTGAGCGGCCGCGCAACCCTGCTGACTGATAAGGGCTATGATAGTAACGCTATCCGTGTCTTGATCGAGAATCACGATACTTGGGCAAACATCCCACCCAAGCCCAACCGGAAGGGCACATTCCCCTTCTCCATCTGGGTTTATCGCCAACGCAATCTGGTCGAGCGCTTCTTCGGTAAGATCAAAGACTTCCGGGGCATAGCCACCTGGCACAACAAAGATCCGCAAAACCTCCTCGCAGTTGTCAAACTCGTTGCTCTGCGAATCTTGTGCACTCTGTAATGAGCTACGATCTAGGTCCTGTTGACAAAGTAAGGTAACCATCTGCGGATGGCGGCGAGATTGAGGAAGCTTTCGAAGGAGAGTGCGGTTTTATCGTATCGCGTAGCGATACGCCGCTGATGCTTGAGATGACCTAACATGCGCTCGATACGGTTTCGGTCGCGGTAGCGTTTGAAGTCGCAGGCGATGGGGTCGCGCCGATTGGCCTTGGGCGGAATAATTGGCAAAATGCCGCGCATCAGCAGGTTGGCCCGCACGGTATCCCCATCATAGCCCTTGTCAGCCAACAGGGCCTTCGGCTTAGCGACCGGCAAGGCCATGAGGTCATCGACCGCCGCATAATCCGAAGCCTCGCCGCCAGTCAGGATGAAGCCAAGAGGGCGTCCTTGATTGTCGCACCGGGCGTGGACCTTGCACGTAAAGCCGCCGCGTGATCGACCAAAAGCTTCCTTATACGTCCCCCTTTTGCGCCCGCTGCCGAGACATGGCCGCGAACCGTGGTGCTGTCGATCATGTGCTACCAATCGTCGGTTAGGCCGAACTCGACCAGCGTGGCTAGGATCGCATCCCAGACACCTTGCTCAGCCCAGCGGCGAAACCGGACATAGACCGAGTTCCACTTCCCGTACCGCTCATGCATATCCCGCCAGGGGCACCCAACCCGCAGCACATGAAGCATGCCGTTGAGAAAGCGCCGATTATCATGAGCAGGTCGGGACTTACGCCCCCGCTCCGAGGGCAAAAGCACCTCGATAACGCCCCATTCCTCGTCCGTCACATCACCACGTGCCATCGCCGCTCTCCGCAAAGAGCAGTGTTGAATCACAGATCAGCGCCTTTGGGAATTAATTTTGTCAACAGGGCCTAGCTGAACATGGTGGATAGCCGCCCGCCGTGATCTTTTAGAACAGCATCGAGACTGATCGGTAGGCACAGGGAGTAGCTTAAATCAGAAGGAAATCTGTCCAAGAGGCGGGGGGAGGGGGTTAACCCAATTTTTATCTTCACTCGGTAACCAAATAGGCTAAGATTAATATCGATTGATACTGCATTTTTTGGGAGCGTCAATTGCCTTCGCCATTCGAGGAAATGCTCCAACAAGTTCGCCAATCGCGTGGGTTTCCTAGCTATGAAGAATCAATAACATTACCGCAGTTGGTAGATCTACATAGTGAGGATCAAATCATATGGCTGCTGCAAGAATGGGTTCGAGGTAAAATACAGGCTTTTGATGCCTCAACCACGCTTCCTATCTTACTGCCTCGATCGCCTTACTCCCCCAAAATTTCTTGGGACTTCGTTAGCGGTCACGTGATTGGAGCGGAAATGGGGGCTCGTCTACTCTTAGAAAAGGCCCCTGCGCGATTAACCTACTATGGTTGGCTTACAATTGCCCCCACAGGGCACTGGTCTTTTCAACTCCAAGCCTCCAACCTTCCGGCTCTTCGCCGTATTATTCCCGGTCGACCTGTCATTTTAATCATACCGCTTATGTTAAAAAATGAGGCTACTGGCGAAGAAAGCCATTTCCCGCTTCTTATTACGATTGAACACAATCGACGTTTTGGTCTAATCGTATCCACTGAATGCCAAGGCCGTAAGCAACATGGCTATTCCCGCGACATTTGGGATCTGGTGGAAGCAACCGTCCGTGCCGGTTCTCTCGTCTCTTCGCAGATTTTTGGCGATGAGGGTTTGGTCTGGAAACATAGCTTGGCTTCTTTTTTCTCGAGCCTATTTATAAAAGGCTCCCCGGATTCGGTTTCCAACGTGTTTGAAGCAGGGAGTAGAATTTCTGCTTTATCACGGGAAATACAGCAGATTTTCACAATGCGCCTTTCTGCAGCCGTTTGGAAAAAATCTGATGTTACTAAAATTATTGATAATCTTGAGAATCTCGCAACCCCGATGACCATAAATGATATTGGGACTATTTCGCCTCCATCTTCAGAAGAGATTGCCCCAAGTTATCATGAGGAGAATGTGAATCATCTTCGGAAACAGGATTTGAAGGAAAATCCCGGAGATATATACTGTTTAATGGCCGAAAAATTGCCCGATCTATTGCCGCGCGCCAAGTTACCTAAAATTTTTCAAGAATCCTTTGGAACATCTCTAATCGGAAAAAGTACGTTAGAAAAACTAGACATGACAGGCAACGGTCCACCAAAAACCATCTTGAGTGGTAGAGTTCATTATAAAAAAAGTGATTTTATTGACTGGTATAGAAGCTGGAGAAAACCATAGCGGTATCCGTTTCTATTTTTAACGGTAAATAAAAATACTTACTTGAGCATTCACCAGCCCCCAGGAGACTGATATGGTTTCTTATCCTTTTCCCTCTTCAAATCAACCAAACCACTATTCAACCCATGAAAATGACATTAAAAATAAAACTCAATCCATTAATATTCATAACAATTTTTTCGATGCTCAGAAACGATATATCAAACACCAAGAGGAAATAAAATCATTACATGATGAATTATCAATTCAAAATTACTTAAGATCAATTCCAACACAGTATATTCCGAGTATTGACTACCCACGCTCACCTTTATTAATAGATGATATTTTTTCAAAAAATACTAGTGATTTTCTAAAAAACTTATCTACTACCTTAGCTGTCCCCATCGAAATAGCTACTGTTTGCATGCTTTCTACAGTCTGCACTGCAACCAGAGGTCGGGTTTCAGTCAGATTATCGTCACTTCATAAAGAAGTATTAACAGAATATTTTTTGATATCAGCACCATCGGACAGCAGGAAAGATAATACTGCACATTTCTTTCGAAATACACTTCTAAAAGCACATGAAAGCATGGTTCCTGATAAAAAGATTCTTAACTCAAATACTTTTCGTGAAATTATAAAACGCATGTCAAGTAAAAGAAAAAAAATGATAGAAAATGAAATAGAGAAAAATATATCTCAAGATTGCGATATTGTCGCAGAAATACTGAAACAAAAGAACGCAATAGAATTAATTGAAAAAACATCCTCTTGCGCACATCAAATTAAACTTATTATTGATACACCTACTGCAACGTCTCTTATTCGAGCACTGAATACTCAAGATGAATTTATATGCATATTTGACGTAGAAGGAAGATTTTTGGAAAAAATCAAGCATGAAAATATCCAAAATATAATAATTAAATCATACGATGCAGAATCGTATTTAGGTGGTTCCGATATAAAATTGAATGTAGATCTTAATTCACCAATCACATCAATGTGCTTACTCACAAACCCGGAAATATATCAAGATTTCTATCAAGATGAGAACATTATGAGGAGCGACATATCATCCAGATTCCTACCTATATTTCTTGGACAAAGCTTTATAGAAAAGAATTTATCCGAAGATATTTCGGAAGAAATACAGGAATGGCTCCAAAAGAAAATACGATCCATCATGTCAGTCGAGAGGCCCAGATCGGATAATAGCGAAAAAATATTCAATGAAATAATTTTATCCACCGAAGCTAAAGAGTATTTCTCCTATTTCAGAGGGAGAAATGATGTCGAAGCTTTCGTTAGTGGAAAAAACTATGCTCATAGAGCCTTTAAAAATAGAAAGCCAAGCCATTTGATTAGATTGGCAGGTATATTACACATTCTTGAAAACGATCAATTTATCGACAACGAAATATCAGCAAAGACAATAAAATCTGCGGATATACTCTTAAAATTTTTTGATGTTTACGCGCAATCGGCATTTGACAATCAATATCAAAAATCTCTAAACGTAGCTAATAAGATATTAAATTGGATATACAGGCATAAAAAAAGCTCATTTGAAGAAAGAGACGCCCAGAGAGGAGTTGGTCGCTGCACAATCGAAGAGATAAGATCAGGTATAGATATTTTAGAAACAAATCTATACTTAGGACGGTTACACTTGAAAAACCTAAAATTTGTCGTGAACCCAAATTTAATCACGCAAACAAATCTTATTTCTCCAAACCCTAACATCGGATCGTCGGGCATCGATTATTCATAAATTGAAACTTGCTCATAACGATTTTTCACTCCAAAATGAGCGTTGACAACGTTGACTGTCAACGTTGTCAATATAATTTTCAGCGATACGACCATGTCGTTCATCCCAACTCAGACATACATCACCTCTGTGACCCTCCCCCGCGCCGTCCTGGCGCGGGGGTTTTTGTTTGTCTTCAGAGGAGAGTTCCATGTCCGAGACTGATGCCGAGACAATCCTAGCCGGGCTTGCCCCCGCCGATCTAGATGCAGGCCTGATCTTCAGCGGCCAAGCCTCCGGCCGCCTGATCCGGGGCTTTACCGCCCCCTGCGCCTATACCCCAAGCCCCGATCCCTTCTACGTCTTCCCCGAAGCCATGCGCGAACTCGTGGTCTGGCTAATGGCCCCCGCCGATCCGCTCTATGTCTTCGGGCCGACCGGCAGCGGCAAGAGCAGTCTGATCCGCCAGGTGGCCGCCAAGCTGAACTATCCGGTCTTCGAGATCACCGCCCACGGCCGCCTGGAGTTCGCCGATCTCGCCGGGCACCTCAGCCTCGATCAGGGCAGCATGCGCTTCCAGCACGGGCCGCTGGCGCTGGCCATGCGCTATGGCGGCCTGTTTCTCCTCAACGAGATCGACCTGCTCGATCCGGCTGTCGCCGTCGGCCTCAACGGCGTCCTCGACGGCGCGCCGCTCTGCCTGCCGGAAAACGGCGGCGAGATCATCGCGCCGCACCCGCTGTTCCGCTTCGTCGCCACCGCCAATACCAATGGCGCCGCCGACGAGACCGGCCTCTACCAGGGTACCTTGCGCCAGAACCTCGCCTTTATGGACCGCTTTACCCTCTGCGAGATCGGCTACCCCTCACCCGAGACCGAGCGCAGCCTGCTCGACCGCCGAGCCCCTGCCCTGCCCGAAAGTCTGCGCAGCACCATGGTCGATTACGCCCACCAAGTCCGCCGCCTCTTCCTCGGCGATCCCACGGCAGGCAGCCTCGCCGAACGCATCGAAGTCACCTTCTCCACCCGCACCCTGCTGCGCTGGGCCGACCTCACCCAGCGCTTCCAACCCCTCGCCCGAACCGGCATCCAGCCCGTCACCTACGCCCTCGACCGCGCCCTCGGCTATCGCGCCACGCCGCCGACGCGGGCTTTGTTGCAGGAGTTGGCGCAGCGGCTGTTTGCCGTTTCGGCCTAAGGCGCTGACGCGATCCGAGGCGCTGCCTCGGGCTCCGATCAAGGGCCTTGGGCCCTTGATAATCCCCTTTTTCCTGATCTGACGCGCTCCGGCTTTGGTCGGATGAACTGCTTTTTCCATCCCCGGGATTGCCAAGGGCCCGTCGGCCCTTGGCCGGGGGTTTGGGGGCAGCGCCCCCTTCTGCGCGCAGCGCAATTCCATAGGAGACGACGAATGACGGACATTACCGTTCTCAAACACCTCACGGCCCTGCGGCTGGAGGTCACGATCTGGTCGGCGCGGCGCAAGCTGACCGCCGCCGATCTCTGTGCGCCGAATTTACCGCCGGAGACGGTGGCGTCGCTCGGCAGTAAGAAGGTTTGTAATCCCGAAGACCTGCGGGTGTTCGGGGCGTTAAAGAGTCGGGCGGTGGCTTTGCTCGACCGGCATGGCGTGCGATTTCTCGGTGGCTGGGCCCTGCCGGAGCGGGCGATTGATCCGGTGAATGCTGGGCTCGACGCCATCGGGGCCGAGTTTGTGCAGGCGAAGGCGGAGTTTCTCGCCCGCTATGATGCGGCCGTGGCGGATTGGATTCGCGATAATCCAGGCTGGGAGGCGCTGCTGGCCAATGCGGCTGTCAGCGCCGATGTGGTGCGGTCGCGGTTGGGGTTTGCGTGGCAGATGTTCCGACTGCAGCCGCCGAAGGGGCGGGAGGCGAGTAAGCCGCTGACCGAGGCGGTCGAAGAGTTGGGCGGCACCCTGTTCGGTGAAGTGGCGAAAGTCGCCGAAGAGGCGTGGCAGAAGAGTTTTCTCGGTAAAACCGAGGTCTCGCTGAAGGCAGCCTGGCCATTGAAAGGCCTGCGGCAGAAGCTTGCGGGACTGTCGTGTCTGGAGCCAAGGGTGACGCCGCTGGTCGATCTGATCGATACCGGGCTTGCCGCTTTGCCGGAGAAAGGTCCGTTAACCGGCGGTAGCCTGCTGGGACTGCAAGGCCTCGTCTGCCTGCTGCGCGATCCGGCGGCGATGCGCGAGCACGGACAGAAGATCCTCGACGGCATGGGGCTGGACGCGGCCTTGCAGGCGCTGGTCGCTTTGCCCCCGCCGCCGGTGCAGCCGCTGCTGCTGCCGGAGGAGACACCGGACACGCCGGAAAGCCCGGATGCGGGCGGGCAAGCGCTCGACAGTCTCGGCCTGTGGTGAGGGAGGTTGCGATGGTTCCCTCCCCGGCTCTTCTCTCCTGCCTGCCCCTACTCGCCGCCAGCCTCGGCCATCGCCACGGCGTGACAGTCGAGATCGGCGGGCCGCGCGCCTATACCGATGGGCGGGTGATCCGCCTGCCGGATTTACCAACCTCGGGCGACCCGCGCTTCCTCGGGCTGGTGCGCGGTTATATCGACCATGAGGCCGCCCATATCCGCTTCACCGACTTCGACCTCCTCCGCCGAGAACAGCCGGACGTGCTGGAAAAATACGTCTGGAATATCCTCGAAGATTGGCGGATCGAGGATCGGCTCGCCAAACTCTATCCGGGCTGCGGCGAGAACTTCCGGGCCTTGATCCAGGAACTCTTCCTGGACGCGCCGCGCCCGAAGCTGCCGAAAACCCAATGGTTCCTCGACTGGCTGTTGCTCACAGTCCGATCGTGGCGCCTTCCGGCCCTGGCCGGGCGCGTCCGGCGGCGGGCCGGGGAGGTCGAACGGGTGATCCCCGGCCTTCTTGATCGCGTTACCCCGATCTTGGAGCGGATGCGCCAGCACTGCCCCGACAGTGCCGCCTGTCTAGCCTATGCGCGGGAGATCATCGCCCTGTGGATGAACACCCCGCCCGACGATCCTAACGCCGACCCCCAGCCCTTACGCGGCAGCGATGAGGCGGATCTGCCCGAGGATATCGCCGCCATCCTGCGCCGCTGCTTGCGGGCCTCCTCGAAAGAGCCGATCAAAAGCCGGACCAGTGTGGCGGTGATGGGCGACAAACCGGTGCAATCGCTCACCGACCAGCAGCTTGCCGACAGCCGCCGCCTAACCAGCGGTTTAAAAGCCCGGCTAACAGGGCTGCTGCAGGCGAGCATTCTGAAGCGGGTGGCACGCAGCCGCCGGGGAAAGCTCGACCCCAAGCTGCTCGCCAGCCTCGCTACCGGCTCGCCCCGCATCTTCCGACAGGGGCAGCCGAAGCCGGGGCTGAACACGGCGGTGCATCTGCTGCTCGATACCTCGGGTTCGATGCGGGAGCGGATCAGCTTGGCCGGGCATCTCGCCCATGCCGTCGCCGAGGCCCTGTACGGCGTCGGCCTGCCGCTCGCCGTTACCGCCTTCCCCGGCCGCCCCCAGCTCGGCACCGCCACCTATGTGCCGCTACTGGACTATGGCGACCGACCGCACGCCCGCTTCCTGCCCGACGCGAGCGGCGATACACCCCTAACCCAGGTGCTCTGGGCCGTGCTGCAACAGATCAGCCGCCGCCCCGAGCCGCGCCAGATCCTGCTGCTGCTCACCGACGGCGAACCGGACGATCCGGAAACCGCCAAAGACGTCCTCACCACCGCCGCGCGCCTGGGGATCGAGGTTTATGCCCTCGGCATCAAGGCCCCCAGCATCACCAGCCTACTGCCGATCACCTCCCAGAACATCGACACCCTCGACGCCCTGCCGGAAGCCTTGTTCCAGATGCTTCAGCGGGCGCTCATCCGGAGAAAATGACATGCCCAACGATATCGTTCTGCTATCCCCCAATCCCCGTTGCCCGGCCTGCGGCTCCTATCATACCGAACCGGAAATGGTCAGCGAGCTTGGCGACATGCTGGCCGCAGGGGCGGCAGGCGCTGCCGCCTTAACGCTTGCCCGCGTTGTTCTGCAGGGGCCGCTTCTCCCTCTTTCCATCGTCGGCTTCCTCCTGGGCGTTGCCGCCTGGGCAACTGACGACACAGAGGATGACGCCGCCCCGTTGCGCAAATACCAATGCCACAATTGCGGTTGCCATTTTGAGGACTAATAAAATTCCGCGCGGGTAGAAACACTCGCGACGAGCCTTTGTCAAAAGACCAACTCTCTCATCAGGGAGCCCGGGAAACCGGGCTTTCTTTTTTAAATCAAACTTAACTTTCAGACTGATCTGAAAATTATAACACCGAAATAGCGGCAATATGTTCCTGAATAATCTCGACAGGGCGCAGTTTCTATAAATCGGTATATGGTAATATATACTCAGAACACTTCAATCAACCTTCATAGTATGGTGAAACTTACCGAGGACTTCATCATGTACGAGTATCGCACCGATATCCTGGCCAAGATCCAGGAGCGGCTAATTCATATGATCCAGCACCACTCAAAAGTGCTGGTGGTTCGCTTTGATGTCCGCTTTCCGGAGAATGCCCCGCTTCCCCAGCGGAACGACGCCATCTCCGCGCTGATGAAACATCTGAAAGACTGGTTCTCCCTGAACAGCATTGAAGCCCATTACCTGTGGGTTCGGGAGCAGAACCTCAGCGAGACGCCGCATTATCACGTGGCCTTCCTGATCAACGGAAACCGCTGCCAGACGGGAACCGGTTTGCTTCAGTCGGCATCACAGGCTTGGTCGGTGATTCTGAACTACCCCTGGCCACAAGGTCTGGTCCATTACTGCGATCTCGATGGCGGTCGGGCCTGGATTATGCTGTGCCGCCCCTCGGCCCAGTCCAAGGGTGCCGAACAGGCTGCGTTTGGATTTCAGGTTCAAGCCGTCTTCGAACGCCTCGCCTATCTCGCCAAGACCTATAGTAAGGATTTGGCCCCCTACCGCGTTCGGGATTTTGGAACCTCGCTTTTGCGGGTGGAAACCCCCGTGCCTATGGTGATCCCGACACTTTATCCAGGGGCGCAAACCGCTGTCTGATCAAGGGAGGGGGAAGGGCGCTTCTTGTGCGCTTCCCCAGTCCGGCCCTTAAGCGGCCTTTTGACCCAAACGGATCAAATCTTGCTGAGAAAGTAACGGCAGCATGGTGCTATCGATATGCCGCTGCAGCGCTGGCCATTGGATCAACGCATAGGCAACGACATCGACCGAGACCGGTAGCAGGCTTTCGGTAAAGCGCGTCCATAGCCGATCAACCATTGCTTCGGTCAGCGGACCATAAAGCACCAGATCGATATCCGATCCCGGCTTTTGCGTGCCGGTCGCGCGGGAACCGAACAGCCCGACCCTTTCAATCTGGAGCGCGAAAGGAGCCAGGACGTCGGCAATGATCGTGATATGGGATGGGGTCAAACCGTGATTAATCATACTGGCCTCCCTCCGTTACGGCCCGTTCGATCATGACCGTATAAAGCTCTTCCAGCCGCGCAAAATACTGCGCGCGGATATCCTCAATGATTTTCTCGAAGATTTTAAAATTATAGGTATGGGACATTTTGTTACGCGCATCGAGCGCCTGCATCCAGATATCGCCTTCCTGAATGATCTTCGCTGCGAACCCGGCCCGGATAACGGCCGCCGGGGTAATCGTCTCGAGCGCGACGCCGCTGGCTTCGAGGTAATCTTTCAGCAGCTTCCAAGCCAGTTCCCAGGTGAACTCGAACCGCTGGATCACGCCTTCTTTTTCGAGTTGGGTGAGCGGGCGACTGTCCATGATCTCCATAGCTTCCCGCAACAAGCTGAAAGCCCGCCCAAAGTTCTCAAGACGGTAAAGCCAACGGGGTTTTTCCGGGGTTGTCATCGCACGCTCGATAGAGGAAAAGGCACAAGCAGGAGTATAGCACCCCTCGCCGCGCGAACCTATCGGACCAAGGACCGTTCTGGAGACAAAGATGGTTATCCGAAACCCTATCCCGACCAAAAACCAAGCGGCGCTCGTTGATCGTGACGATGCCAGCCTCCAGCACCTGCGCTATCGATTGACCATAGGTCTTGAGCAAGCCCGCCGGGGAGAATTGGCCGCAGGCAGTGGCGAGGCAGCGATCCGCCGGGCCTTCGTGGTGGCATGGGGCCCGGCGTCACCGCCGGGTCCCTGAGTTGATATCAAGCGAGTTGTGGGTCGGTGCCAACACGCGAAGGGTTGATATCCCTCTCGTCTGCCTCACCCTCCAGGTCGTCCGGGTCTGCCTTCTCAAGGACGACGTGATCCTCGATAAACTTGGAAGCCCCGAACAAGGCAAAGCCTGCCACCACCAGAAAGCCGATTGCGCGATACATGGTTTTTCTCCGTGAAGGTGCTACCCTCATAGAGTAAGGTCCCCTCCCTCCAGATTTTGACATATATTGGGGCCAAGAGGCTTCTTCGTTCAAACGGACGAGCTTCACTCTCGGTTCTATACTTTCATGGAGGGTATAGTACGGGATATGGACCACCGCGCAGGGGGTTGATGGCCAGCATCTCCCCCTTTTTGCAATCAGATGCTCATCGATATCCAATTGACGCGGCCCGAACGTTAGGCTGGTTTGCCAATCCCATATTTTCATATGAAGTTCGCTCAAAAAGCGACTGCACCCGGGAAAATCAGGTGCATCACGCAGGGAGAGGGATGCCTTTGGCCGCATCCTCTAAATCGCGCACCCGTTTTTCTGTCGAAAGCACCAAATCACCATCCTTATTGAAAATAGGCGTATCAATCATCGCCTTAATGAGCTGCGCGAATTTAACGACCCGAAATACCGTTTCACGATTCTCCGTAAGCGCTGTCCTGTCCCCACCTATCCCGCTTTCTCGTTTCATGCGAGGGACGCTGCCTCTGAGTTTGATGGGAGGTTGGTATGGGAGTCCCTTTGGAGGTCCGAACCGAGTCAGCTTTGCTGGGTGAGGTTTTAAGACGTGGGTCGGGTCATCGGCGTTGGCCGGATGATGTGAAGGGGCGGATTGTTGCGGAGACGCTGGTTCCGGGGGTTTTGGTGCGGGAGGTGGCGGCGCGGTATGGGCTGAAGCCGAACCATATTTCGGAATGGCGGGCGCGGGCTCGGCGGGGTTTGCTGGCGGTGCCGGAGTTGAGCGGGGCTGCTTTTGTACCGGTGGTGATGACCCCGCCGCCGGAGGTGCCGGAACCCGCTGCAAGCGGAGCATCGATTGAGATTGTCGTGGGCGACGTCACGGTTCGGGTCGAGAACACGGCATCCGTGGAACGGGTTGCCGCGCTGGTCGCGGCCCTAAGGCGGCGTGCATGATCTTCCCATCGAACCGGGTGCGGATTTTGATTGCGGCAAAGCCGGTCGATTTCCGCAAGGGGCTGGATGGGCTAACCGCCCTGGTAAAAAGCGAATTGCAGCGCGATCCCTATACCGGCACGGTTTTCGTCTTCCGGTCGCGCCGCGCCGACCGGCTGAAGCTGCTCTATTGGGACGGCAGTGGTTTGGTGCTGACCTATAAGCGGTTGGAGGCGCAACGCTTTGTTTGGCCCAAGCTGCAGAGCGGCACGTTGGCGCTGAACCCGGCCCAGTTCGAAGCCCTATTTGCCGGGCTCGACTGGCAGAAAGTCCGCGCCGTGAGCGTGCGTCCCCCGCAGGCGATTGCGTGATTTTCTGGGGGCTGCAGGCAGGATTTAGCGTGAGCTAATCGGCTGTTTTTGCTATTATTTTCCTATGATAACCGCTGCCGATCTGCCCGACGATATCGATGTCTTGAAGGCGCGGATCCTTTCCGTCGAAGCCCGGAACTTGCGTCTTGAAGCCTTGGTTGCCGCTTTCAAACAGGCGCTCTTCGGGCGGAAGTCCGAGCGGCTGGACCCAGACCAGTTCGACCTCGCGCTAGAGGATATCGAGAGCGGCATCGCCACCCTCCACGCCGAAGAGGATGCCGAAGATCGGGCGGCGAAGCGCCCCCTTAAAGCACAGGCCGGCAAAGCACGGGCCACCAATCGCGGATCATTACCGAAACATCTACCGCGTCTCGAAGAGGTTCTCGAGCCCGCAAGCCTGGTCTGCGCCTGTGGCGGCGGCTTGCAGTGCATCGGGGAAGACGTCTCGGAACGTCTCGATATCGTCCCGGCCCAGCTTCGCGTCCGCGTGACCCGCCGCCCCAAATACGCCTGCCGCGCCTGCACCGACGGTGTCACCCAGGCGCCTGCCCCAGCGCGGCTGATCCCCGGCGGCATCCCGACCGAAGCGATGGTGGCGCAGGTACTGGTCAGCAAATATGCCGACCACCTGCCGCTCTATCGCCAAGCCCAGATTTACAGCCGCCAGGGGGTCGATCTCGACCGCTCGACCTTGGCCGATTGGGTGGGCCGGGCGGCCCTTGAACTCCGCCCTCTCCATGCGGCCCTGCTGGTCACTCTGAAGCGTTCCACCAAACTATTCATGGACGAGACCCGCGCCCCGGTCCTTGATCCAGGGGCAAGGAAAACCAAAACCGGATACTTCTGGGCCTTGGCCCGCGATGACCGCGCCTGGGGCGGCACAGAGCCGCCGGGCGTCGCCTTCACCTATGCTCCGGGACGGGGCGGGCAGCACGCCGACCGCATCCTGTCCGGCTTCGGCGGCATTCTGCAGGTGGACGGCTATGCCGGATATAACCGCCTGATCGCGCCCGACCGCACAGGTCCTGGCATCCAACTGGTCTATTGCTGGGCCCATGCCCGCCGCAAGCTGATCGAGATCACCCGCACCGGCCCCGCGCCGATTGCCGAGGAAGGCCTCGTCCTCATCCGCGCCCTTTATGCCATCGAAGCCGACATCCGCGGCTGCGACCCCGCCGCCCGGCTGGCAGCCCGGCAGGAGCGCGCCGCCCCGATCCTCGCCCGCCTCGACGCGTGGCTGCAGCACCATCGCCCCCGCGCCTCGGCAAAAGCACCCCTGGGGGAGGCACTGGCCTATATCGCCAAATACCGCGACGGCCTCGGTCGCTTCCTAACCGATGGCCGCGTCGAGATCGACAATAACGCCGTCGAACGCAGCATCCGCCCCATCGCCCTCAACCGAAATTATGCGGAGCGCCGGATTATGCGCAGGTGCTGGCGGCGGTCCCCGAAATTGCGCCGGGGCCGCCACCAAGCACTCCACATAATCACAGGGACTGCAAGAAGCTCAGCAAGGTGTCGGAGGCCCTAAACCTTCCGGGCGCGGCGGTGCTTGGTTGGAGCTTCATCAGTGCCTGCTCCTTCATCGCGATATCGGCTTCCACGTACATATGCGTCGTTGCGGTGTCCTCGTGCCCGAGCCACAGGGCAATCACGGTAATGTCGACGCCTGATTGCAACAGGTGCATGGCTGTCGTGTGCCGCACGGTATGGGGGGTGATCGGGCGCTCAAGGAGGCCCGGGTTTTTGAGGCCAGCAATGGCTACCGCAAGGTCTAGCCGCTGCGTGACGTTGGAGCGGGACATTCGTCCACCACTGCGATTTGGGAAAAGAATGGCATCGCCTGTCGGATCTCCGATCCGGCGGCGCCAGGACTTGATGAGTGCGGCGGTCGCTCGCCAGAGCGGCACACTTCGTTCTTTGCGACCCTTGCCGCTTAGATGAACGGCGGGTTGGCCTTCAAGCACAACATCTCGACACCGGATGCCAGTCATCTCGGAAACCCGGGCGCCGGTATTATACATCATGCTGAAAAATGCCCGGTCGCGTTGTCCGGCCCAACTGGTCTGATCAGGGGCTTCGATGATGGCGCCGATCTCGAGACGAGACAGAAAGCCGACCATTGGCCGATCGAACCGCTTGAGCGGAATCGCCAACGCCCGTTCAATCGTGGCCAGGGCGGAAAGGTCATGGTGCGACGCAAACTTCAGGAACGTCCTGATCGCGGCCAAGCGTGCGTTGCGACTGCGCACGCTGTTGCCACGCTCCTTCTCCAGGTGGTCAAGGAAGGCCAGCAGCATTGGCGCGTCGAGATCAGGCAATGTGATTGCGCCGGGCGTTCGGCGCAGTGCTGCAGCAACATAGGTGAGAAGCAGGCGCAAGGTATCCCGATAGGCCGCGATGGTCTGGCTACTGACCGCGCGTTGCTCCCGGAGATGATCCATGAAGAAGCGTTGCACGAGCGTTGGGAAGGTGGGAGGAGCGGGTTCAGCCATTGCCGATTTCCCTGCATACAAATTCTTCGAAACGATTCCCGGCGATAGCCATCAGGTCCGGAATGCCGGTCAAATACCAATAGGTATCCGATATCTTCGCATGGCCGACGTAGGTGGAGAGCGCGGCGATTGCATTATCGATATCGGCGCCATCGGCCTGCCACCTCTGGATACGTCGACAGATAAATGTGTGGCGGAAATCGTGGATGCGGACTTCAGGATGAGCACCGCGCGCGACGATTCCGGCTTTGCTGCGAAGCCTCTGAAAGGTCCAATGCACGGCACGTGATTTTAGCGATCGCCCAGGTGTCGAAACGAAGAATGGTTCGTCGGCTGCGCGCGGGAGGAAGCGGTCCCGAACGGCCAGATAGTCGGTGAGAGCGCTGGCGACGGTCGAATGAAACGGCACGTGCCTCGACTTTCGGAACTTGGTCATCCGAACCGTCAAACATCGGCTACCAAGGTCTACATCGGCGCAGCGCAATTTGATCGCCTCGGAAACGCGCAAGCCGGTCGCGGCGATCAAACCGTAGAAGGCCTCGTATGCGGCGGGTCGCAGGCCGCCCATGGGTTCGAGATGCCGTGCCGCTGCCAGCAACGTCACCACCTCTTCCTCGGTGTAGATATGTGGTGTGACCCGGCGGTGAGATTTGCCGAAAATCTGGTTCTGCGGGAACTCCGTGGCTGGATCTTCACGCAACAGATAGGTGGCGAACGGCCGAAGGCTATCGAGCCGCCGCGCCCATGCGCGTGGTCCATCGGTACGAGCGTGTCCTTTGGCCCACTCGATCACGAGGTTCGTTGTCAGGGAACCGGTATGACCAGAGCCGTCATAGAATCGGGCAAAGGACCGCAATTGGCTCGCGTTCGGCCCATTCGTGCGAAATCCCAAGGCCTGACGTTCAACAAGGAACGCCTCGACGTGTGCTACCATGATCGCGCCTGTCATCACGCCCTCCCTGGCCAGGGCATCGCCACGGCAGACAGCCGACGGAGATCGATCTTGGTGTAGATCTTCGACGTATCGAGGCTGCGGTGCCGCAGGATATCGGCAATATGCTTCATGGGGGTACCATCGCGGAGCAGCCGACTTGCGACGCTGTGGCGAAGCACGTGCGGATCGGTTCGATGCCACCCACATCGAGCAAAGGCGGCGATCACCGCATGCTTCGCAACTCCTTCCTTGATGGGAACGTCGTACGGCGCGACATGGCGCACGAAGATCGCGCGACTCTTGGTCTGGGGCCGTTCGTGACGCAGATAATCTGCAATCGCGGTGCCGGTGGCGGTCGGCAATGGAAGACTATCGGTGAAATGCGTCTTGGTTCTGGCAATGCGAATGATCCCGTTCCGCCAGTCGATATCCTCGATCCGCAGTTTGACGACTTCAGAGCACCTGAGCCCAAGATCCGCGACGCACCTCACCATGGCGTAAGCGCGTCGTCGGGACGGCAGCCGATCGTCGAATGAGGCGAGAACGGCGTCAATCTGAGCCGATGATAAAACATCAGGTAAAGCAGCCAAGCGCCAATGCGCCGCGCGCGGGATTGCCCGCAGGAGCTTGCCGACATCGTCACCCAACATATTGCGGAACTTCAAATAGCAGCCAACGGTTCCACCAGCGACGCGCACAGCCCCGGCGCTCCAACCGCGGCCTTGGCCCAGGACAAAGTGTCGAATGTGGTCGGGATCGAGCTTCTCAGGGACAATCTCGCCGTCGCCAAACTGCTCAATAAGCAATCGGCGAAC
Organism: Elstera cyanobacteriorum; assembly: GCF_002251735.1. Classification (NCBI taxonomy): domain Bacteria; kingdom Pseudomonadati; phylum Pseudomonadota; class Alphaproteobacteria; order Rhodospirillales; family Rhodospirillaceae; genus Elstera; species Elstera cyanobacteriorum. Next base: position 42,279 of record NZ_NOXS01000031.1, on the reverse strand, counting down.
GATCTGGATCCGCTGCTGCCGTGTCGTGTCCGCCAGACCGCCGACATCGCGCATGTGCCGATCGAAATATGCCAGCTCACAGCTGACGTGATCCTTCTGCTCCGCAAGCGGAATCTGGCCCTGAGCGCGAAGTACACCCAAGAGATGACGAATGGCGACGCGCAACTCGTGACGCAGTTTGCGAACTGGCGGGCGGCACGTGCAAGACGGCAAATGCTGGTCGAGAAACTGCTGCTGCGCAGCTTCATTGATCAGCATGAGGCCCAAGCCCGCTTCGGTAACCCACTTCGCGAAGTGGGCGACACAGGCCAAATACACGCGCACGGTGTTGGAATGATATCCGCCTGCTCGAAGCTGGGCGACATACTCATCTTCGACTGATGCGATGACGCTGCTCGATATCCACTGGCGTGGATCGGGCTGCAAAAGATCTGCCTTCATGAAAACTTCCTCTCCAATTCGTTGGGTGGAGAGGAACGGTATTATGTGTAGATGAAATCAGTCACGCCGTGCGGCAGAGAGCAAAAGACCGCGTGTTGGCCCCATCTGAAAACACGCACCTGCGCATAATCCGGCGCTCCGCATAATTTCGGTTATGGAAATCTATGCATAACCGAAAAAACGCCCTCTTCGCAGGCCATGACACCGGAGCCGAAAACTGGGCCGTCATCGCCTCGTTGATCGAGACCTGCAAAATGAACGGTATCGACCCACAGGCTTGGTTGACTGCAACCCTCACCGCCATCGTCAAAGGCCATAAGCAGAGCCAGATCGACGACCTGCTCCCGTGGAACTACCACTCCAACGTGTGAGCGGAACACCGCTTACGATTCTACGGCGAATACGTACTGTAATCCACACCATGTTCACTAGGCTCCAGACTCATAACCAATAGCTGACGGTCGCGGCGATGCAGATGGCGGCCATAAAGACAGTTGCCCTTCGGTCGTATCGAGTTGCGATACGGCGGAAGTCTTTGAGGCGGCAAAACATGCGCTCAATGGCGTTTCGCTTGCGGTAAAGGGCTGGTGAGAAACAGTTTTTCCATCGGCGGTTAGCCTTTGGCGGGATGTTGGGGGCGGTCCCTTTGCTCTCGATTTTTCGGCGGACGGCATTGCTGTCATAGCCCTTGTCGCCATGCAGAAGTGCGGTTTTCGGCAGCGCGTCGAGCAGTGCATCGGCGGCTTTGCAATCCGCCACCTGTCCGCCGGTCAGCAGAAACGCGATGGGGCGGCAAAAGGCATCGGTCAGCGCATGGATTTTCGTTGTCCGACCACCCCGCGAGCGACCAATCGCCTGCGCCCGTTCCCCCCTTTTCCGCCCGCAGCACAGCGGTGCGCTTTCACAGCGGAACTGTCGATCAACACCTCTGCTGGAGGCCCGCCTGCAGCGGCAAGCGCCTTGAAAATCCCCTGCCAGATGCCTTTGTCGCCCCAGCGGACGAAGCGATTATAGAGCGTCTTGCGCGGCCCGTAGATCGAGGGCGCATCCACCCAACGGCACCCCGATTTCAGCACATGAATGATGCCGCTGATAACCCGCCGGTCGTCCACCCGCGCCTTCCCGCGCGTATCCTGCGGAAGATGCGGTTCAAGCCGTGAAAACTGCTCGTCGCTCAGCCAGAAAGGTGCGTCGCTCATTCAAAGCCTCCAGCACGAGGCTTTGAATCATAACTACATTGGCTTGAAAAGAGAGTTTATGGGTCCGGAACCTAAGGCTGTGGTCTGTGGTTCCAACGTCGACCCGCAAGCGCTCATTTTTCGCTCGGGCTGTGATCAGCCCTCTAAAGGCCGCCTCACAGACTTCCGGCGCTTCACAATCAGACACGACTTCAGAGTACCGTTTTTACGGTAGCTATCTAAATCGCTAGGCTAGAGCGTAAATCATCCGGTGTGTTGATATTGCGCCCGAACCATCCGTCAGGAACGGACACCCGACGTCCGCCAAGCTCGGAAATCACATGCTTTAGGGCGTGACGCCCGCCCGCGACAGCTTCCCTGATACCGGGCAAAGCTTCGGTTCGCCAGAGCGTGAGGATAGGACAGAAGCCCCTCGTATCCACCGGCATGAAGCATAGAGCTGTATTTCCGGAAATAGACGCAATCTCCACTTCGGTAAGCAGCCGCTCCCAAATTCCATAATGCAGATCCGGCATATCACAGGGAATCGTTAGTAAACCGGCGAGGTTCTGAGACTGAGCCCAAGTCAGTGCCGCAATCAGACCAGCTGCCGGTCCTACGTCTCCGGGCGGATCGAGTACTACAGTAATATCACCGGGCAGTTCTGGAATCTGATCTGGTGATCGCAACGACAAGCAGATATTTGGAGCCCAGCGGTGAGCTTGACCGAGCGCCCTGTCAATCAAGCGTTGACCGGCATCTATGCACTCGGGCTTTCGGCCTCCCATACGCACCCCCTGCCCGCCTGCCAAAATGGCAACTCCCCACCTAGATTGCGGGGTCATTACAGACATAAAACTCGACATATTAGAACTCCTGTTACTATTCGGGGCTTTCGGGACACGGTCAGAAGCGCCCGAACTCTCCTGTCGACTGGACGCATTTTCGGAACACAGTCACGCCCCGATGATCCCCCATTCCTCGTCCGTCAGACCGCCACGCATGCCACCGGTCTCCCCAAAGACCAGTGTTGAATCACGCCCGGCCAAATTTGGGAATCACCTTTGTCAACAGAGCCTAGCAACCTGTTGAAAACCCTCAGACAATGGGCCAAAGCATAAACATCAAACCTTATTTAGGCCAGCCTCTATTTTTTATTATCAAAATATTTATTACTTTCTAAGCAAAAGACGATTATACTTAAAAAAATAAATAATATAACCACCCGCCCAAGACAGTGCCGCGAACCCCATCACTGTTGCTATCCTCTCCGGCAATATCGGCATCAGCAATCGCGCGAGCGTTCCGATAGTAATCAGGGTGCAAATTGCGATATCACCCCAATCGGCCTTTAGGGGCAGGCCAGAATGGCCTTTTGTAGCGCGAATCATCACGGCTATGGTCATCAGACCAATAGCTCCTGCGGTCCATAGGTGCGGTGATGCCGCCAGATCGACCCAACCCAGACTGGCCGCGGCGGTCATCCAGAACCCAGCAGCAAAGGCACCCCAGGCCAAGTGCAGAACAAGCAGCAGTGGCTCTGACCAAGTGGCCAGTCCACGCCAGCGGGCCATGCGAAGAAAATTACCCCCGCCAGCCAGCGCCAAGGGCACAGCTGTTAAGGACGCATCCGGCGCAGCAGCCCAGGCGATCAGGGCAACCGCGCTGAGCACCAATACCGCCGCATCAAGCCGATTGAACAGCGCCGGCAATCGAGTGTCCCACCGTGCGGTCAGCCAGTTGCGGGTAAAGGTCGGAATGATCCGTCCGCCAATTATAAGATTGAGCAAAATGACTAACCCGAGCCCCGCCCGCCAAGCTACCTGCGCACTACCGTGATAGGCGATCTCCACATGAAACGCCGCATCGGCCAGCAACAGCAGAATCAAAATCGCAACAATCTTTATATTGCGGTTATTCTTTGCGGCCAATAATTCAGCCAAGATTAAGGCGGCGAGAAGCGCATAGAAAGCCAGGTCGATTGCAGCGACCATCCAAGGATTGAGACCCGCCGAAACACTGATTGCCGCGCGTCCTGCCGCCCAAACCACCACTACCGCGGCCAACCGCCAACCCCCGATGGACGGGCGGCTCGTCCAATTGGCGACGGCCGTCAGCAGAAAGCCGGCAATAATGGCCCCAATCCCACCGAAGAGCAGCATATGAATATGCCAGTCGCGCGGGGAAAAGGCCGTTGGCAGAACAACCAGCCCCAGATAGAGCGGCACCCATATCAGGATCGACACAGCGATACAGAGCGCCCCCAGCGGGAAAAATGGTCGAAAGCCGGAAGAAAGCCAAAAAGGTGTGCGCATGGGCGGTCTCGCTCGAAACAGGCCTGCCCTAAAGTCAGCCAGGCGGGGAACTGATACCGCCTCGCACTTGCGGTAGCCTTGTGCCAGAGCAAGCTTGACGCTAGTTTGGCACGGTTTCGGCGAGTCTGAAATGCGTGCGCCGTAACACTGACTTGGCACGAGGCGGGTATGGTCACAGAGAAATTGGATCAGGCGCTGGTCCGCAGTTTCCCCATTTTTCAGAATACTCCGGCAGCGGATCTCGGCACGATGCTGAACCACGCCAGTCCCCGGCAGGTTTCCCCCGGCAGCAGTGTATTCACGCAAGGGGCGATGGCGGATAGTTTCTACGTCCTGCTATTTGGGCGCCTGAAGGTAGTGCAGACAACACGCGATGGACATCAGGTTATCGTACGACATGTGAACCCTGGCGATCTATTCGGCATTGCTCAAGCGCTGGCCCGCCCGGATTATCCGGCAACGGCCATCGCCTTGACCGATAGCCGAATGTTGTTTTGGAACGCAGCGCTCTGGTCGTCCTTCCTCTCCCTCAGCCCCGCCTTTGCCCAGAATGCCTTGCATGCCGTTGGGCAGCGCTTGCAGGAAGCGCATACCCGCATCCAAGAGCTAACTACAGAAGAAGTTGAGCGCCGCATTGCCCACGCCGTCTTGCATCTCGCCGAACGATCTGGGCGACCTGCCGAGGGTGGGGTGCTGTTAGATTTTCCGATTACCCGCCAAGATATCGCCGAAATGACCGGCACGACGCTGCATACCGCGAGCCGCATCATGGCCGCTTGGGATACCCAGGGTCTAATCGATTCCAAACGGAAAAATCTATTGGTGCGGGATACATTCGCCCTAACGGCAATTGCAGAGCGCGTGGCGGAGTAAAATCACCGGCCGGTTTGCTGCACCGCAAAGACGGGGGTAGCCAGAAACGGGCAGGCTCGCGGTCCTCACTCATCGATCCTTGCGAGAAACCCCATGTTGGCTGCCCTTCCTCAAACCGTCGCTACCCTCGACCTCCGCACACTGCCCCACCCCGAACGGCATCGGTTGGTTTTCGTGCAGTTCGCCGCTCTGCAACCCGGCGAGGCCGTCGAACTTATTAACGATCATGACCCGCTGGGGCTGCGCCACCAGTTCGATCAACATGTGCCCGGCTATTTCACCTGGGCGTATAGTGAGAGCGGGCCGCAGGATTGGCGCGTCGTCGTCGGTAAGACCGCTGTTCATACCGAGGCCCCCGCCGCCAAGGCCCAGTGCGGGTGCGGCTCGAACGGTGCCGGGGGATGCGGCTGATCCAGCGCCACCCCGAACCGTCTTCCCTAAGGGACCGTCTGGTCGCAAGGGGTCGCTGGGGGTTCGCCGTGCCGCACCGCCCCTTGTTTTTGGGGGCGGCGCTGCTGGCAAGCCTAAGCGTTCCCCTGTGGCTTGCGGCCCAGGCGATGGGGGTGTCTGACCTGGCGGGCCTGCCACCGCGCCTCTGGCATACGCGAGAAATGCTGTTTGGTTTCTTGCCTGCCGTGGTCGCGGGCTATCTTCTCTCCGTCATGCCGAACCGATCCCGCCGCCTGCCGCGCCATGGCGTGCCGCTGGCGGGGCTGGTTTTCCTCTGGCTCTTAGCCCGCCTGCCCCTCCCTGCCCCGCTCATGACGCCGGGAATATTGGTCATCATAGATGCCGCCTTCCCAGCGGCTGTCCTGGGTGCTCTACTGCGTGAGGCTCGCTTCCCCGGACCCTGGCCCCATTGGCCGGAAATCGGTGCAGTCGCGGTACTGACTGTCGGATGTGGGGCCAGCCGAGCGCTCTTCTTGCTCGAAACCTACCCCCAGTTCTGGCAGCTTTGGCCTGGGACACTGCGGGCGGCCTTGACCTTGGCGTTGTGGTTGATTTTCCTCGTTGGCGGGCGGCTGACACCGAGTCTAACCCGAAGCGCCTGCCTCGACCGGAAGTGCCGGATGGCCATTGCCGCCCCAAACGGCTTCGACCGATGGATCATGGCAGTCACTTTGCCCGCGCTGGGCCTCATCGTGGCCGATTTACAGTCTCCTGCCGTAGCGCTGGTCCTGGCCGTGGTAGGCGGGCTGCATTTGGCGCGCTTGGCCCGCTGGCGGGGGTGGTTACCGTTGCCATTGAAGGTGCGCGCCCTGCATTTTGGCTATGCCTGGGCGAGCCTATCGGTTCTACTGGCGGCCGTGGCAGCGTGCGGCTGGACCTCCGGCGATACCGCACGCCACGCTGCGGCGGTTGGCGCCTTAGGCACGATGAGCTTGGCGGTGATGGTACGCCTCGCCACCACCCTAGGGCCCCTGCCGCGTGCCGATCTCCGCTGGTGTCGCTCTGCCCTAGCCCTAATTCTGCTGGCGACGCCCCTGCGCCTCACTGCCGGACCGACGCCCTCACCGCTGCTATGGTTTGCCGCAATCGCCTGGAGCCTGGGATGGGCCTGCAGTGCGCGCGCCTTGGCCCAGGGCTGGTTATCCCGCCCCCGACCAAGCGATACCGCTCGGCCCCTTTAGAAACCCATCGCAGAAAGCGCCACCGAGTGCTAAGGGCAAAGCCCGGTCCGCCAGCGTCGCCGCGTCGATTTCCCCCGCACGTAACGCCCGAAACAGCCCGACAATCTCAAAAAAACCAATTGTCTGCGGCGATAAGCGCAGGCTCGCCACCCCGGCCGCGCGCAGGCCGGGCAGATGTGCCGCCAGATTAGCGCAGGCGGTCGATAGCGTCTGAATACCATTGATCGCCAGAAAGGCTTGATCGTCGAGCGTTGTCACCGCCAGACCATCGGGATCGTCGGCGCATGCGAATAGGCATTGATCCTTCGGACGGTCATGGTAGCGGGCATGATAACAGCGGCCCGACAAAGCTAAGGGTAGGCGTCCCCACCCCCAAACCTCTACCGGCACCGGACTTGCTGCCGTTAGCGCGGCCACCGCAGTGAGGGGTAGTTCGGGCGGCAGAGAGACCCGCTGCGCCCCCCGCCGCGCCAACCAGCGCAGGCTGCTTTCGTTATAAACGTTCACCAGTGGCCCAACCGAGAAAGGGGCCCCGTCGACGAGGGAGTTTAAGGCCGTGAGGTCATTGATCTCAACCTCCACCCCAAGGCTCCACAGGTCGGCGGTCATCCGCTGTTCACGCGGCAGGGTAACCAGGGCGAGGCTCGTTATCGCCACCTGCTTGCCGGACGCCTGGAGACGTTCGATCGCATCGGGCAGCCGGTCTTGATAAAAGGGCAGACGCTTCGAGCAGATCAATTCCCCCATGACCACTCGGTCAACACCGGGGGTATCGGCGAGACGGACGTAAAAGTCGTGCCAGGCATCGGCGGACCAGAAACCCTGAATGGGGCCGACGGTAAACTCCATGCTTATCTCCAGATTTTTCGATAGGCTCCAACGGTGGCGCTCTGCCCTTCCGCCAAGGATGCCAGCGCCCCGGCGGGAATCGCTTGCCCTTCTGCCATCGCCGCGAGAACCCCCCGAAAACTGCGCACCACCGCAGTAACATAAGCGCGCGAGCGCTGACGCCCCTCGATTTTGAAAGCCGAGACCCCGGCGCGTGCCAAGGCGGGCAAAATCATCGAGGCATCGAGACTGGCCGGTTCCTCGAACACATAGCCTTCGCGCGCCCCCACTTTGAAACAGCCTTTGCACAATGTCGGATAGGGGGCGGCCTGCGTCGCTGGCGCGCGGTGGATGGTATAGCCTCCTAAACGCGCCGCCAGCACCCCGTCCTCCTGGGCATAACTGACATGGCTTGCGGGTGAACAGACGCCGTTCATATTCGGCGACTGGCCCGTGATGTAAGACGAGAGTGCGCAGCGCCCCTCCGCCATAACGCAGAGGCCGCCGAATACAAAGGCTTCGGTTTCAACGTCAACGGCGGTATTGATCGCGGCGATTTCCTCGACACTCAAAACGCGCGGCAGCACCACGCGCCGAATACCGAAGGTTTCGGCATAGAAGTTAATCACATCAGGATTGGCCGCCGCCGCCTGAACTGACAGGTGACGGCGCAGGTCCGGGTGATGGTCGGCGGTATAGGCTATCAGCCCCAAATCGGCCAAAATGACGGCATCAGCCCCGGCTTGCGCCGCGTCCACAACGGCCCGATGCCAAATCGCCTCATCGCCCGCGCGGGGGAAAGTATTGATCGCCACGAGCAGCTTGGTCCCTTTGCGATGGGCGTATCGCACCGCTTCGGCCAACTCCGGGCGCGAGAAATTCAGTCCAGGGAAATTGCGGGCATTGGTTTCGTCGGCAAAGCCGCAATAGACCGCATCGGCACCGGCATCAACGGCAGCACGCAACGCGGCAGGGGTTCCGGCTGGGCAGACGAGTTCCATCACCGGCCCTCCCGTGGACGGAAGAACGGCACGCCGGTCAGCCGCGCAGCCTGCCGAAGGGCTACGACCGCCAGCGGGTTCAATGGCCCGCACAGGGCTGCGACTTCGGCCCCAAAGTCCACCTCGGTTGCATCAATCGCATTGCGCAACGCCAGAACCGCCGCCGTGTCACCCTCCACGGTTAGATCTCGTGAAAAAAACAGCGCATCGCCGTCCCAAACGCCCTGCACCATGCCGATCAAAGCGGCCAATGGCCCGGAAATCCGCGCATCTGCGGGGGTGTCGGCGGGCGCGAGCGCGACCCGCCCGCCCCCGCGCAGATCAATTAGAAAACAGAGTGGGATGTCGGTTGCGACAACCGCAAAACAGCAGCGCCGAAATTCGCCCAAACGATCCAATACAGCCGGATGCCGTTTCAGCAAGCAGCGGGTGAAGCGGGTCACCGTCGCGGAAACCAAACTCGGCGGCACACTGCGAAGGCCTGCGGCTAAAATCGGTGGAACGAGCGGGATTGCCTGACGGTTGGGTAGAGAGACGTTGGCGGCAAACATTGGGCACCGGCTGAAAAGGAGGAGAGCGCCCGCACCATAGAAGGTTCGTCGAACCAATTTATTGAGGTATCTCAAATCATGTCCCGCCGCTGCCTGATATGCCCCTGCCGCCCCCCCTAGCTGAAAGGATAATAGGTGATGCGGCGGACACTGCCCCCTTTTCCCGATCTGCGGGCGTTTTTGGACTGGTGCAAGAAGGCGGGAACCCTGCATGGGATTGCCGCTCCGGTCGCACTTCAGGAGGAGATGACCGCCGTTCACGCCGGGGTTCTGGCCCGCGGTGGGCCGGTCCTGCGCTTCGATCAGCCTATCCGGCCCGACGGGCAAGCCGCTGAAATGTCCGTAATAACGAACCTGTTCGGGACCGAGGATCGGGTGGCCGCCGGTTTGGGCGTCACACGGGCGGAAATTCCGGCGCTAGGGGCCTTCTTGGCAGCGCTGCGCACCCCTGCGCCCCCCGATGGCGTCCGCGATGCGGTTCGACGGTTACCGCAGCTTAAAGCGCTGCTCGCCAGCCGCGACCGGCGGCTCGACCGCGCCCCGGTTCAGGAATGCATGCACACTCCGCCCGATCTGACCCGCCTTCCGGTGCCGGTCTGTTGGCCAGGGGATGCCGGTCCGCTGATAACGTGGCCGGTAGTGCTCACCCGTCCCGCAGGTTCAGACCCTGCCGACAGCGGGCAATATAACGCCGGGGTCTATCGCGCCCAGCCTCTCGGCCCGGACCGGCTGATTCTACGTTGGCTCGCCCATCGCGGCGGGGCGGCGCATCATCGAAGCTGGGCGCAGGCCGGTGCAAGGATGCCGGTGGCCATTATACTGGGGGCCGATCCTGCTTTGTTGCTGGCGGCAGCTCTACCCTTGCCCGAAACGGTCTCCGAGCTTGGCTTTTCCGGCGTATTGCGTGGCAGCCGCACCCGTTTAACCGCCGCCCGAACCGTTCCCCTGCACGTCCCCGCCGATGCTGAAATCATCCTCGAGGGCTGGATCGCCCCGAACGAAACCGCGCCGGAAGGGCCTTTCGGCGACCATACCGGCTATTACAATGCGGTCGAACCTTTCCCCGTCATGCGGATCAGCGCTATTACCCATCGACGCGACCCGCTGTATCTTTCGACCTATACGGGACGCCCGCCCGACGAACCGTCAGTCATCGGCGCAGTGTTCAACGATCTCGCCCTGCCGGTCATCCGTCAGCAGATCCCGGAAGTGCGCGATCTTTGGCTCCCGCCTGCAGCCTGTTCCTACCGCATTGCCATCGTTAGCATCGAAAAACGTTACCCAGGCCAGGCCCGACGGGCGATGCTGGCCCTGTGGGGAATGCTGCCACAATTCACCTACACGAAGATGATCCTTGTGGTGGACGATGATATTAACCCCCGTGATTGGAACGATGTGGCCTGGGCCCTGGCCACCCGCTTCGATCCGGCACGGGATAGTGTAATTCTGGACCGGACACCGATGGATTATCTCGATTTCGCCAGCCCGCTCGAAGGTCTCGCGGGTAAGATCGGGCTAGATGCAACCACAAAGATTGGGGCGGAAACTAAACGCCCCTTCGGCACGGTGATGCGCCATTCCCCCACCGCCGAAGCGGCGGCAATGGCAATTTTAGCGCGGGAGGGATTCGCATGATCTCGGTTATTCTCGGGGTTTCTGGAGCGTCGGGTGCCGTTCTAGCCGGTGCTTGCGGGCAAGAATTGGCGCGGCGTGGGCTGCCGTTCGATCTGGTCGTCAGCCAAGGGGCGGAAAAGACCTTCGCCCTTGAAGCCCCGGATACGCTAACGGCGCTATTGGCGCTAGCCCGAACCCGCTTTGCTATCGGCGATTTTGCCGCGCCACCCGCCTCGGGCTCCTATCCCAGCGCCGGAATGATTGTCGCCCCTTGCTCAATGCGCAGCCTTGCCGCCATCGCCCATGGGTTGGACGATACGTTGTTAACCCGCTGTGCCAGCGTCCACCTCAAGGAACGCCGCCCGCTGGTGCTGCTGGCGCGGGAAGCGCCGCTGACTCTGGCGCATCTAAGGAATATGACCGCCGTGACCGAAATGGGCGGGATTCTGTTGCCGCCAGTGCCGGCCTTCTACTTGCGCCCTATATCGGTGGATGCTCTGGTTGGGCAAATTGCGGCCCGCGCCGTCGATCTGCTGAAACTTACGCCCCCACAAGCCGAGGCGTGGTCCGGCCCCCCTGGGGCACTTTTGAGCCACGGCCAATAGTCCCAGAACCACAAGAGGAAGGAGGCTGCCCAAAGCAACGCGGCCCATCGGTAAGCATTCAAGCCCCCCAAACCAAATTCCGGTAGAACGCGCACGCCAAGAGCAAGCAGGATCAAGAGAAGCGCAAACCGGGTCTTCCGCCGCAGTCCCAGCGGACGCCCCGTATGCAACAGCCCGGCAATGCTGAAAACGGCGAGCACCCCCAACCCCAGCCCGCCCATCACCGCGAGATGCAGCCCGAAGAGCGGGGTGGTCGTTGCCCAAAGCAAGCTCGCGCCCCAGGCCATTAACCCCGCCCCCGCCAGCAGCGATGATCCGGCCAGGGCCAACACTTCCGCCCGGAAAAACTCTCGCCCGACAAAAGTCTCGCCGGTTCGGTCTAAGAACGCCGCCCCGGCAGCCATCAGCAGATAGGCGAAAACCGGCTCCGCCCCCCCCACCCCTTGACCGATCACCGCGACCGCCACGAGGCCGGGTGCAAGGTTTAAGCGGCCTGGATGGGGCCGAAACGGGAAGCTTGCCTCGGTTGGGTCCAAAATCTGATTGAGGATCGGCGGACCGATCCGCGCCAGGGCCAACCCCAGCAGCCCCAAAAATGCCAGCGCCACCATCAACACCCCCCTCTCGGCAAGGGCCATATCGGCGCAGATCATCCCCCAGCGTACCATTGCGGCAGCGGCGGCGAGGGCCGATAGCCAGAGCAAAAACCCCAGCAGTCGGTCGGTCCGTCGGCGGAGGGACACCAGTGCAACAAAGCCAACCAGAGCCGCTAACCATCCGAGGTCGGCAAGCGCCGCAACCACCCCAAAACGGTCGGCGCCCCCCAGCCCAACCAAACGCCCAATCCCCCACAACAGCGCTAGCCCAAAGAGCAGCCCTCCCTGGGGCCGGGGCGTGCCGGTCCATTCTGGAACAGCTGTGGTAATAAAGCCAATCAAGGCGGCCCCATAGGCTCCTATCAGCAATTCATACCCATGCCATACAAAGGGACTGGTGGTTCGGGTAAAAACCAGATCAAACCCCTGGCCTATCGCCCACAGCGCTGGCCAAATGGCAGCATGAAGGGCCGCCAGCGGAAAAAATAGCCGTAGTCCCTCGTCCCCCAACGTATCGGCCAGGGCCGAAAAGCGCCTCATGCGATCCTCCGTTCGTCAAAATCGTTGATCTGTTGAAACAGCGGATCGTCGTGCGTCAAATGCTGGACCAGCGCGAAAAGAGCGGCATCGTCCCGGTCGCCGGGTTTACCCTCCAAAAAGCGGGCACCGCGCACGCCCCGACCGTGCCGATCCAGCACGAGAATCCGATGGGCAATGCGCGTTGCCTCCATCAGATCATGGGTCACGAATAACCCCGCAAACCGACAGTCGCGGGCGGCGGTGATAACCAGATCCTGCATCCGGCGCTTCAGCGCCACGTCAAGCGCAGTGAAAGGTTCGTCGAAATAGATAAAATCCGGCCTAGCGATCAAGGCGCGGGCAATCGCCACGCGCTGCCGCATTCCACCCGACAGTTCGGCCGGAAATTTATCAAGATCAACCGGATCGAAGGCTACAGCGCAAGCCTGTGCTTCCGCCCGTTCGTGCCGGGTTCGGCGGTTGATTCCTATCAACTTCAAAGGTAGGGCAATATTGTCGCGTGCCGTCAGCCAGGGCATGAGCCGGGGGTCTTGAAAGACCATTCCATGCCGCTGGTAGCCCCGTTCGATCCGACCAGCCCGCGCTTCGATCAAACCAGCCGCAAGGTGCACCAACGTGCTTTTGCCGCAGCCGGATGGGCCAACCAAGGCAATAATCTCTCCGGCCTCAACCGATAATGAAACTTGGTCGATCACCGTGCGTCCCAGATACGCGTGGTTTAGGCCGGAGAGAGACAATATGGTCACCGCCGAACCCCCCAGGCCCGGCTGGCATCTCGCCAGCGTTCCGCCTCCGCCCGTAACGGATGCAGCACCCCATATTCCAGCAGAATTAGTCCGCCAACAGCGATGAGCACCCAGGCCAGCGCTTCTGTAATGTCAAGATTGGCACGGGCCGTTGCCAGCAGACGACCGATTCCCACCGTATGGGTTAGAAGTTCGGCCATCACAGCGACTTTAACCGCCACTCCCAGCCCCAAGGCCAATGCCGGAAAAATCTGCTGCATCGCCTGAGGACAGGCGGAGGCCCAAAAGCGCCGGAACGGCCCAGCTCCAAACGCTTGGCAGAGAATATCCAGCCCCCGATCACGCTGGGCAACCCCTTCGACCGCGCCGACAAAGAGAACCGGTGCAACGGCAATCACAATGGTCGCTAGGATCGTTCCTTGACCAATCCCGAACCAGATCATCGCCAAAACAATCCAAGCAATCGGCGGAACACCGAGCATCAAGGTCAGAAGCGGTCGCGCCAGCCTTAGACTGGCGGGCGAATAGCCCGACGCCAATCCTAAGAGCACCCCCAGAATACTTGCCATCGCAAACCCTTCCAAAGCCCGCAGAAGGCTAAGGGCGACAATCGCGCGATAGTCGGGCCGCTGGAGGATTGCCCAGGCCGCCCGCAAGGTTTCTTCCGGGCGGGGCAGAACGAAGGCCCCATAAGCCTCATGTCCTGCCTGCCAAACCGCTGCCAGCAAAAAGACCGCTGCAAGACCGGCCCACCCACCCCATAGAAAGCCCAAACTGCGCCCCAGACGGTCGAGCCCAGCGGCTGCGCTGCGCTTACAAATAGAAGCGATCATCGGGCAGTTTTCCTCCAATCCCGCCAGGATTGACCGCCAGGATGGCCCGGAAACTTGCGTCCAGGGCTGAACGCGCGCTGTGCGCGGGGCGGGTAACCAAATTGCAATGGGGAATCGCCGCCGTCAGCACCGGCACCGGCAGATCCAGGGTTGGTGCGGCGGCAGCCGCCGCGGTCGCCGGATCGGCCCGAACCGCGTCCGCCGCGGCGATCAGCAGCGTCGAGAGTGCGGCAACGGTTTCCGGATACTGGCTTAAAAACGCCTCCGTCACCCCAACCCCGGCTTGCGGCAAGAACGACCCCAGGCCCGTGATCTTGCCCCATTCGACCTGAAGATCGATCCGCCGCTCGACAACCTTTCCAAGGGCCTTACTTTTGATTTCTGCGGCAGCCGCTGACGGGTCGGGTACTAGGGCGGCGGCGACGTGCCCCGTCAGGAGCAGTTGAATGGCTTCGGTCGGTGTTCCGGTGATCATGATGCTCAGATCTCGCGCCTCATCCAGCCCGTGATGCGTCAGAACCCGCGATAGGATGAAATTCGGCAAATCATTCCCGAAGGGAATGGCAAGCACCTTGCCCTTGAGGTCGGGTACAGCCTGCAGGGCTGGATCGGCGCTGACGATATAAAGCAACCCATCGGTCATCGTATTGAGTAAACGGATCGGAAAGCCCCGGTTGTAAAGCGCCGCCGCCGCCGTGGTCGGCATCACAGCAAGAGGCATCGTGCCGGACACGAGGCCCGCACGCATCTCATCGGGATTGGTCCAGATTTTCAGCCGGACACTCCGGGCAAGCGGGGCAAGGTGCCCTTGGGCGAGCGCTGCGGCCAGAACGATCGATGGGCCAGCTGGTGGCCCAAACAAAACCAATTCATCTAACCGGGCCGCTGCCGCCCGGCTAAGACCGGGCAACGTTAGAAGGCCCGCCGCCCCGGCAATGAAGCCGCGCCGCGACACAGCGGAAATGCGCTTCGTCATCATGGTCATCCTATCCCCTTGATCCAATAGACCGTCCCGACGCGGACCGAGAGGATTGAGACGGCGACGGGCGGCGGCAGGTCGGTTCAACCCGCCTGCGGCGGCGGTCCTGTGCCTAATCTAGCTGCGCTAGGAGGTCAGATTTTGCGCTACCGCAAGTTCGTTTCATTTTTTGCGATTAAGACCTATTCGCATGTAATGCAGAAGATTTAGAGCGCTTTTCGTTTGCATTGGCTCACTGTAAACGCTCTAATTTTTGTTGCTTAACGCAAAGGCTAGTCGCGGGTGTTCCACCCGCTCGGGATTTGCTCTAAACGGTCGTAGTGGACTGTTGAAGGTGCAGACCTAACCGCTCCAGCACCTCCGGCGGCCTCAGCGGCATATCGTTAAGGGGCACAGTCATCGCCAAATCGGCGGCAAACGCCTCCCAGGCCGCCAGATTGCGGGCAGGGACGGCAACGATGGTGGGAATTCCTCGCTCCAGCGCTGCGACGATCAGGGGAAGAAAACCGCTACCCTCCGCTTCCATCTTGCCGAATTTATTCACCAGCAGCAGATCGGTCGGCGCCTCCAGCGTTGCCTGCGCCCGGACTAAGGCCCCCAGCAGAGCATCGGTATCTAGGGCACACCCCACAGCGCCCGACCCGCGGTCGTCGGCAATTGCCGTGCGTGCGCCGGTGGCAAGATCCTCCAACTCCATATCACAACGCGCCGAAGCCGGGCGATCCAGCGCACGCTGAATAAGCCCGGCAAGCGCCAGATCATGCGCTTGCAGATAATCGGCGAGGGCGGCCAGCGTCGCTTCGGCACGGGCGCTATCGGAGTATACAAGACCAACCAAAGAATGGTCGGCGGTTAGACGGGGCATGTTGATTTCCTCAGAGAGCGGGGCGGAAGGCCCGGCAAACGGCGGGGTTGGTCTCAAGGCGCGGTCCGCCAATCAGATCAATGCAATAGGGAATGGCGGCAAAGACTGCGGTAAGACAGGTGCGGATCGCCGCCGGTTTGCCGGGCAGATTAATAATCAGGCTGCTCCCACGGACCCCCGCCGTTTGGCGGGAGAGAATCGCGGTCGGCACGTCGGCGAGACTGGCGGTGCGCATCGCCTCGCCGAACCCTGGCATCATCCGCCCGCAGATGGCTGCCGTTGCTTCCGGCGTCACGTCGCGCAGGGCCGGGCCGGTGCCGCCGGTGGTTAGGATCAGAGGACAGCCGACCATATCGACAAGCTCGATCAGGGTAGTTTCGATCAGCGCCTGTTCGTCCGGCACCAGCCTTAGTACCGGGTGCCACGGGCTCGTCAGCACTTCGGTTAGATAGGCTTCGATGGCCGGGCCGCCGCGATCCGGGTAGACCCCTGCTGCGGCGCGGTCAGAACTAACAAGGACACCGATAGCAATCGGCTGCATACTCAAACCTCCTGATCGCCGTTGATCGTCGGCAGGCAGCAGGGCGGCGAAGCCATATCGCTCAACGCCAGCGGCTGAAAAGCCTCTTCGGCGTGGCGCTGACGGCGGCTGACCGGGATTGCCGGATGGGTAACGCGATGGTCGATGGACGGCAGCGCGTCCCGCTCGGCGCTTGATGACAGATGTGGCCCAAGATCACGCAACAGACCGTCCTCAATGGCGTAAATCCAGCCGTGCAAATGCACAGGCTGCCCGCGTTGCCAGGCGTTTTCGACAATGGGCGTGGCCGCCACGCGCCGAACCTGCATCTCGACATTCACCTCGCATAGCCGGTTGAGCCGCGCCTGCGCCCCAGAAAGGGCCTCGAAGACCGCCCGATGCTTGTGCAGCAGCATCGACAGCGGTTGCAGCCAATGGTCCAGCAAGGCTCCGCGCGCGGTATCCAGCACCCGCGCAACCCCGCCGCAGCCGTAATGTCCGCAAACGATGATATGCTCGACAGCGAGATAATCGACGGCATATTCCAGCACCGACAGGAGGTTAAGGTCGCTAGTATGGACAAAATTGGCGATATTGCGATGCACGAAAACCTCACCGGGGTCTAAACCCAGGACATCGTTCGCCGTTACGCGGCTGTCGGAACAGCCGATCCATAGATAGCGCGGTGCCTGCTGTTCAGCCATGCGGCGAAAGAACCCTGGGTCACTGCGGGTTTTGCCGTGCGCCCAGGCAATATTTCGGTCGAGCAGATGGTCCAACGTTTGGGTCATGACGCCTCCATTCCCCGCCGCGCCCGGAAAGAGCAGGCCAAAGCCTTAAGATCAGCGCGCGTCAACCGCACCCGGGCAATTGCGAGAACAATGCCGCTTTCAAGTGACACCAGCCGCTTGGTCAGGGCCGCCTGCGCTAGGAAGAGATCCCGCGCCGGGTCGGTCAAGCGTATCGGATCGGAGGCCGGGTCTGCGGCTAAAAGATCGACAATCGCCTGCGCCTGTCGTTCGGTGCGGCGGTGATCTTCCGCCAGTCGGGCGAGCACTGGTACCAAGGCATCTTCCGGTAGGATGCGACGCCGTAACAGCGGAAAGAGATCGCAGTCAAGATCATCGTGATGCTGCGGCAGTTCGTAACCAAGACACGCGATCAGCGGATCGGCGTCCGCCCGCCCGATCTCCCCCACACCGGCCGCCTGTTTCAAACGCCCCCCCAATGCTCGCTGTCGGGCGTGCGCATTCGCAATAACAGCAATAGGGTCGCCGAAGTCGTCGGGCAACGGCGGATCAAGCGGCCTAACGGCAGGCGGGGGATCGCCGGTGCGCAGTCTAGCCGCCGCCATGGCAGCCTCCACCGCAACCACAACCGCTGGTCAGGGATGGATCAGCCTGGTCACGGGCAAGACTCCAATGCAGGATAGCCGTTACAGCGGCACGGGCCGTGTCTTCCCCTCGCTCCAGGGCGGTCATCAGCACCATCCATTCTTCAGAACTGGCCTGAGCAGCGAAGCGATGCGCCGCCCCACGCAGATAATCCGGCGGGCTTTCGTTGAACCGCGCCGCCACGACCGCCGTTTCGGCCAATAAGGCCGCATCGGCCAACCGGTCCAGTGCGCCATCGGCGGCTCCTTCCAGACTGGTGATCAAGGTGCCGAAATGCATCGCCTCCCCCTATTGCACGAGTGGTTGCAGAGTGGCGTCGAGGCTGATGCCGCGAATGTCAGCGCGACCCGCCAAGATCGATAGATACTGCCGGGTCGCCGTACGCTGTACGCGGTCGGTCAGGAACTCGGCGATGGTCGCAGCGACCATATCAAAGGGCAGGTCGCGCCCGTCAATCCGCCGGTCCACAGCAACGATATGTAGCCCGTATCGGGTTTCCACCGGGGTTGGGGCGATGGCCCCAACTGGGAGGCCGGATAGCGCGGCTTCAAACTCCGGCACGGTCTGGCCCGGCCCGATCTGCCCCAGACTGCCGCCGGTCTTGCCGGACGGGCAGGCGGAAGCGGTTTCAGCCAAGGCGGCAAAGGCAGCCGGATTACGCGCCAGTTCCTCCAGCAAGGCTTCAGCCCGCGCAGATGCTTGGGCGCGCCCTGAATTCTCATTTGGTGCGGCCGCGAGCAGAATGTGCCGAACTTCATAAAGATCGGGGGTGCGGAACCGAGCGCGATTGGCAACATAGTAGCGCTGGCAGGCGTCGCGATCCGCCACCGGGACAACCACCTCTTGCTCAATAGCCTGACGGATCAAGGCTTCGTCGTCCGTTTCCCGCCGCCCGGCGTCATCAGCGATTGGGGCAGGGATTAACCCCAAGCGACGGGCTTCCTGTAGCAGCAGTTCGCGTACGACCAGGGCTCTGGCGGCGGCCTGCATGGCATCAAGCGGTTTGGTTGCCGGATGGTTCTGAGTTTCCTGGGCGATAGCTGCACGGGAGATGACTACCCCGTTGACGCTGATTGTCTTGGGCTGCGTCGCCAGAGCGGGCTTAGCGGCGCAATCGCCCGCAGGCTGTAGGCCGCTCATCGCCGCCCCCCCGCCGACGGGCGAACCGCATCGGCTAAACGGCGGCTTCGCACCACCTGATAGCCGCGCCGCCCGAGATACCAGACAGGGGCCGACCAGATGTGGACAAGGCGCGAGAACGGAAAGAGAAGGAAAATCGTCATCCCCAGCACGAGATGCAGCACGTAAGGCCAAGCCAGCGCCTGCATGTCATCGACATGCACTGGCTGCAGCGTCAGCACCGCCTGCGCCCAATGGGAGAGGATCAACATCACCGACCCGTCGCTATGGTCTAGCGAAAAAGGAATGGTGATCAACCCCAGGGTTAACTGCACCCAGAGGATCGACAGAATGACAATATCCATGCGGGTAGAGGTTTGCCGAATGCGCGGATCAACCAGGCGTCGGTGCAGCAGCATCGTCAGGCCGATGAAACAAGCCGTTCCAGCGATCCCACCAGCGACGATAGCGATCATCTGCTTCTGCGGTACGGTCATAACCAGCGTATAGACCGAGGTTGGCGTTAACAACCCGACCGTGTGGCCCATCAGCAGAAACAGAATACCAAAGTGAAACAAGTTCGACCCCCAACGGAGTTGGCGCTTGCGCAGTAACTGACTGGAACTAGCCTTCCAGGAGTATTGCTCGCGGTCAAAGCGGATCAGGCTACCAACTAGAAACACTGTCAGGCACAGGTAGGGATACCAGGCGAAAAGAATGTGATAGAGCATATCGCGCATGATTTAGCTCCTTGCGCTGACGGCGGTTTCAAGACCGGGGGCCGGTCGCCGCGCCTGGCGGATTTTGGCGATCAGACTGTCCTTGCCGCAGGCATCGGCCGCGCCGGGGCCGAAGGTGACTTCCACTTCCTCCCAAGCGGCGTCGAGCGCATCGAGATCGTCCGGCTCCGGGTCGGGTTCGGCGCGCAGGGCGGCTAGGGCCGCCGCATCCAACTGCCCATCGGCAAGATCGACCAGCACGGCAAACACCGCCTCATAAGGCGTGCGGCGTTTGGCCAGCCGTTCGCGCAGGGCGGCAAAGACGTGACTAGGCTCGGCGATCAGATCGAGCGCTGCCTGAGGTGGTAGGGTAGAGGCATATTCCAAGAACAGCGGCAGGAAATCCGGCAGCTCTGAGGGGGTCGGCGAGTAACCTCCCTCCTCGTAGAGTTTCAGCAGATCGACCATCGCTTGGCCACGGTCGCGGCTTTCGCCATGGACGTGCTCGAAGAGATGCAGCGACAACGATCGGGTGCGATCAAACAACAGAATATAGCGTTCCTGCAAATCATAGAGGTCCTTGACCGCCAGATCGTTCAACAGCCCATCAAGCGCCACCCGATGCCGAGGCGGCACCAAGGCTTCCACCGCAAGCACCTGCCGAATTTCGGGCACCGCTCCCGTTAAGGCCTCGGTCGGATAAGTCAGCAGGGCCGATAGGACTTTGAGGGTTTTCATGCCCCAGCTCCTTCCTTGCTTTTTGCGTTCTTGCGCTTAACGCCACCGAACAGATTGACCTGTTGGTCGCTGGGCAAACAGCCATCCCCGAAGGTAAACCCGCAGTTGCCCCGCAGTTCATAGGCGTCTTCCGTCACTTCGCGATGACTGGTCGGGATAACAAACCGGTCTTCGTAATTCGCAATCGCCATAATGCGGTACATGTCTTCGATCTGCGCCCCGGTCAGGCCGACCTTGGCCGCGATCCCCTCATCGATCACGCCGTCGATCGTCTTCGCCCGCATATACGCGCGCATCGCCAGCATCCGTTCGAGACCCAAAGCGACGGGGGCCTCGTCCCCGGCGGTGAGCAGATTGGCGAGGTAGCGCAGAGGGATACGGAGGGAGCGCACGTCGGGCATCGCCCCATCCGTCCCCATCTTCCCGGCTTCCGCCGCCGCCGTGATCGGCGATAGGGGCGGCACGTACCAGACCATCGGCAGGGTGCGATATTCGGGATGCAGCGGGAAAGCGATCTTCCACTCCATCGCCATTTTCCAGATGGGGGAAACTTTCGCCGCCTCGATCCAGTTTTCCGGCACGCCATCGGCGCGCGCCTGGGCAATCACCGACGGGTCTTTCGGATTAAGGAAGACGCTCAGTTGCGCTTCGTACAGGGCCTTTTCGTCATAAACGCTGGCAGCCGCTTCGATCTTATCGGCGTCGTACAACACGACGCCAAGGTAGCGAATGCGCCCGACACAGGTTTCCGAACAGACGGTCGGCTGCCCCACTTCGATACGCGGATAGCAGAGGATACATTTCTCCGACTTACCCGACGACCAGTTGAAATAAATCTTCTTATAGGGGCAGCCGGAAACGCACATCCGCCAGCCCCGACATTTGTCCTGGTCGATCAGAACGATGCCGTCTTCTTCACGCTTATAGATCGCCCCGGAGGGGCAGGCCGCCGCGCAGGCCGGATTAAGGCAATGCTCACACAAGCGGGGCAGGTACATCATGAAGGTATTTTCGAACTGCCCGTAGATTTCCTTCTGAACCCCTTCGAAGTTCACATCTTGGGAGCGTTTGGCGAATTCGCCACCTAAGATTTCCTCCCAATTCGGCCCCCACTCGATCTTCTCCATCCGATTACCGGTGATTAGCGAGCGCGGGCGAGCGGTGGGAAAGGCTTGGCTTTCCGGTGCCTTCTGCAAATGTTCGTAATCGAAGGTGAAGGGTTCATAGTAATCGTCGATCTCGGGCAGATCAGGATTAGCGAAGATATTCGCCAGAACCCGCCATTTACCGCCGATGCGCGGCTCGATCTTACCGTTGGATTTACGCTTCCAGCCGCCCTTCCAGCGCGTCTGGTTTTCCCAATCTTTGGGATAACCGATCCCCGGTTTGGTTTCGACGTTGTTGAACCAAGCATACTCCAGCCCCTCGCGGTTGGTCCAAACGTTCTTGCAGGTAACAGAGCAGGTGTGGCACCCGATACACTTATCGAGGTTCAGCACCATTGCTATTTGCGCACGGATTTTCATGATGGTGCCTCCTCCTATTCGGCGGCCTGAGCGGGCGAACCGCGACCGGCATAAGGACCTTCCAGCCAATCGACGGTTTTGAGCTTGCGGACCACGACGAACTCGTCGCGGTTAGTGCCGATGGTTCCGTAATAGTTGAACCCATAGGCGAGTTGGGCATAACCACCGATCATATGTGTCGGCTTCAGCACCACGCGGGTCACCGAATTATGGATACCGCCCCGTTGGCCGGTCATTTCCGATCCCGGCACATTCACGATTTTTTCCTGGGCATGATACATCATCACCATGCCGTCCTTGACCCGCTGGGAAACGACCGCACGCGCTACCAGCGCCCCATTGGCGTTATAGGCTTCGATCCAATCGTTATCGACGATGCCTGCGGCACGTGCATCATTCTCACTGATCCAAACGATTGGCCCGCCGCGCGACAGCGTGAGCATTAGAAGATTATCGGTATAGGTCGAATGGATGCCCCATTTCTGGTGGGGCGTGATGAAGTTTAGCACTACCTCCTTCTCGCCGTTTGGCTTGATCCCCTTGACCGGAGCGATCGCGCGCAAATCGACCGGTGGGCGATAGACGCAGAAACCTTCCCCAAAGGCGCGCATCCACAGATGGTCCTGATACAGCTGCTGCCGCCCGGTTAGGGTGCGCCAGGGGATTAACTCGTGGACGTTCGTGTAGCCAGCATTGTAGCAAACCTTCTCACTCTCCAGTCCCGACCAGGTGGGGGCGGAGATGATCTTACGCGGTTGGGCCACCACATCGCGGAAGCGGATTTTCTCGTCCTCCTTCGGAAGCGCTAGATGGGTATGGTCGCGCCCAGTGGTCTTGGACAGCGACGCCCAGGACCTGACGGCCACTTCGCCATTGGTTTCCGGGGCTAACATCAGTAGCACCTCCGCGGCATCGATGTCGGTCAGGATGCGCGGCATTCCCTTTGTCGGCCCCTCGTCCGTCACAATGCCATTCAAGTGACGCAGATGTTCAACCTCGTGCTCAGTTTTCCAGGCGATACCCTTAGTACCATTTCCTATTGTGTCCATCAGTGGACCGAGGGCTGTGAAACGTTTGTAGAGATTGGGATAATCCCGCTCTACCACGGTCACGGCAGGCATGGTTTTGCCTGGGACCGGCGTGCACTCGCCCTTCTTCCAATCCTTCGGCTCGAACGCCTGTCCCAGTTCGCCGGGGCTATCATGCTGGATTGGGGTCAGCACGACGTCTTTCTCAACGCCCAACACTTCCCCCGCCACCGCCGAGAATGCCTTAGCAATGGCCTTATAGATCTCCCAGTCGGATTTTGCTTCCCAAACTGGGTCCACCGCACTGGTTAGCGGGTGGATAAACGGATGCATATCGGAAGTATTGAGATCGTTCTTTTCATACCAAGTGGCGGTTGGAAGCACGATGTCCGAATAAACGCAGGTGGTTGACATGCGGAAATCCAGTGTCACCAGCAGGTCGAGCTTCCCCTGCTCCGGGGCGTCGCGCCAAACCACCTCTTGTGGTTTCGCCCGGCCCTCTACGCCAAGGTCCTTCCCCAAAACCCCGTGCGATGTGCCGAGGAGATACTTCAAAAAATATTCGTGCCCCTTGCCTGAGGAACCGAGCAGATTGGAACGCCACACAAACATATTTCGTGGAAAGTTCGGCTCCGCATCTGGGTCTTCCCAGGCAAACGACAGCGCACCGGACTTCAGCCCCTGCGCGACATAATCTCTCACTTCCAGCCCGGCGGCAGCGGCCTTTCCGGCAATCTCTAGCGGGTTCTGAGTCAAGGTCGGATAGGCAGGTAGCCAACCCATCCGGATAGCCCGCATGTTATAGTCGATGATTGCGCCATCCCACGGGCCGGATGGGGCTGTCGGCGATAGAATATCTTGGGTCTGCATCGTTTCGTAACGCCATTGTCCGGCGTGCAGATAAAAGAAGGACGTGGAATTCTGCTGCCGGGAAGGACGTCCCCAATCGAGGGCAAAAGCAAGCGGGGCCCAGCCCGCCTGCGGGCGCAGCTTCTCTTGCCCAACATAATGGGACCAGCCGCCGCCCGATTGACCAATACAGCCGCACATCACCAGCATATTGATAACGCCGCGATAGTTCATATCGCAGTGGAACCAATGGTTCATCGCAGCGCCGATAATAACCATCGAGCGGCCATGTGTCTTTTCCGCATTAGTGGCGAACTCGCGTGCCACTTGGATAATCTTGTCGCGGGAAACGCCGGTGATCTTCTCGGCCCAAGCCGGGGTGTAAGGCGCGTCTTCGTCAAAACTCGCGGCGACATTGCCGCCACCGAAGCCCTGATCGACACCGTAATTCGCAATAAACAGGTCATGGACTGTCGCAACCAGCGCTTCGCCCTCCACCAGGGCAAGTTTTTTCACTGGAATACGCCGTGTCAGCACACTGGCGTGGTTGGAGTGGGTAAAATGGGCGTGCTCGATATTACCGAAATAGGGGAAGGCAACTTCAGCATACCCATCCTCGACGCCTTTCAACGACAGACGCAGTGTTGTGGCGCGCCCCTGGCTATCCTTCTCCTCAATGTTCCACTTGCCAGTTTCGCCCCAACGAAAACCAATGGAGCCGTTGGGTACGGTCAGCGCACCGCTGGCATCATCGTAAGCGACCGTCTTCCAGTCGGGATTATTGATTTCCTCCAGATGCCCGGCGAAGTCAGAAGCGCGTACAAACCGGTCTGGCACAAGCGAACCATTCTGCGGCACGAGACGTACTAGCATCGGCATATCGGTATACTGCCGCACATAGTCGCGGAAATAAGCTGCCTGCCGATTAACGTGATATTCGGTAAGGATGACGTGGCCCATAGCCATGGCCAATGCCGCGTCCGTCCCCTGCTTTACCGACAGCCAGATATCGCCGAATTTTGACGCCTCTGAATAATCAGGGCAAATCACCGCGCTTTTGGTCCCGCGATAGCGAACTTCGGTATAGAAATGGGCATCGGGTGTCCGCGTCTGCGGTACGTTCGATCCCCAAAGGATGATAAAACCAGCATTGTACCAATCGGCACTTTCGGGCACGTCGGTCTGCTCGCCCCAAACCTGCGGCGAGGACGGCGGCAAATCGCAGTACCAATCATAGAAGGACATGCAGACGCCGCCCAGCAGCGACAGATAGCGTGATCCGGCGGCATAGGAAACCATCGACATCGCCGGGATCGGCGAAAAACCGATCACTCGGTCTGGACCATAGGTTTTGGCAGTATAGGCATTAGCGGCAGCGATGATTTCTGTCGCCTCGTCCCACGGAACCCTAACGAAGCCGCCGTGACCGCGCACCTGAGTGTAATCCGCGCGCTTCTGCGGATTCTCCACAATGCTTTTCCAGGCTGCGACAGGAAGCTGGGTCTTGCGCGCCTCGCGCCAATGGCGCAACAGCCGGGCACGGATCATTGGGTATTTCACCCGGTTACCAGAATAAAGGTACCAGCTATAGCTCGCACCACGCGAACAGCCACGCGGCTCGTGGTTGGGCAGATCGGGCCGGGTGCGTGGGTAATCGGTCTGCTGGGTTTCCCAGGTAACGATCCCGCCCTTGACATAGATTTTCCAAGAACAGGAGCCGGTGCAATTAGCGCCATGAGTTGATCGCACAATTTTATCGTGCTGCCAGCGCTTGCGGTAGCCGTCCTCCCAGCGACGATCTTCGCCGGTGGTGATGCCGTGACCCTCGGCGAAAGGCTCCGTAGCCTTTTGGAAAAAGGTAAGGCGGTCGAGAAAATGAGACATGGCGTTTCCCTCGGATAGAACCTGGGTACGAAGAGAGGTGATGGGATCAGCGAGCCGCAGCGGCCAGCCGGTGTTCAACGTCGAACAACAGGCCGCCGCGGCGGGTGTAGAACCACCAAGTGATAAGCAGACAACTGACGTAGAAACCCAAAAAGCCGTAGAGTGCGGCTT
Organism: Elstera cyanobacteriorum; assembly: GCF_002251735.1. Classification (NCBI taxonomy): domain Bacteria; kingdom Pseudomonadati; phylum Pseudomonadota; class Alphaproteobacteria; order Rhodospirillales; family Rhodospirillaceae; genus Elstera; species Elstera cyanobacteriorum. The sequence continues at coordinate 16,735 of NZ_NOXS01000031.1, read as the reverse complement.
CTGCCCCGCCTGTGGCAGCAATAGAGGTGCCGAAGCTCTTAGGGATGAAGAAGGCACCGTAGGCAGCCACCGCGGAGGTGAAACCGATGATCGCCGCACCCTCCTTTTCCGCCTGGCGCAGCCGGTCAGCGGCCGAGAGCCCAGGCTCCAACCGGGCAACCTCTTTGCGCATGATCGCCGGGATCATTTGGAACGTGGAAGCATTGCCTACCCCAGTGGCGGCAAAAAGAAACAGGAAGCTCGCCAAGAAGATCGGGAAACCATCAGACGTACCCTTAAGCCCAATGGCGTAGAGGACCCCGATCACCCCAAGACTCATGGCGACGAAGACCCAGAAGGTGATACGCCCGCCGCCGATACGGTCACACGGTTTGCCCGCCGCTGCGCGCGCCACAGCGCCAACCAGCGGTCCCAGGAAGGCATATTTCAGAGCGTTCACATCGGGAAACAGGATCCTCGAGAGAAGTGGAAAAGCCGCCGAGAAGCCAATGAAGGAACCAAACGTGCCCGTGTAAAGCCAGCACATCACCCAATTATGGCTCCGACGGAAGATCACCGCTTGATCGGCAAAACTAGCTTTCATCGCCGCGAGATCGTTCATGCCAAACCACGCAGACATTGCCGATAAGGCAATGAACGGCACAAATACGAAACCAGCGTTCTGTACCCAAAGAGTGGAAGTTACACCCGCCACGGTCGCCGTCTGAGGTGCTCCGCCAACGCTGCCAAAGACGCCCGCCGTGATCACTAACGGCACGACGAATTGCACCACCGACACCCCGAGATTACCGAGGCCCGCATTTAGGGCAAGGGCGTTACCCTTCTCTGCCTTTGGGAAGAAGAAAGAGATATTCGCCATAGAGGATGCGAAATTACCGCCACCAAAGCCACAGAGCAGCGCTAGCAGCAGAAATATCCAGTAGGGCGTATCAGGATTTTGTACGGCAAAGCCCATTCCGGCAGCGGGTAGCATCAAGGACCAAGTGGCTAGGGTCGTCCAGAGACGCCCGCCAAAAATAGCCGGCATGAAGCTGTAGAAGATGCGCAGAGTGGCACCCGATAGGCCCGGCAGGGAGGCGAGCCAGAATAGTTGTTCGTTACTGAAAGCAAAACCAACGGACGGTAACTTGGCCACAACGACCGACCAGACCATCCAGACTGCAAAGGATAGCAGTAGACAGGGGATTGAAATCCACAAGTTACGCTGCGCGACCTTGTGGCCCGTCGCCGCCCAGAATATCGCATCCTCTGGACGCCAATCTTCAATAGCCCCTTTGGCACTCAGAGCTCCTTCCTGGGCCACACTGTGGATCGGCTGCATTTCCGGTAGTTCCGGCAATTTACCCGCTGGAACCCCGGCGCGCAGGGCAGCCTTTTCCATCTGCCGCACGGAGACGTGCATCCAAACCAAGGCTAGAGTAACAATGGCGAACAGCAGCCAGAAACAGCTTTGCCAAACGCCGGTCAGTTCGTTCAGCATCCCGAAGACGATGGGCAGAACGAAACCGCCAAGACCACCGACAAGACCGACAACCCCACCCACCGCACCGACGCGGCTGGGATAGTAGACAGGGATATGCTTATAGACGGCGGCCTTGCCGAGGCTCATGAAAAACCCCAATACAAAGGCGATAGCAATAAAACCGTACAGCCCCATCTGCATGGAAAATTCATGCCGCCCGCCAATCCCCTCGACAATGTAATGGGTCGGCGGATAGGACAGGATGAAAGTGCAGACCACTGAAACGCCGAAGGTGAAGTACATCACCGTCCGTGCGCCGAACTTATCGGACAAATGGCCACCATAGGCCCGGAAGATCGAGGCCGGGATGGAGTAGGCCGCCGCAATCATCCCCGCTGCCCGAATATCGAGACCGTAAACGCCGATCAGATAACGTGGCAACCAAAGAGCAAGGGCAACGAAAGCGCCGAAAACGAAGAAGTAATAGAGCGAGAAGCGCCAGACTTGAACGTTCTTCAACGGCTCCAGCATCGCCGATAGCGGCTCCGGTTTGGCCCCGGTCGTGCGGCGCTGGGCCAGATCGGGATCATCTTTGGTCAGCAGGAAGAAGATCACTGCCACCGCCGCCAACGCCGCAGCCCATACATAAGCAACCATCTGCCAGCCGTAAGCCAGCATCACCGTCGGCGCTAAGAATTTGGTAACAGCGGAACCGACGTTGCCCGCGCCGAAGATCCCCAGGGCCATGCCCTGTTTTTCCTTCGGGAACCATTTCGCCACATAGGCAACGCCGATGGAAAACGATCCGCCTGCAAGCCCGACACCGAGCGCTGCTAGCAGAAAAGTTGGATAATCATAAGCTTGCGACAACAGCGCCGTCATGACGGCCGCAGCTAGCATGGTGATCGTCAACACCATCCGTCCGCCGTATTGATCGGCCCAGATGCCGAGAATAAGGCGGATGAGCGAGCCGGTCAGGATCGGCGTGCCGACCAACAGCCCAAACTGGGTTTCGGTCAGCCCAAGGTCTTTTTTGATTTGAATGCCGATAATGGCAAAAATCGTCCAGACGGCGAAGCAAATGGTAAAGGCAAAAGTGGATAACCAGAGTGCTAGGTTTTGGTCGGATCGGCGGATAGCGGGACCGGACATACTCGCCCCCTTTGAAAAAGGTGGTACTAAAGACAGCCCAGATATCTGCTTCTCCGCCTCACCCTCCCTTGAGCTAAATCAATCCCGGGTTTCAACTTATGCTTTCAAGACCATTTTCGATAAAGATCAACTCCATCTAAGCGCACTGCAGCTTCGCACTCGACAAAGGCAATTTATAATTTGACTTCTATCAAGGATTAAATTGCAGTACGGAGCTATCTTTTGACAATTGGAGGGAATGATGCGCGCTGAAGAGATCGATGAAATGCGCCTACTGGCGCTGTTCAAGAATGTCCCCGACGAGCATGTAGACATCATGCTACGGGCATCGTTTTTACAGCGCTTTCCCGCCCATGTGGAGCTTGTGCGGGAAGGTGACCCCCCGGATTTTTTACATGTCGTTGTCTCGGGTCAAGTGGAGGTGTTTTCTGCCTATCGTGACCGGGAAACCACTGTGGCAGTGCTGGAGCCGGGGCAAAGTTTCATCGTTGCCGCCGTGCTGCTAGACAGGGTTTATCTGAAATCGGCACGTGCCCTGTCCGCCGCCCGCGTTCTAATGATCCCGGCAGAACTGGTGCGACGTTACTTCGCGGAAGACGCTATCTTCGCCCGCTCCTTAGCCGTCGAACTAGCTTTGGCCTATCGCGGCGTTGTGCGCGAATTGAAAAATCAGAAGCTACGCTCAAATCTTGAACGTCTAGCGAATTGGCTGATCGCTCATCAGGCAGAAAGCGGCGGGGCATCCCGTATCACCCTACCTTTCGATAAGAAGGTGCTGGCATCACGTCTTGGTATGGCCCCAGAAATTCTGTCGCGCAGTTTTGCTGCGCTTCTGCCCTATCAGGTGCGGGTGAAGGGGCCGGAGATTGAGATCGGAGATCTTGCGGCCCTACGCACCTTGGCCAAACCAACGTCCACCATCGACGATCCGACGATTTAGGGAGGGCTTACGACCATGGGCTGAGCAGCCTGCTTAGGGCCTGATCCAAAGATCAGGATAAATTGACCTCGATCAAAGACACCCTCTAGACACTCCTTATTGTAGCTTCCCTATCGCTCCGAGCTGGAACCGCCTAAGGGACCATGTCCTAGGGCCTTCCGGCCAGGGCCGGGGGTGGAAACGCCCTGGCCTCCCGCGCTTGGAAAGGAGTTTCCCCTGTGATCCTGCCGCCGCTGGCTGACCGTTTCGGTCGAACTTTCCCCTATCTGCGCTTATCCGTAACCGATGTGTGTAATTTCCGCTGCTCCTACTGCCTACCGAACGGGTGGCAGCCCACGGGAACTGAACGGTTTTTGACCGGGGCGGAAATCCTGCGCCTCGTGCGCGCCTTCGCCGGGCTGGGCACCTGGAAAATCCGCCTGACGGGTGGCGAGCCCAGTGTGCGCCGTGACCTGACAGAAATTATCCGGACAACCGCCGCCGTCCCGGGTATTCGCCGCATTGCACTGACCACCAACGGCTATCGTTTGGCGGAGCGCGCCGAATCCTGGTTCGACGCCGGGTTACAGGCGATCAATGTCAGTATCGATTCGTTGGATCGGGCGCGGTTCCGCCTCATCACAGGCCATGACCGGCTGGTCGAGGTGCTGGCAGGGGTAGAAGCTTGCCGCCGCTTAGGCTTTAGCGCCGTGAAGATCAATACGGTGTTGCTGCGCGGCCTGAACGGCGATGCGGTGGATGACTTTATCGATTTCGTCGCCGACAGGGACCTGTCGTTACGCTTCATCGAGCTGATGCGCACCCGTGACAATGCCGATTATTTTGCCGACCAGCATCTTCCGGCGCATCGGGTGATCGACCGGCTGACGGCGCGGGGCTGGCATCCGCTGCCGCGGGTGGAGGGGGCCGGACCGGCGCAGGAATTCATGCATCCCGATAGCCGGGGCCGGATCGGCATCATCGCCCCCTATGCCAAAGATTTTTGCGCTAGCTGCAATCGGTTGCGCGTCTCGGCGCGCGGCCTTCTACATCTCTGTCTATTCGGTAGCGGCGGGCATGACCTGCGCCCGCTCTTGCAGGACGATACTCAAATCGGTGCGCTGCAAACCACCCTAACGAATCTGCTTACCCTGAAGCGCGACCGGCATTATCAGGCGGAGGGCGATTTCGGCACGCTCCCCTCGCTGGCCGCAACGGGCGGTTAACCTGTTAAAGCCCGCTCCCGCCCGTCGCGCTGGCGCAAGATAATCGGAAACGGTGCGCCGACTGCGACCCGATCCAAATCCGGGAAGTCCACAAAACTGGGCAACGGGACCAACATCGGTCCCTCCGTGCGCGCTTCCTGCAAGTACCACGGCCCACCCCACCCGGCGGCGGCAAGGGTATCGCGCAAGGCCTTAAGGTCGCCTGCCGACAATAGCGCCGGGTGGATCGTCGTGCGGATCTCCCGATAGGCAAGGGATTCTGCCGCGACGGTCAGGGCGAGGCTGTCGCAAAACCGTCCCCAGGCCGCCCGCCCCGTTACCGCCGCAAACCGCACCTCCGGCGCTTTGGCATCGAGTGCGAGGGCTTGAAGACGCCCGTCGGCCAACAGCCGCGCCAGCCTATCCGGTCGAGTGCCCGCCGTATCGAGCTTCACAGCATAACCCCGCGCCTGGGCTGCAGCCGCCAGCGTTTCTGCTTCCGGCCATAGCGCCGCCTCGCCACCCGACAACACTAGGCCATCGATCAATCCCCGGCGTTTTTCCAGAAAGGCTTCGATCACCGCAACACTCAGCCGCCCGCGCCCGGTAACGATATCGGGATTATGGCAATAGCCGCAACGCAGTGGGCAACCCGCGAAAAACAGAATGCAGGCCAGACGTCCCGGAAAATCGAGCGCGGTAAAGGGCTGTAAGGCTGCAACCGGCAGGCGCAACATCGGTCAGACCAGCACCGCCCGCGCTTCGCGGAAATGCTGGCGGCCACGGTGTTCACCCTTTTTGCCCAGATTGAAACTGGACACTGGACGGTGATAGCCCATCACCCGCGTCCAAACCAAGGTTTCCGCCCCACAGTGCGGGCACTCGGGCTGTTCGCCGCGTAGGTACCCGTGGGTTTCACAGACCGAGAAAACCGGCGTGACGGTGATATACGGCAAGCGGTGAGTTTCGAGCACCCGGCGTACCAACCGCTTACACGCCACCCCAGACGACAGCCGTTCATCCATATAAAGATGCAGCACCGTGCCGCCGGTATATTTACCCTGCAAATCATCCTGATGCGCCAGGGCTTCAAAGGGATCGTCGGTATAGCCAACCGGCAGTTGGCTGGAGTTGGTGTAGTAGATGTTTTCCCCCTCCCCGGCTTGCAGAATGCCCGGACAATATTTCGCGTCTTCCTTGGCAAAACGATAGGTGGTGCCTTCCGCCGGGGTAGCTTCGAGATTGTAGAGATTTCCGGTTTCGGTCTGATAGCGTTTTAACCGCTCGCGCATTGCGTCCAGCAGCCGCAGACAGAGCGCAACACCGCGCGGATCGGCAATATCATGAGCGTCGGCAGTGAAATTCCGCACCATCTCGTTCATGCCGTTGACGCCGATCGTGCTGAAGTGGTTCCGAAAATCACGCAGATAGCGCTTGGTATAAGGATAGAGGCCGCGCCCGAACATCTCGGTCACGAAGGCGCGTTTCTTTTCCAGCGTATCGCGGGCCAGATCCATCAACCGCAGCATTTCGGCGGTCAGCCCGGCTTCGTCGCCGGGAAAGCGATAGCCCAGCCGGGCCATATTGAGCGTGACGACACCGATCGAGCCGGTCATTTCTGCCGAGCCAAACAAGCCGTTGCCACGCTTGAGGAGTTCGCGCAAATCGAGTTGCAAGCGGCAGCACATGCTACGCACAGCATGGGGTTCATACGCATCGGGGTTGCGCACCCGCGCACCGTCTTCACCGCTCAGATACTGGCTGCCAACGAAATTCTGGAAGTAGGAGGACCCTATTTTCGCGGTATTCTTGAAAATCGCGTCGGCCACCGGGCTGTCCCAGTCGAAATCCTCCAAAATATTCACCGTTGGGATCGGAAAGGTGAAGGGCTGGCCGTGGGCATCGCCCTCAGTCATCACCTCGTAATAAGCAATTGCAATCTGCTGCATTTCCGGGGCGAAATGCCGGTAGGTGAGGTCGACCAAGCTCGCCGCGCCGCGCGCCTGGGCTTCGCACAATAGACCGGCGTCCACCACCCCCTCGAACAATGGGCGGCCCGCAGCGGTCGGAAAATTGTCGCGCAAATCGGGCGGGACGGTTAGATCCAGCGTAATGTTCGTAAAGGGGCTTTGCCCCCAGCGCGCCGGAACGTTGAGGTTATAGACGAAACTGCGGATTGCCTTCTTGATCTCGGCAACCGGCAATCGGTCCTTGAAGACATAAGGAGCCAGATAGGTATCGAAAGAACTGAACGCCTGCGCCCCCGCCCATTCCGACTGAAGGATACCGAGGAAATTGGCCATCTGCCCCAGAGCTTCGCGGAAATGCCGGGGCGGGCGGCTGGCCACCTTGCCGGGGACACCGTTGAACCCTTCGTCCAGCAGCGCCCGCAAGCTCCAGCCCGCGCAATAGCCGGTCAGGCAATCGAGATCATGGATATGGAAATCTGCCTGTCGATGGGCGCGGCTTTCCTCCGGCGCATAGACCGTCTCGAGCCAATAGGTCGCGATGATCTTGCCTGCCGCATTATTAATCAGCCCGGCATTGCTGTAGCAGGTATTGGCATTGGCGTTGATACGCCAATCCTGCCCCAGAATATATTCTTCGACCGTTTGCCGGGCATCAATCCATAAAGACCGCGGCGCAAAGCGCCCATTCAAAGGCGGGGTTCCATCAGGCATTACAGCCTCCTCCGAGGGGAATGGCGTTTCTAGGGGTAGACCATGTTCTCCGTAAAAACACTATATGTAGCTAAATCGAGCTCCCTTTGCGCCAACGCAAAGAATTAGTCTTTTTCCGCTCCCAAACGGAAATGGCTATTTTTTTTGCTGCTGAAGCTCATTATCAGGGCAAAAGACAAAGTGTCGCCGCAGAAACAGGCATCTCCGCCGCAGAATTAGGCGGTTTGCGCTCCTCTTCACCATTGGCACGAAAACTGCTGCTAGGCGGCTCGGGTCAACGAAGACCGTTTGCCAGTAGCTCGATCAACGACGATTGGGGATGAAGGCAGTGCTCTTATGCGCCGCGACAGCGGTGCGTAGTGCGGGTTTCGTTTCGATCCCCCTGATTGGGCACGCCTTCCGCCACGCTACCGGCACCACACCGGGCTTTGGGAGGAAGAATGTCGCAGGGTAATTCGCCAATCCGGCGCAAACTGATCGTCGTCGGTAACGGTATGGCGGCAGGGCGGATGCTGGAAGAGCTGTTTGCGCGCGTGCCGGATGGGTTCGACGTCACGATTTTTGGGGCAGAGCCGCGTGTCAATTACGACCGCATCATGCTGTCGCCGGTGCTATCCGGCGAAAAAGCCTACACCGACATTATAATTCATGACGACGCATGGTATATGCGCCACCGTATTGATCTGCGCCGGGGCGATAAGATTATCGCCATCGACCGCACCGCAAAAACCGTCACCGCCAGTTCTGGCGCGCAGCTAATTTACGACACGCTGGTCTTGGCCACGGGCTCCGACCCCTTCGTCATTCCCGTGCCAGGCAATGATCTGCCGGGCGTTGTCACCTACCGTGACCTTGATGATGTCGAGAAAATGCTCTTAGCGGCAGAACGCGGCGGCAAGGCCGTGGTCATCGGTGGTGGTCTACTGGGGCTGGAGGCAGCGGCTGGCCTCGCTTTGCGCGGGATGGAAACCACTGTTGTGCATCTGATGCCAATCTTGATGGAACGGCAGTTGGATCAAAACGCCGCCTATCTACTGCAAAAAGCCATCGAGCGCCGGGGCATCCAAGTCTTAACCAGCGCCAATACCAGCGCAATTCTGGGCGAATCCGGCGTCACCGGGGTGCAATTAGCCGATGGCCGGGTGCTGGACGCCGATCTGGTCGTCATGGCCGTTGGGATCCGCCCCAATGCCACCCTAGCACGCTCTGCAGGGCTTGCTGTGAAGCGCGGGGTTATCGTCGACGACATGTTGCGCACCGACGATCCAGACATTTATGCCGTCGGCGAATGCGTTGAACACCGCGGTCAGTGTTACGGGTTAGTCGCCCCGCTGTACGAAATGGCTAAAGTTCTGGCAGCGACCTTGGCTAATGAATCAACGCTAGGTTACAGCGGCTCTGTCACGGCAACCAAGCTGAAAGTCACCGGCGTCGACCTGTTCTCCGCCGGTGATTTTTCAGAAGGTGACGAGAATGATGAAGTTGTCCTGCGCGACCCTGCGCGCGGCATTTACAAACGTGTTATTCTGCGGAGCGGCCAGATCGTCGGGGCGGTACTTTACGGCGATACCGGCGACGGGCCTTGGTACTTCGATCTGATCCGCAGCCAAGCCGACGTAGCTGAGATGCGCGAAACGCTGATCTTCGGTCAGGCGTTTCAAGGCGGCGCTACGCTTGATCCGGTCGCCGCCGTCGCCGCCTTGTCCGATGATGCGGAAATTTGCGGCTGCAATGGCGTCCGCAAAGGCCGGATTGTCGAAGCTATTACCGCGCAGGGGTTGACGACGCTGGATTCGGTGCGCAGCGTGACCAAGGCCTCGGCTTCCTGCGGACAATGTACCGGCAAGGTGGAAGCACTTTTGGCGGCCACCTTAGGGGCAGGTTACCCCGGTGGCGGTCGTAAGCCGATGTGTAAATGCACCGACCTGACGCACGACGAAGTGCGGGGTTTCATCGGGACCAAGGGCCTCAAGTCTGTTCCGGCGGTAATGCAGGAATTGGGCTGGAAAACCTCCTGCGGCTGTCCGTCCTGCCGACCCGCCTTAAACTACTACCTGTTGGCCGCCTGGCCGGGCGACTATCGGGACGATCCGCAATCGCGCTACATTAACGAACGGGTTCACGCCAATATTCAGAAGGACGGAACTTTTTCCGTCGTGCCGCGCATGTGGGGCGGGCTAACCACTCCAGACGAATTGCGCGCCATCGCCGATGTCGCTGACCGCTTCAAAATCCCCGTGGTCAAAGTAACCGGGGGCCAGCGCATCGATCTGCTGGGAGTGCGCAAGGAAGATCTGCCCGCCGTTTGGGCGCAGTTGAATGCCGCCGGAATGGTGTCGGGCCAAGCCTATGCCAAGGGACTGCGCACCGTAAAAACCTGCGTCGGGAAGGAATGGTGTCGTTTCGGCACTCAGGATAGCACTGGCCTGGGCGTAAAGCTGGAGCGGTTGATGTGCGGGTCTTGGACGCCTGCGAAGGTGAAACTAGCGGTGTCTGGCTGTCCTCGCAACTGCGCGGAAGCAACCGTGAAGGACATTGGCGTGATCTGCGTCGATTCTGGTTACGATATTCACATCGCTGGGGCCGCCGGCCTCCATGTGCGGGCAACCGATTTGCTAGGGCATGTCGACACCGAAGAAGAAGCGCTGGAGGTCTGTGCAGCCGTTCTGCAAGCCTATCGTGAACAGGCCGTCTACCTTGATCGCCTTTATAAGTGGGTCGAGACAGTAGGGCTAGAGACGGTCCGCAAAACCATCATGGACGATCTCGGCGAGCGTAGAGCCCTCTACGACCGTTTCCTGACCTCGCAACGCGCCGTGCGTAAAGACCCTTGGGCCGAGCGTGTGGCGGGGCAGGAACTGCACGAATTTACCCCGCTGCTGAAGTTAAACGCCGTCCCGCTGCCCGCCCTTCAGGATTAAGATCATGACGCACGAAACCGATTATTGGTTCGACCTGGGGCCAATCCAGGCGATTCCCAAACGCGGGGCGCGCACCGTTAGCCTGCCGCGCCGTGAAATCGCCGTTTTCCGTACCGCCAACGACGAGGTTTTCGCACTCGAAAACCGCTGCCCGCACAAGGGGGGGCCTTTGTCGGACGGGATCGTGCACGGTCGAAAAGTGGCCTGCCCGCTGCACAATTGGATCATCGATCTTGAGAGCGGTGCGGCCACCGGCGCGGACCAAGGCTGCGCGCGCAGTTTTCCGATCAAGGTCGAAAACGACCGCGTTTTCATCGACATGGGGGTTGCGGCGGCCCCGTGACCGGTGCCGTCCCCCGCTTTCCAACCCTGACTGACTTGAGGCAGCAATGGCATATCTCGCACCGTCCGAATTCGTCACCAAAATGGTTGACGCGGGCGAATCAAAAATCTTTATGTCCACCCGCGATACGTTCATCCGCGCCTATATGGCGGGAGCGATTCTGGCTCTGGCGGCCTGCTTTGCGGTTACGATCAACGTACAAACCGGTCAGCCCTTAGCGGGGGCGATCCTGTTTCCGGTTGGCTTCTGCCTTTTGTATCTACTCGGCTTTGATCTCTTGACCGGCGTTTTCACCTTGGTGCCGCTGGCGGTGATCGATAAAAGGGCCGGCTGCACCGTCGGCGGCATGCTGCGCAATTGGACGATTGTCTTTTTCGGCAATTTTGCCGGTGCCCTTACCGTCGCCGCGATGATGGCGATTGTCTTCACGTATGGTTTCACAACCGAACCGAACGCGGTCGGCAAGGCAATCGGTCATATCGGCGAAGGTCGCACGGTAGGTTATGCCGATCATGGCGCGCAGGGGATGCTGACCCTATTCATTCGGGGTGTTCTGTGCAACTGGATGGTTTCGACCGGCGTGGTAGCAGCAATCATGTCCACCTCCGTCACGGGCAAGATCTTGGCGATGTGGATGCCGATCATGCTGTTCTTCTATATGGGGTTCGAGCATTCGATCGTGAACATGTATCTGTTCCCGTCGGGCCTAATGCTGGGCGGGAATTTCTCGCTCTACGACTATATGATCTGGAACGAAATCCCCACAGTCGTTGGGAATTTGGTCGGGGGGATAACCTTTGTCGGGCTAACACTCTATTCCACCCATGTGAAAACCGCCCCGAAACGCCGGATCGGGTAAGCGCCTCCGCGCCCTATCTCGTTCACTACCCAGACGGCCCCGTGTTCGCACGGGGCTGCCGATCGCCGAGCCAGCTATGACAGGCAAACTGCGCATCTCAATCGGGCAATGGTCGGAGGCCGGGGTAAAGCCGATCAATCAGGATTTCCACGGGGCGATTCTCCCCGGCGACCCAGCGACCCTTCGCAAGGGAACGGCATTAGCTATCGCCGACGGGATCAGTTCCAGCGCGGTCAGTCAGATTGCCAGTGAAACCGCCGTAAAAAGTTTTTTGACCGACTATTACTGCACCGCCGATACTTGGTCGGTTAAAACCTCCGCCTCAAAGGTCATTGCCGCCACGAATGCTTGGCTTTACGCCGAAACCCGGCGCAGTGACGCGCGGTTTGATCGGGACAAGGGCTATGTCTGCACCTTTTCGGCCATGATCCTCAAATCGACAACGGCCCACCTTTTCCATGTGGGCGATAGCCGCATCTACCGGGTCGCGGGATCGACGCTCGAACAATTGACCGAAGATCATCGATTGCGGGTGTCCGCCGACCAATCTTACTTGGCGCGCGCCTTAGGTGGGGGCCGGGATGTCGAAATCGATTATCGTGCCGTGCCCCTGGCCGTGGGCGATCTTTTTTTTCTCGCCACCGATGGGGTCTATGAGCATGTGACGGGCAAGGAGATCGCCGTCCATCTGGATGCCAGCCCCGATGATCTCGATACCGCCGCGCGTTCAATCGTCGCAACTGCATTGGCGAACGGCAGCCAGGATAATTTGACGCTTCAGATTGTGCGGATCGACGCTTTGCCCGACCCGCAGCGCGAGGAGGCGGTCCTGAAAGCGACCGACCTCCCTTTACCGCCTCTGCTGGAAGCGCGGCAAATTTTCGATGGCTACCGGATCGAACGACAAATCTATGCCTCGAGCCGTAGCCATCTTTATTTGGCGACGGATATTGAGAGCGGGGCACGGGTAGCGCTGAAAATCCCCTCGATCGATCAGCGCGGCGATACGGCCTATCTTCAGCGGTTTGCGATGGAGGAATGGATCGCCCGCCGCCTTAACAGCCCACATGTTCTGCAAGCCGACCCCGCCAATCGCGCACGAGCCTTTCTATATACGGTGACCGAATTTATTGACGGTCAAACGCTAGCGCAATGGATGATCGACCATCCTGCGCCCGATCTTGAGACCGTACGCGGACTAGTCGAACAGATCGGTAAAGGGCTGCGCGCTTTTCACCGGAAAGAAATGCTTCACCAAGATCTGAGGCCGGAAAATATCATTATCGATGCAAGCGGCACAGCAAAGATTATTGATTTCGGCGCGGCACATATTTTTGGCATAGAAGAATATTCTACCACCGCAACGGAGCAAGTATTAGGAACGCTACAATATGCTGCGCCCGAGTATTTTTTGGGTTACGCCGGAACAGAACGCTCTGATATTTACTCTTTAGGGGTAATCACCTACCAAATGCTCTGTGGTCGTTTACCTTATGGTACTCAAGTTTCCGGTGCACGAAACCACCGACAGCAAAGGCGTCTTGCGTATCGGTCTCTCCTGAAAGACCGAAGCAGTCTTCCACCCTGGATCGATACAACCCTGGCAAAAGCCGTTTCGATAAACCCTGCTCAACGGTTTGACGATATATCCGAGTTTATTCATGCTCTGCGCTTTCCTAACCCGGATTGGTCAGAGACTCGCTTTGATCCGCTCCTTAATAGAAATCCCGAGTTTTTCTGGAAAATGACAAGTTTAATTTTAGCAATTGCATTTATAATAATTTTATTTTATAAATAACTATATATTATTCTCAGAACGACCTTATAATAGGAATCTCCAAATATTAATGAAAAAATACTGAAATTATTAAAAGAAAATACAATCTCGAAAATGAATTTATTTCGATCCACTCCAGAATACGCTTAAGAATTTCTTGGGCAATAACGCAACCGTTGCTGTTCGAGAGGACCACAACCGGGACCGTCCGCAGCCTCGGGTCAAACGCCCGCTCGCAGGAGCAATAAAAGCTATTGCCGTCGATCAAGGCGAAAGCCGCACCAAGCTGTTGATCATGGCCCAGATTTCCACGTCGTCGGTGACGTGGACCGGCGCGCGATGCGGGCTTCAGCCACCAAGTCTCGTCGTCTCGAATAAGCGTGGCGAGAATGACTTCGCCCTGCAAGAAGGCAACGCACACCCTCCCAAGCACCGGCTCATCAGCTGCATTGGCGATGAGAATGTCGCCGTGATAGATGCCGCGCGCCCGAAGCTCGTTGCAGATGACCCGTACCGGATAGAGACTAGGTGTTTAGTCCCGGCATTTGATGGTGCGGATTGAGTTTAAACCGTTCTGGTTCAGTTTCCCAGATTCTACAGATGTACTCGTAGGGCGTTAGGCCGCGCAGGGTCTTCAGTCGGCGACCATAATTATAGGCGTCGACGAAGGTATGAAGGTGCGCTGTCAGCTGGGCATGGCTGTAATAATGAAAGCGCTTAACGATGGCCTCCTTGATCATGTGGTTCATGCGCTCGACCTGACTGTTGGTCTAGGGATGCTTAATCTTGGTGAGCCGGTGTTCGATGTCGTGCTCATCGCAGACCCGGTCGAAGATATGGTGGAAGGCGTATTGGTGGTGCGCCAAGTTGGTGAACCGGATGCCATTATCGGTGAGCACGGTGTGGATGGCATAAGGCACGGCAGCGATCAGGTTGCGCAGGAACTGGGCGGCGATCATCTTGCCAGCCTTCAGGTGTAGTTCGACAAAAGCGAACTTGCTGGTTCGGTCGATCGCCACGAACAGCCGTAGCTTGCCTCGGCGGTCTGCACCTCGGCGATGTCGATAAAAAAGTAGCCAATCGGGTAGGTCTTGAACTTGCGCTTCGGCTCCTTGTCTCCAGCCACCTCCGGTAGTCGGCTGATCCCATGCCGTTGCAGGCAACGATGCAGGGACGAGCGTGTCAGGTGGGGGATCGTCGCCTGTAGGGCGTAGAGAAAGTCGTCGAGCGGCAGCAGGGTGTGCTGGCGGAAGGCAACAATGATCGCCTCGTCCTCGATGCTCAGCAACGGGGACTGTCAGGAATTTCGTGTACGGGCGTGCATAGTGGGTATTAAGGAGAGCACCCATGGCACGACGGAAAGACCCGGTTATCCCGGACGCAGTTTTGGATCAATTGCTTGCAGGCACGGATGCGAAATCAGCGTTTGACAGCAACGGCTTGCTTGACCAGTTGAAGAAAGCGCTGGCCGAGCGGGCGCTGAACGCGGAGATGGACCATCGTCTGGCGGGTGATGGCGGCGCTGGCAACAGCCGCAATGGCTAAGGCAAGAAGACGGTGTTGACCGACAGCGGCTCGATGGAACTGGCCATTCCCCGTGACCGGGAATCGCGCTTCGATCCTCAGCTTCTGGCCAAATATCAGCGGCGGCTCCCCGGCTTCGACGACAAGATCATCTCGATGTACGCGCGGGGCATGAGCACCCGCGAGATCGTCGGCCACGTGCAGGAATCATACGGCGTCGATGTATCGCCGGACCTAATTTCGGCGATGACGGATGCGGTGCTGGACGAGATCGCGGCATGGCAGGCACGGCCGCTGGAGCCGGTCTATCCTCTTGTTTTCTTTGATGCTCTTCGCGTCAAAATTCGCGATGAAGGCCATGTCCGCAACAAGGTGGTGCATGTGGCGCTCGGGGTCCGTGGCGACGGAACCAAGGAAATCCTCGGGCTCTGGATCGAGACCAACGAGGGAGCCCAATTCTGGCTCCGCATCATGAACGACCTCAAGAACCGCGGGGTCGAGGATATCCTGATCGCCGTTGTCGACGGCCTGAAGGGCTTTCCGGACGCGATCAACGCCGTCTTTCCAGAGGCGTTTGTGCAAACCTGCATCGTCCATCTGATGCGTAATTCGCTGGATTTTGCGTCCTGGAAGGACCGCAAGGACCTCGCCCGTGCGTTGAAGGCGATCTATGCGGCGCTGGACGACACGGCGGCCGACGCGGCACTGACGGCCTTCGAGGCCAGCCCATGGGGCCGGAAATACCCGGCGATCAGTCAGATCTGGCGGCGCGCCTGGGCTGAGGTCATTCCGTTCTTTGCCTTCCCCAAGGATGTCCGGCGGATCATCTACACGACGAATGCCATTGAGACTTTGAATTCCAAATTGCGCCGGGCGGTTCGCGCCAGGGGCCACTTCCCGACGGACGAGGCCGCGCTAAAGTTGCTGTTTCTGGTCTTGAACCGATCCGAAAAGGAGTGGAAAATGCCCGCGCGGGAGTGGGGAATGGCCAAAAGCCAGTTCGCCATTCTCTTCGCGGATCGCTTCCAGGCCGCAGGGGCCTAAGCGAGGGTAAACCGCACGCCCATACACGGAGTTCCTGACAGTCCCGGAAGGGGCGGAGAGACTGGCCCTATTGCTTTGAGTTTGGCCGCGTGCGCTGCTGGTGTCTGGTATCCCAATGCCGAATGTGGTTGGACGATGTTATCATCAGCAACCCAGGCGGCAATGACGGCCCGCGCTTGAGGTATGCTGGTGAACAGAGTTTCATTGAGCAACTCGTCCCGCATTCGGCCGTTGAGCCGCAGGTCGGCGTAAGCCAAACTCTCGCTGTACCCATTCTGCATCGATTCCGCCAAAAGATTCTTCAGACGGGCGTTTTCGTCCTCAAGCGCCTTCAGCCGACGCGCCTCCGAAACCTCAAGGCTGCCATACTTGGCTTTCCATTTGTAAAAAGTCGCGTTCGATATCCCATGACGGCGGCACACATCCGCCGTAACCGCCCCGGCCTCCTGTTCCTTCAGAATGCCGATAATCTGCTCTTCGCTGAACCTGCTGCGCTTCATAAGCCCGTCCTCTTAAGGGACCGGACTCTACTTCAAATTGGAGGAAATTGCGCAAGGCAGATCAATCGACTCCTAGACGTGGCTCAACGGCCACATCATTGCACACCTAAGCTGCTGAAGGGGCCGTCCACGACATCACGTCATTACCAGAAAGGCTGGGAAAGGCTAGGCGAGTTTGGCCGCAGAGATTTTTTGTTTGATGGATAGGGGATGGACCGTTTAACTGTTTTTGGCTTTTGGTCAGGTCTCGCTCTACAGCGCAGAAACTGAGATTATCTGTTTTATATCAATGATTTAAAGGTTGGTTGCGGGGGCAGGATTTGAACCTGCGGCCTTCAGGTTATGAGC